>JBPCIT010000182.1:0-13621 GCA_051006015.1 Longimicrobiaceae bacterium
CGGTCCGTATCTTCGCAACGTGCCGGATCAGGAGGTTGCCGGCGGTCGCATCGCGCGTGATTTCCCGCGCTTGCACGGGAGAATGAGGATGCCGCAGCACATTCGCACCATCGTAGTTGGCGTCGCCTCCGCCGCCGAGCCGGATCTGGTGCTCGAAGCCGCAGTCGACCTGGCGGAACGCCTGGGAGCCACGCTCCACGTGGCCAACGTCTTCGAGCTCCCTGATCGGATCGTCACCGCCTACGCGGCCTACGCGCAGTACGTCGATCCGCGGCTCAACCAGCGTTAGCCTCCCGCACCAGCGCATGACGAAACCCACAGGCGGGACTTGATGGCACGAAAGAAGAAGACCGAGACCAAACGCCCGATCGAGTCCTACGCGCACCGGGACAAGCAGCGCGTCAACAACCCGCCCGTGGGGCTGGTGACGCCGGACACCGACCCGGACGCCGGGGCGAAGAGGGCTTATGCCTACGACCCGCACCTGGACCCGCAGCTTCAGTGGGCGGGCAAGGCCGAGCACACCTCGTTCGAGGTGCCGACGGTGTCACTGCACGTCCACGAGCGCATCGAACCGCGCACGATCATCGAGGCGGTGAAGCGGCGCAATGGCAGCGGGGCGATGGTCCAGGGGTCGCTGTTCGAGTCAACGGAGGAGAACCCGCCGCTGCGTCAGGCGGTCGAGTTCTACCGGCACGCGCACGGCTGGTCGAACCGCATGGTGGCGGGCGACAGCCTGCTGGTGATGAACTCGCTGCTGGAGAAGGAGGGGCTGGCCGGCAAGGTGCAGATGATCTACCTCGACCCGCCCTACGGCATCCGGTACGGCTCCAACTTCCAGCCCTTCGTCAACAAGCGCGACGTGAAGGACGGCAAGGACGAGGACCTGACCGCCGAGCCCGAGCAGATCCGCGCCTTCCGCGACACCTGGGAGCTGGGCATCCACTCCTACCTCACCTACCTGCGCGACCGGCTGCTGCTGGCGCGGGAGCTGCTCACCGAAGGCGGCAGCGTGTTCGTGCAGATCGGCGATGAGAACGTTCATCTCGTCCGCAACCTCATGGATGAGATTCTTGGCGCTGATAACTTCTGCGCGCAGGTCGCGTTCCGCACATCAGTTCCGCTCACATCGGCGGGATTGGCTGGTGTGTCCGACTACCTCTTGTGGTACGCGAAAAGCAAAGACGTGATCAAGTATCGCGATGTCTTCGCCGAGCGTGCAGTAGGTGAAGGGACAGTGTTCACGTCGGTGCAACTTCCGGACGGCACACGGAGAGCGATGACACCAGAGGAGCGTGCAGAACCCAAACTACTCCCGAAGGGAGCCAGAGTTTTCGGAACCGACAACCTCGTTTCGAGCGGGTATACCCCAACGTGCACTTTCCCAATTGACTACGACGGACGCACGTTTAGTCCAACATCTGGTAAGAGCTGGAAGACAAACCGAGTTGGCATTGAGGCGCTTAAGAGGGCCGACAGGCTTTCTGCTTCAGGGAGGACGCTTCGATATCTGACGTTTGTTGACGACTACCCCGTGATGAAACTCTCCAACCTTTGGACAGACACCAAAGGCCAGTCTGAGAAGGTGTTCGTCGTGCAGACCAGCACCAAGATTATCGAGCGCTGCATACTCATGACCACCGACCCCGGCGACCTGGCCTTCGACCCGACCTGCGGCAGCGGCACCACCGCTTTTGTGGCCGAGCAGTGGGGCCGGCGCTGGATTAGCTGCGACACCTCACGCGTGGCGCTCACGCTGGCCAAGCAGCGCCTGATGACCGCCGTCTTCGACTACTACGAGCTGGCGCACCCGCAGGAGGGCGTGGGTAGCGGATTCAAGTACAAGACCGTGCCGCACGTCACGCTCAAGTCCATCGCCAACAATCCGGACATCCGCGAAGGGATGACGCGCGAGCAGATCGACGCGGCCATCGCCCGCCACGCCCGGCAGGAAACGCTCTACGACCAGCCCTTTGTGGACAGGAAGCGCACGCGCGTCAGCAGCCCGTTCACGGTGGAGGCCGTGCCCGCGCCGGCGGTGAAGTCGGTGGAGGAATTGCTGGAAGGCGCGCCGCAACCGGCGGATGCCTCCATCGCCCGCTCCGGCGAGACCCTGCGCCAGGGCGAGTGGCGCGATGAACTGCTGCGCGCGGGGATTCGCGGCAAGGCGGGCCAGCACATCCGGTTCGCCCGGCTGGAGCCGCTACCCGGCTGCCGTTGGCTGCACGCCGACGGCGAGACCCGGCCTAGCGCCGAAGGCGCCGACCGGGTGCGGGAAACCGCCACGGCCTACAGCCCGCAGCGCATCGTCATCTCCTTCGGCCCGGAGCACGCGCCGCTGGAGCAGCGCCAGGTGGCGCAGGCCATCGAGGAGGCGCTGACGCTGGCGCCCAAGCCGAAGCTCATCGTCTTCGCCGCCTTCCAGTTCGACCCCGAGGCGGCCAAGGACATCGACGAGACCAACTGGCCAGGCGTGACCCTGCTTAAGGCGCCGATGAACGCCGATCTCCTCACCGACGACCTCAAGAAGAAGCGCGCCAGCAACGAGTCGTTCTGGCTGATCGGCCAGCCGGACGTGCAGGTGGAACGCATCGCCGAGGGCGAGGACAAGGGCAAGCTGCGCGTCTCGGTGCACGGCTTTGACTACTACAACACCAAGACCGGCGGCATCGAATCGGGCGGCGAGGACAAGATCGCCGTCTGGCTGCTCGACACCGACTACGACGGGCGCAGCCTCTACCTGCGCCAGGTCTTCTTCCCGATGGCCGGCGAGAAGGAAGGCTGGGCGCGGCTGGCCAAGAACCTCAAGGCGGAGATCGACGAGGAGCGCATCGAAGCCTACCGCGGCACGGTGTCGCTGCCCTTCGAACCGGGCAGCCACCAGCGGATCGCCGTGAAGATCGTGGACGACCGGGGCATCGAGAGCCTGAAGGTGAGTGAGCTTACCGAGCGAGCGTGAGATGGAATACGTTTTGACGGAACATGCCCGAGATGCGCTGGAAAAGCGGCAAATTGCGCTCGCATGGATGGAACGCGCATTGAACACACCGGAGGCGACCGAGGCCGACCCGGTGGACTCGGAGCTGGAACATCGAATAGCCCGGATTGCCGAGTTCGGCAATCGCGTGTTACGCGTGATCGTGAACGGCAAGAGAACCCCGCCACATGTCGTGACGGTATTCTTTGATCGAAGGAGAACCATCCCATGAAGCTCAAAGTGGATCAACAAGCTGATGCGCTCTACCTGACCTTGAGCGATGCGCCTGCGAGCCGTACCGATGAGGTTTCGCCTGGCGTACTCGTGGATTATGACGAGCAGGATCGCGTCGTCGGCATCGAGATGCTGTACCTCTCGAAGCGGGCGCCGGAGGCCGATATCCGGCGGCTGCTGTTCGAATCGGTTCCGCAAGCAAGCTGAAGCGGGAAACGGCCAGCGCAATGCCGCACACCGCCATCGACCGCCTGATCATCAACTCGCCCTACGCGGAACCGGAGCGTCATTGGCGCTACGAGCGCGAGACGCGCACCTTCGATCTGGCGGAGGGCCGCCGCCCGGCGGGCTACGTGGTGGCCTCGGGCGATTCCAAGGCCTTCGACGACCCCGGCATCTTCGTCGAGATTCCGCTGGTCAACCAGATCCGACCGCGCATCAAGGCGTGGCGCGAGGCGGGGTATCCGGGCGTCTCCAGCATCACCAAGCGGCTGCTCGATCACTGGAACGACCCGGAGGAGTTCGAGGGGCGGCGCTTCTTCTTCTGCCAGTTGGAAGCGGTAGAAACGTTGATCTGGCTCGCGGAAGCGCCCGCGGCCGAGCGCGTAGGCATCGAGATTCCCGGCGACGGCGGGGAGTTCGTGCGCCAGTGCTGCAAGATGGCGACCGGCTCGGGTAAGACCATCGTCATGGCGATGGTGATCGCCTGGCACATCCTCAACAAGGTAACCGCGCCGCAGGACGCGCGCTTCTCGAAGCATGTGCTGGTGATCGCACCGGGACTGACGGTGAAGAGCCGGCTGGCCGTGCTGGAGCCGGCTGGCGCCGACAACTACTACCAAGCCTTCAACATCGTGCCCTCGGCGTTGCTCGACAAACTGCGGCAGGGCAAGGTGCTCGTGCGCAACTGGCACGCGCTGGCCTGGGACAGCGAGGAGCAGATCAGGAAGAGGCGCAGCGTGGACAAGCGCGGCGCCAAGAGCGACGAGGCGTACACGCGCGAGGTGCTGGGCGAGATGGCGAGCGCCCGGAACCTGCTGGTCGTCAACGACGAGGCGCACCATGCATGGCGCGTCAACTGGGAGTCCGAGGGCAAGTACCTGCGGCAGCGCGACCTGAAGGACAGTGCCGAGGAAGCGACGGTGTGGATCGGCGGGCTGGATCGGTTGCAGCGTTCGCGGGGCATCCTCACCTGCTACGACTTTTCCGCCACGCCTTTCACGCCGTCGGGCAAGAAGAGCAGTGAAGAGGCGCTCTTCGGCTGGATCGTCAGCGACTTCGGGCTCAACGACGCGATCGAATCAGGACTGGTCAAGACGCCGCGCGTGGTGGTGCGCGACGACGCCGTGCCGGACGCCAAGACCTACAAGTCCCGCCTCTACCACATCTACAACGACCCCGACGTCAAGGACGACCTGAACCGGCGCGCGCAGCCGGAGGAGCCGTTGCCCGACCTGGTACTCAACGCCTACTACCTGCTGGGCTACGACTGGCGGGAAGCGTGGAAGGCGTGGGGCGCGGCCGGGCTGCCGACGCCGCCCGTGATGATCACCGTCTGCAACCGCACCGAGACGGCCGCTCGCGTGAAGCACGCTTTCGACTCCGGGCGCATCCACATCGACGAGCTATGCGACCCGGAGCGAGTGCTGCACATCGACTCGAAGGTGCTCGACCGGGCGGAGGCACAGGAGGAACCCGTCGGGGCGCCAGATCTATCGGATGGGAGCGACGAGTCGGACGAGGGGGATGCGCCCGTCGAGCGCAAGCTGACCAAGGCCGAGCAGGCGGAGCTGCTGCGCCGCACCGTGGACACGGTGGGCAAGGCCGGACAGCCCGGCGAGAAGATTCAGAAGGTCATTTCGGTCGGCATGTTGAGCGAAGGCTGGGACGCCAAGACGGTGACCCACGTCATGGGGCTCAGGGCCTTCACCTCACAGCTCCTGTGCGAGCAGGTGGTGGGCCGCGGCCTGCGGCGCACGACCTACGAGGTGAAACCGGAGACCGGCCTGTTCGAGGCGGAGTACGTCAACATCTTCGGCGTGCCCTTCACCTTTCTGCCGCACGAGGGGGGCGAAGACGGGCCACCTCCGCCGCCGACCCCCAAGACGGCAGTCGAACCGGACCCGACCAAGGCGGAGCTCGAGATCCGCTGGCCCAACGTGGTGCGCATCGAGCGCACGTTCCAGCCTGTACTGACGCTGGCCCGCTGCGGCGCCGCCTCTCATCTCGAGCTGCGCGAGGAGGTGCTCTGGGGCGACGACCCCGCCGAGGAGATCGTACGCTACGCCTGCGAGGAGCAGGCGGACATGCTGGTGATGGGTACCCACGGCTGCGGCGCGGTCCGCCGCATGCTGATCGGCAGCGTGGCCTCTGCCGTCGCCCGCCGCAGCAGCTCTCCCCTCCTGCTGGTTCCACCGCGGCTGTCGAATGCGGTGCAGCCGGAATCGCGGGCGGCACCCGAGGCAGCCGGGTGGTTGGCAAGCTGACGGGCAGGGGCAGGCGACGCCTGCCTATGGCCCCGGGAGCGCGCGGTCCGTATCTTCGCAACGTGCCGGATCAGGAGGTTGCCGGCGGTCGCATCGCGCGTGATTTCCCGCGCTTGCACGGGAGAATGAGGATGCCGCAGCACATTCGCACCATCGTCGTTGGCGTCGCCTCCGCCGCCGAGCCGGATCTGGTGCTCGAAGCCGCAGTCGACCTGGCGGAACGCCTGGGAGCCACGCTCCACGTGGCCAATGTCTTCGAGCTCCCTGATCGGATCGTCACCGCCTACGCGGCCTACGCGCAGTACGTCGATCCGCGGCTCAACCAGCGTTATGCGGACGAGGTCAGGGAGCATCTCCTGGAGCAGGTGAAGCCCTACCGGGAGCGCGTGAAGCTTCACTGCCATGCGCTCGAGGGCTCGGCGAGCGACCGCCTCTGTGCGCTCGCCACGGCACTCGACGCCGATCTGATGATCCTGGGCGCCACCCGCCGTGGCCGCCTGACCAGGTACGTACTGGGAACCACCGCGGAGCGCATCCTGCGCGCCTCGCCGGTGCCGGTGCTGGTGCTGGGCGAGCGGTTAGCCCCGCAGCTTCAGCGCGTTCTGATGACCACCGATCTCTCCCCGCAAAGCTCCGCGGTCTACCGGTCCGCGCTCGATGTGCTGCACGCGCTGTTGGGGGAAGGGCCGGTCGAGCTGCGCTCCCTCCTCGTCATCCGGTACGACACGGCGCTCCCCCCGCCGCTACGTCGCGAGCTGCTGCAGGAGGCCGCGGAGGGTGAGCTGGCGCGCTTCCTCGAAGGCCACCAGAGCGACTCGTTCACGCTAGAGCCGCGCGTGCGCACCGGGGATCCCGTGCGCGAGATCATCGCCGAGGCGGCCGAATGGCCGGCGGACCTCGTTGTGCTGGGCACCCGCGGGCAGCTCGGGGCGATCCCGTTCGCGCTGGGGAGCACTGCCGCCGCGATGCTGCGAGCCGCGCCGTGCAATGCGCTGGTCATCCCCGCACCCGGCGCGGAGGAGGAGGGCGCCACGGGCCCGGAGGAGCGGCAAGAGGTGTCCACCGAGCGCGAATCCTGAAGCACGCGCAGCCGCGGATTTCCCGCGGCACGAGCCGTGAATGGAGCTGCCGGCGCGCCGTGGCTGCGCCACAACGGGTCCGTAACACGCAGGAGAACAGATGCCCGAAGCGATTCGAATAGTCCTGGCCGACGACCATGTCGTGCTGCGCTCCGGCCTCGACGCGCTGCTCTCCGCGGAGCCGGATCTGCGGGTGGTGGGGCAGGCGAGCACAGGGGAGGAGGCGGTCGAGCGTGCGAGGACGCTGAAGCCCGACGTGGTGGTGATGGACCTCGACATGCCCGGCATGGGCGGCCTGGAGGCGACCCGCCAGGTGGCAGCACTGGGCCAGGACACGCGCGTCCTCGTGCTCACGATGCACGCCGAGGAGGAGTACCTCCTGCCGGTGCTGGAGGCCGGCGGCAGCGGCTACGTCCGGAAGACGAGCGTGGACGTAGACCTCATTCGGGCGATACACGCCGTGGCCCGCGATGAAGTCTTCCTCTACCCGAGTGCTACGAAGCTGCTGCTGCGCGGATACCAGAAGGCGGAGGAGAAGGGAGAGGTCAGTCCCGTGGAGGCGCTCAGCGAGCGCGAGTGCGAGGTGCTCGCGCTCACCGCGGAGGGCTTCAGCTCGAGCGAGATCGGGAAGAAGCTCTTCCTATCGCCGAAGACCGTGGACACCTATCGTGCCCGTCTCATGCAGAAGCTCGAGCTGACGCACCGCTCGCAGCTGGTTCGCTTCGCCCTCCGGACCGGTCTGTTGAAGGCTGAGTAGCGGCGCCTCCCGGCCCCCTCCCGCCGGCGGTTCGCTTCTCGCGCCAGCATCCCCTGCCGGCGCGAGTGTTGCGTCGGAACAGGCGACTTTGCTCCCGCCGGCGGCCGGCCACGCCGCTGTGCCTCCTCGTTCGCCGAGGCTGACGCACCGATGGAATTGGAGAGCCCCCCCCTCAGAATCCTGCTCGTCGAGGGCAATCCTGCCGACGCGCGGCTGCTGCGCGAGACGCTGGACGATGCCGGCTCGCTCGCCTTCGAGCTGATGCAGGTCGAGCGGCTCGATGCGGCGGAGGAAGTGCTCTCCCGAGAGGAATTGGACATCGTCCTGCTGAACCTTTCGCTCCCCGATTCGCAGGGCCTCGCGACCCTCCGGCGGGCTGATGCCGCCGCGCCCCGTGTGCCCATCATCGTGCTCACCGGTGCCGACGACGAGCACCTCGCGCTGGATGCGGTCAAGGCCGGCGCCCAGGATTACCTGATCAAGGGAGAGGTTGGCGGCCCGCTCCTGGTACGTGCCATCCACTATGCTCTCGAGCGGAACCGGCTGCTCGAGCAGGTGGAGCTCGAGCACGAGCGGCTGAAGGCGGTAATTCGACACATGCCGCTCGGCGTGCTGATCGCCGAGGCGCCCTCGGGAGAGATCGTGATGGGCAATCCGCAGGTCGAGCAGATCGTCCACAATCCGCTGCCGGCGTTCCGCGGCCTCGACACGCTGCACGACCTGACCGGCTACCGCGCCAGCGGACGCCGGATGCAACCCGACGAGTGGGTGCTCACCCGCGCGCTGCGCGGCGTGACGGTGCGGGGCGACGAGTTCCTCTTCGAACGCGGCGATGGAACGCGCACCTGGATCCGCGCCAGCGGCGCCCCGATCCGCAGTGCTGGCGGTGACATCACCGGTGCCGTGATCACCTTCGAGGACATCGACGAGGAGAAACGCGCCGAGGAAGCGGAGCGGTTCCTCGCCGAGGCCGGCACTCTCCTCGGCTCGTCGCTCGATTACGAGGAGACGCTCGAGAGCGTCGCGCGCCTCGCCGTCCGTTCCCTGGCGGACTACTGCGTGGTAGACATCGCCGGCGCAGAGGGTTCGCTGCGCCGCCTGCAGGTCGCGGCCGGCGCCGCGGCGAACGAAGAGGCTGCGTGCGAGCTGCTGCGGCACCCGCTCGACCGGGAGCATCCGCAGCTCTCGCTCGAGGTGCTGCGCACGCGCCAGCCGACGCTGGTTCCGGAGATCACGGACGAGCTGCTGCGCTCGCTGGCGCAGGACGAGGAGCAGCTGCGCATCCTGCGCGCACTCGAGGCGATCTCCTATATGGCGGTGCCGCTGCTGGCGCGCGAGCACTTCCTGGGCACGCTGGTGTTCATCTCGTCGCAGAGGCGCTACGGTCCGGAGGATCTGCGGCTGGCGGAGGAGCTGGCGCGCCGCGCGTCGCTGGCGGTCGACGATGCGCGGCTCTATCGCGAGGCGCAGGAGGCATTGCGCGCGCGCGACGACGTGCTGAGGGTGGTCTCGCACGATCTGCGCAACCCGCTCAGCACCATCCACATGAGCACCGAACTGCTGCTCGATTCCCAGGTTCCTCTCGACGAGGAGCAGCGGAGGCGCCAGGTCCACATGATCCGGCGCTCGGCCGAGCGGATGAACCGCCTGATCCAGGACCTGCTCGACGTAGCCCGCATCGAGGCCGGTCGGATGTACCTCGAGCGTGACTACCTGCAGCCCGCGAATCTGGTACGGGAGGCGGTCGAGTTGAACGCAGTGCTCGCCGCGGCGAAAGCGCTCACGCTGCGGCCGGAAGGCGGGGACGCGACCTCGCCGGTGCTCGCCGACCGTGACCGGATGCTCCAGGTGCTCGCCAATCTGATCGGCAACGCCATCAAGTTCACCCCCAGCGGCGGCGAGATCACGGTGCGAGCCGAGCCGGTGAATGGGGAGATCTGCTTCAGCGTCGCGGACAGCGGCCCGGGTATCCGGGAGGACGACCTGACGCGGCTCTTCCGCCCCTTCTGGCAGGGGCGGCGCGGCGGGCGCGAGGGAGCGGGCCTCGGGCTGACGATCGCGAAGGGAATCGTGGAAGCCCATGGCGGCCGCATCTGGGCGACGAGTGAGCCCGGCGCCGGCGCCACCCTATGCTTCACCCTCCCGGCAGCGGAGGAGCGGCGGGGCGGCACCGACAGCACTGCGGACCCGGGCGAGGCGTAGACCGTGGAGGGAGCGGGTGTGCGGGTTGTGTAGCGAGCGAAAAGGTTGGCGCTCGCCGAGCGGCATGGACCTCTCAGGGCCGGTCTGGATGAGAACACAGAGGGAAGAGCTGGCGCGCGCCACCCTGGACGACCGTTATCAGCGCCGGGTAGGCAAGGCACTCGATCAGGCGCTTGCCCGTGCCCGCAGCAATGAGCCGGTAACGCTCGACCTGGCGCGGGACCGCTACATCATCTTCTCCGATCAACATCGCGGCGCGCGCAATCGCGCCGACGATTTCCGCTGGTGCGAGCGCGCGTACAATGCCGCGCTCGCGAAGTACTTCACCAGCGGCCATGTGCTCGTGGTGCTCGGAGATGGCGAGGAGCTGTGGCAGGAGAGGGCCGGCGTGGTGATCCACGCGTACCGGCACACGCTGGAGCTCGAGGCCCGCTTCCACCAGGCCGGCCGATATCTGCGGGTATGGGGAAACCATGACGATGCCTGGAGCTCGGAGATCCTGGTGCGCCTGTACCTCGATCCTCTCTACGGTGAGCCGCCGCTGCGGGTGCGGGAGTGGCTGCACATCCGCGTGCTCGAAGGCGAGGAGGAGCTGGGCACGCTCTTCCTGGTACATGGACATCAGGGAACGGGGACCAGCGATCGCTGGTCCCGGCTCGCTCGCATCCCCGTCCGCTACGTCTGGCGCAACGTGCAGCGCGCCACCGGTCGCGGCTGGAGCACGCCGGCGACCGACTGGCTCCTGCGGGCCAGGCACAACGTGGCCCTCTACTCCTGGGCGAAGCGGCAGCCGGGCCTCGTCCTGATCGCGGGCCACACCCACCGCCCGGTGTTCAAGTCGAAGTCTCACGCGGCTCAGGTGCAGGAAGATCTCGACGAGGCCGAGCGCAGGCTCGCCGCCGCACCCGACGACCCGGAGCTGCGGGAGGCGGTAGGCCACCGGGCCGCCGAACTCGAGTGGGTGCGGACGCAGGATAACCAGCGCTCCGGACCCGAGGGAGTCACCGAGATGGAGGTGCCGAGCTACTTCAACACCGGCTGCTGCTCCTTCCGCAACGGCCACATCACCGGCATCGAGATCGCCGAGGGCGAGATCCGGCTCGTCCGCTGGCCCGACGACGACAACCGCCCTCGTGCAAAGATCCTCGCGCGCGCCTCCCTCCGCGAGGTGCTGGAGGCATGTCGATAGCTCGAGCACCGGCGGATTGTTCTAGCGGAGCAGGGTGCCCTGCGTCGCAGCATTCCCGGAGGCGGAATCTCCACCAGGCTGCACCGTACTGTGGGCTGACCGCCCAATTATCGACGAGAGGAATCCGATGTCCGTGACCAATCCGGAGGCAGACACCCGCGCCGGCGCCCCGCGTGTACGGGGCAGCTTCCGGCGACCGTTCCTCCTGCTCTTCGCGCTGGGGATGGTCGGGGTGCTAGCGCTCTACCCAGCGCTCGGTCCCACGGCGGAGATGGTGGCCGCGCAGCCGGGAGCGCCGGAGATGCGGCTCCCGCTCCTGCAGGCGCTCCTGTTGGTGAATCCCACGATTCTGCTGCTGATCGCGGTGGCAGTGGGGACGCTGCTGGCGCCCCGGCTCGGCCTGCGCTCCTATCTCGCCGAGTCGGCGCGGGGCGCACGCGGAGGGCTGCCCGCGCTGCGGAGCGAGCTGCCCTGGGCAATCGCGCTCGGGGCCGTGGCGGCGCTGCTCATTTTGGTGCTCGACGTCGCCTTCCGACCCTGGCTGCCGGAGGAGTTCCTAGCGCGCGCGGCGGAGCAGCCGCGCACGCTGGCGCTCACGCTGGCGGGGATGCTCTATGGTGGGGTCACCGAGGAGCTGATCGTACGCTGGGGCCTGCTCTCCTTGCTCGCCGGATCGCTCTGGCGGCTCGTGCAACGGGGCGAGGGCAGACCCGCTGGGTGGATCATGTGGAGCGCGATCGTGGTCGCAGCGGTAGTCTTCGGAGCCGGGCACCTGGGCGCCGTCGCGGCGATGGCGCCGCTCACCGGGGCGCTGATCACCCGCACCATCGTGCTGAACGCGCTGGGCGGGGTGGTCTTCGGCTGGCTCTTTTGGAGGAAGAGTCTCGAAGCGGCGATGATCGCGCACGCAACCGGGCACGTCGTCTTCACGCTCGCGGCAGTGGCGGGAACGCTCCTGCAATCCACGTAGGCGCTGCCCCTGCGCGCCAGGGGTGCGGCGAGCACCACACCAGCTCTGATCGATTCGCAGGAGACCGCGTCTCCGTCCGCAGTAGACCCGCGGTCGCGCTGTTATGAGTCCCGACGCGTCGGCGCGGCGGTCGGGGTTCGTGGAGTCACCGCTCGAGCGGGAAATATGCGGAGCGGGGCGGCGGCCGGCGACGTCTCACCCGCGCACGAACTGCTCCACGAAGTAGCGCGGACGCAGCCCTTCGCCGGTGGCATGGGCGAGCAATCCGTCCCAGTCGAAAGAGGCGCCGGGCGCGAAAACCTGCTCGCGCAGGTACGCTCCAATGGCCTCCTCGCCGCGAATGCTGCCGCCGTTGCGGCCGGGAAGCACGCGCCGCAGGTGCGCTTCGAGCTGAGAAGCCATCAACTCGCCGAGCAGGTAGTTGTGGTAGTAGACCGGCGCCGTGGAAAGGTGGATCTTCGCCGCCCAGTCGGGCTCGTCACGCCCGTCGGGGCGGCGAACGAGCTGCAGCCTCTCCACCAGATCCCACCAGAGGGTGTTCAGGTCCTCTCGGTCGGGATCGCGGTACAGCTCGCGCTCGAAGTACGCCATCACCAGGATCCAGCGGGCAGCGATCAGCATCGCGGCGCGGAGCTGATGCCGCACCTCCACCGCGTCATCCTCCTCGATCGGGCTGCCCATCACCTCCCGCAGCCACTCGGGGTCGCGGGTGAGGCGGCCCATGAACATCGCGATCGCCTCGGTGGAGAGTGTGTGGGCAGGCGAGCGCACCAGGTAGGGCAGGGAACCTGGCAAGAATTTGTCGTAGACGGCGTGACCCATCTCGTGCAGCAGCGTGGACATCCACTTCTCATTGTCGCGCAGGTTGCACAGCATCCGCACGTCGCCCTCGCGGTCGATGTCGGTGCAGAAGGCGTGCTGATCCTTCCCCTCGCGCTCGAAGAGGTCGCTCTGCTCGATCACATCGTCCGCCGGCAGGCCGATGCCGCGGTAGAACTCTGCAGCGATCGCCACCAGATCCTGCGCCGCGAAAAAATCATCGAGCTGCACCCTCCCCACCGCTGGCGCGTTCTGGGCATAGAAATCCTCCCAGTGCCAGGGGCGAAGCTCCTCGGGCGCGATGCCGTGGCGATCCGCCAGCGCGGCATCGATCCCGGCACGCAGGACGCGGTATGGCTCCTCGCTAAGGTCGCGGAAGTCGTCGAGAATCCCGAAGAGCCGCTCCTCCTCCAGCTCCTGTAGGCGCAGCTCCATAACGTAGTAGTTCTCGAAGCCGAGGGAGCGCGCGGCCGCGTTGCGCCTGCGCACCAGCTCCCGCAGCGGCTCCGCCACCTGCCGGGCCACCTGCTTGCTCGCCTCCCACGCGCGCCGCCGACGCTCCTCGTCAAGCTCGGTGCGGAGGATGTCGAGCAGATGGTTGTTGGAGACCCGCTCCCCGTCCAGCTCCGCGCGGAAGGTATGGAAGAGCTGCTCGAGCTCCGCCGCGCGCTGGGTGAGATCCTCGATGACTTCCGGCGAGAGCTGATTCGCCGTGAAGTCGTGATCCAGCAGCACGAGCTGGCGGCGGAGCAGCGGATCGGTGAGGCCGGGCGAGTCCAGCCACGCCTTCACCTGCCGCGCCTTCTCGGCGTCGGAGTAGAGACGCCTGACCGCGGCTTGCGCCGCCGCGGTGTGCTGGGTCGCCTTCGGAGCACCCATGGTGGCTCCCTCCCACTCAGCGAGGTTCG
>JBPCIT010000183.1:0-19782 GCA_051006015.1 Longimicrobiaceae bacterium
CTGCGAAATGCCATTCTCCGTGAGCGGCACATGGAGCTGGCCGGCGAGGCCAAGCGACGCCAGGACCTGATCCGATTCGGTCGATTCACCCAGCCGTGGACGGCCAAGTGTGCGCCGCCCAGCCCAGGGCTGCCTGCCAGCCCGGGCCTCTGCAACGATGCGAGGACCATTCTGTTCCCGATTTCTCAGACCCAGATGGACGCCAACCCGCTGCTCGTGCAGAATCCTGGCTATTGATTCCCTAGCATTTTGAGTTAACTTCAATCCCATACCCTGCTTCCGGTTACGGAAGCAGGGTATGGTGCCATAGGTGGGTTCTCTGTTGCTCGCTGCCTCTCGGCCCTGCGCTCCCCGAGATGTACCCTCCTGTATTTTCTGCTCCGAACGCATGAACAACCTCATCTGGGTCCGGCTTCCGCTTCTGATCGCCGCTACGGTTCTCGCCGCGGCCTGCTCCGGCGCTGACAGATCCCCGCGTTCGGCGGCTCTGAGCGAAGCGCCCCCGGTCGGAGAGCAGCTCTTCACGCTGCTGCCCTCCAGCTACACGGGGGTTCGGTTCGAGAACCGGCTGAAGGAAACGGGCGAGCTCAACGTCTTCACCTACCGCAACTTCTACAACGGCGGCGGGGTGGCGCTGGGCGATCTGACCGGAAACGGCCTGCCGGACCTGATGCTGACCTCGAACCAGGGCGCGAACCGGCTGTACCTGAACGAGGGGGAGTACCGTTTCCGGGAGGTAACGGACGAGGCAGGAGTCGCGGGAAAGGGGTTCTGGGCGACCGGGGTGACCTTCGTCGACATCAACGGTGATGGGCGGCTCGACATCTACGTCGCCTATGCCGGCGACGTCGAGGGCGGGCGCCGGGCGAACGAGCTCTACCTCAACCAGGGCCTCAACGGAAACGGTGTGCCGACCTTCGTCGAGGCGGCCGCCGAGTGGGGTATCGCGGATGAGGGCTACTCCACCCACGCCGTCTTCTTCGACTACGACCGCGACGGTCTGCTCGACCTCTACCTCGTCAACAACTCCTTCCGCGCGGTCAACAGCTTCGGGCTGCGCAACATCCGGCACGAGCGCCACGCCGCTGGCGGCGACAAGCTCTACCGCAACGTCGGCGGCCGCTTCGTGGACGCCAGCGACGAGGCCGGCATCTTCGGCAGCGAGATCGGCTTCGGGCTGGGAGTGGCGGTCACCGACGTGAACCGCGACGGCTGGCCGGACATCTACGTGACCAACGACTTCTTCGAGCGCGACTACCTCTACCTCAACAACGGCGACGGCACCTTCGAGGAGGTGCTCGACCAGCAGATGCCCTACCTCAGCTACTTCTCGATGGGGCTGGACATCGCCGACATCGACAACGACGGCTGGCCGGACATCTACACCACCGACATGCTGCCGGAGGACGATCGCCGGCTCAAGACGACAGCGTCGTTCGACGGCTGGGACATCTACCAGGCCAAGCTCAAGAACGATTATCACCACCAGTTCATGCGCAACATGCTCCAGCTGAACAACGGCAACGGGACGTTCAGCGACATCGGCCAGCTGGCCGGCGTCGCGGCGACCGACTGGAGCTGGAGCGCGCTGCTCGCGGACTTCGACCAGGACGGTTACAAGGACATCCACGTTACCAACGGGATGCCGCGGGACCTCACCTCGCAGGACTACATCGCCTTTCTCGCCGACGACCGGACGATCTCGTCGGCCATCCAGAGCAAGCAGGTCGACTTCCTGGCGCTCACCGAGGCGATGAGCTCGACACCGGTGCCCAACTACGCCTTCCGCAACAATGGCGACCTGACCTTCTCGAACGCGGGCGCCGAGTGGGGGTTGAATACTGCCGGCTTCTCCAATGGCGCGGCCTACGCCGATCTGAATGGCGATGGCGCGCTCGACCTGGTGGTGAACAACATCAACCAGGAGGTATCGATCTACCGGAACAACGCCCGGGCGCTCACCGGGAACCGCTACCTCCAGCTCCAGCTCGAAGGCGAGGGGCACAACCGCTTCGGCATCGGGGCGAAGGTGACGCTCCGCAGCGGTGATCGGGTCTTCTTCCAGGAGCTGATACCCTCGCGTGGCTTCCAGTCGAGCGTCGATTATGTTCTGACCTTCGGCATCGGCGATCTCGATCTCATCGAATCCGTGACGGTCGAATGGCCGGACGGGCGCGGTAGTGTGCTGGAGAGGGTGGCAGCCAACCAGCGGCTGACGATCGCGCAGACCGGGACCACCGAGGCGCCGCGGCAGGAGCCGGATCATCCCGCACCGCTCTTCACCGACGTCACCGACCGGGTGGCCCTCGGGTTCGTGCACCGGGAGAATGTCTTCGTCGACTTCGACCGGGAGCGTTTCATCCCGAAGCTGTTGTCGACCGAGGGGCCGTTCCTGGCGGTCGCCGATGTCAATGGCGACGGCCTGTCCGACGTGTTCATCGGGGGCGCCAAGGATCAGTCGGGCCAGCTTCTCGTTCAGCAACGTGACGGCCGATTCGTCAGCACCAGCCAGGCGGTCCTCCAGCAGGATAGCGTATCGGAAGACCTGGGCGCCGTGTTCTTCGATGCCACGGGCAACGGCCACCTGGATCTGTACGTCGTAAGTGGCGGCAGCGAGTTTTCCGACCTCGCCTCCCCCTTGCAGGATCGCCTGTACCTGAACGACGGGCGGGGCAACTTCCGCAAGGCGGAGGACCATCTGCCGACGATGATGACGAGCGGGTCGCGAGTGGTGGCGCTCGACTTCGACGGCGACGGTCACACGGATCTGTTCGTCGGTGGCCGGGTCGCTCCGGGCCGCTACGGCCTGGATCCCGCCAGCGTGCTCCTCCGCAACGACGGGCGCGGCCGCTTCACGGACGTGACGGCCCAGGTCGCGCCCGATCTCGCCCGGATCGGGATGGTGACCGATGCCCTCTGGCAGGATGTCGACGGCGACGGCCGGCCGGATCTGGTCGTGGTCGGTGAGTGGATGCCGATCGCGATCTTCCGCAACATGGGCCGCGGCAAGCTCGAGCAGATGGACGTTCCCGGGCTCGAGAAGAGCCACGGCTGGTGGAACCGAATCGTCGCGGGCGACTTCACGGGCGACGGTCGCGTTGATTTCGTGGTCGGGAATCTGGGGCTGAATACGCGGTTGCGCGCCGCCGCGGACGAGCCGGCCACGATGTACGTGAAGGATTTCAACCGGAACGGGTTCGTCGAGCAGATCGTCTCGTACTACAACAACGGCGCCAGCTACCCGCTCGTGCTGCGCGACGACCTGATCAAGTCGCTGAGCTTCCTCAAGACCCGGTTCCTCAAGTACGCGGATTATGCGGAGCGGTCCGTCACCGACATCTTCACGCCCGAGGCCCTCGCCGATGCCGTGCTGAAGGAGGCGCACACCTTCGCGACGACGCTGGTGAGGAACAATGGCGATGGCTCCTTCACGCTGGTGCCGCTGCCGACCGAGGCGCAGTTCGCCCCCGTCTACGGGATTCTCGCCTCCGACCTCGACGGCGACGGCAAGCTCGACCTGCTGCTCGCGGGCAACTTCGACGGCGTCAAGCCCGAGATCGGCAGGATGAGCGCGAGCTATGGACTCTTCCTGAGGGGAGACGGCAAGGGCAACTTCGCTCCAGTCCGAGCTGCCCAGAGCGGCTTCCTGGTGCCCGGACAGGCCCGCGATATCCAGCGAATTCGTACGCAGGAGGGTGAGCTGTACGTGGTAGCGCGGAACAACGACCGGCCGCTGGTATTCCGGGCGAATCGATGAGACCCCCCTCCCCCGGCCCCAGCGGGCCCCCTCCCCCGGCCCCTCCCCCGAGCTCGGGGGCGGGGAGAACTGCAGATCCTGCCGTACCACAGCAGCCGAGGTCTGGCAGGAGCGAGTTCCCCCTCGCCCCCTTGCGGGGAGAGGGGGTTAGGGGGAGAGGGGGTCCTGCCGGGGGCCTGCTGCTGGCCTTTCTCCTCCTCGCCGCCTGCGGCCGGGCCAAGGCGCCCGAGCCGCCGCTCTTCGAGCTGCGCGAGCCCGAGGAGACCGGCATCCACTTCGTCAACGAGCTGCCGGAAACGCCCGACTTCAACATCCTCAACTACCTCTACTACTACAACGGCGGCGGCGTCGGCGTCGGAGACATAAACAACGATGGTCTGCCGGACCTGTACTTCACCTCGAACCTCGGGCCGAACCGCCTCTACCTCAACCAGGGGAACTACCAGTTCGAGGACGTCACGGAGCAGGCTGGGGTAGCCGGGACGGCGGGGTGGACGACCGGGGTGACGATGGCGGACGTCAACGGGGACGGCTGGGTCGACATCTACCTTTCGACGGTCGATCACCTGGAGAAGCGTAGCCGCAACACGCTCTACATCAACAACGGCGACGGCACCTTCACCGATCGGTCGGAGGAGTACGGGCTGGACCACGTGGGCTACTCCACGCAGGCCGTGTTCTTCGACTACGACGGTGACGGTGATCTGGACATGTTCCTGCTCAACCACGCCGTCCACACCGAGCGCAGCTACGGCACCACCGCGCTGCGGGCGCAGCGACACGCGGCCTCGGGGGACAAGCTCTATCGCAACGATGGCGGGCGGTTCGTGGATGTCAGCGAGGAAGCCGGGATCATCGGCGGCGCGGCGGGCTATGGCCTGGGGGTCGTGGTCAGCGATCTGAACGGGAACGGCTGCCCGGACCTCTTCGTGGCCAACGACTTCCACGAGAACGACTTCCTCTACTACAACAGCTGCGACGGCACCTTCACCGAGTCGATCGCCAGCTCGATGGGTCACACCAGCCGCTTCTCCATGGGTGTGGACGCCGCCGACTTCACCAACAACGGCCGCCCGGATCTGATCGTGCTCGACATGCTGCCGGAGCGCGAGGACATCTACAAGACCTCGGCCGGCGCCGAGTCGTACGACATCTTCCAGCTCAAGCTGCGCTACGGGTACCATCCACAGTACGCCCGGAACACCCTGCAGTTGAACCGCGGCAAGGGGGTGTTCAGCGAGATCGGCTACCTGGCCGGCGTGTACGCCACCGACTGGAGCTGGTCGGCGCTCTTCGCGGATCTCGACAACGACGGCTACAAGGATCTCTTCATCACCAACGGCATCTACCGCCGTCCGAACGATCTGGACTACATCAACTTCATCTCCAACGAGGCCATCCAGGCCTCGCTCGAGCAGGGCATCACCGAGGAGAATCTGACGCTGCTCGGCCGGATGCCGCAGATTCCCATCCCGAACTACGCCTACCGCAACAACGGCGACCTGACCTTCACCAACCGGGCGGAGGCCTGGGGGCTGGGGCAGCCGGGATTCTCGAATGGCGCCGTGTACGTCGATCTGAACAACGACGGCGCGCTGGACCTGGTGGTGAACAACATCAATTCCCCGGCGTCGGTGTAACGCAACCGCCCGCGCAAGCGGGAAGGGCAACACTACATCACGATTGCTCTGCAGGGCGAGGGCGCGAACACGGCGGGGATCGGCGCCAGGGTGATCGTCAAGCGCGGCGGGCGGATGCAGATGCTCGAGCAGATGCCGACCCGCGGCTTCCAGTCCTCCGTCGACCCGCGGCTGCACTTCGGCCTCGGCACCGATGCGGTCGTCGATACGCTGCTGGTGGTCTGGCCCGATCGGCGCTACCAGCTGCTCACGCAGGTGGCGGCGGATCGGCTGCTCACGCTGCGGCAGGCGGATGCGAGCGGCGTCTATCAGCCCGAAGCCGCCCCCGAGCCCCTCTTCGAGCCGGTGCCGCTGGTGCTGAACGAGCAGTTCCGCCACCGCGAGAACAGCTTCATCGACTTCAATCGAGAGCCGTTCATGCCGCACATGCTCTCGACGGAGGGGCCGGCGCTGGCAGTGGGCGACGTGAATGGCGACGGTCTCGATGATTTCTACATCGGGGGCGCGAAGTGGCAGTCTGGCGCGCTCTACATGCAGCGGCCCGACGGCAGCTTCGGCGCTACGAGCCAGCCGGTCTTTCAGGCTGACAGCCTGTATGAGGACGTGACGGCCGTCTTCTTCGACGCCAACGGGAACGGCCACCTGGATCTGTACGTCGGCAGCGGCGGCAACGAGTTCTGGGGCGAGCAGGAGCCGCTCCGGGACCGCCTCTACCTGAACGACGGCGCCGGCAACCTCCGACGCGCCACCGGCGCGCTGCCAGACCTCTTCGCCAACACCTCTACGGTCGCACCCGCGGATTTCGACGGCGACGGGCACATCGACCTCTTCGTCGGCAGCCGTGTGGTGACCAGCGCGTACGGCGTGACGCCGCGAAGCTATCTGCTGCGCAACGACGGCACCGGTCACTTCACGGACGTGACGGACGCGCTGGCTCCGGGCCTCGCCGAAGCCGGTATGGTGACCGATGCCGTGTGGATCGACTACGACGGTAACGGAGCGCTCGACCTGGTGGTCGTCGGCGAGTGGATGCCGGTGCGTCTCTTCCAGCTGGAACGAGGCCGTTTCATCGAGCGTACCGAACAGAGTGGTCTGGATGGCACCAGCGGCTGGTGGAGCTCGGTCGCCGCAGCCGATGTCGATGGGGATGGTCATGTCGACCTCGTGCTCGGCAACCTGGGACGGAACTCGTATATCCGGGCGGTGCCCGATCAGCCTGTCCGGCTTCACGTGGCCGACTTCGCCGGTAACGGCAAGCAGGACCAGATGCTCACCTTCTACAAGCACGGGGTGAGCTACCCGATCGCGATGCGCGACGACCTGGTCAAGCGCAGCCCTCCGCTACGAAAGCGGTACGCCAGCTACGCTGCCTTCGGCGCGAGCCGGCTCGACGATATCTTTCCGGGAAACGTGTTGAAGAACGCGCTCGTCAGGGAGGCACGCACGCTCTCCTCGGCAGTCGCGCGAAACAACGGAGACGGCACCTTCCGGATCGAGAATCTGCCGAGCGAGGCGCAGTTCGGCCCGGTCTATTCGATTCTGGTCGATGACTTCTCGGGGGACGGGGCGACGGATCTCCTGCTGGCGGGGAACTTCTACGGCGTGACGCCCGTACGCGGCCGCTACGACGCCAATCCGGGGACGCTGCTCAGAGGGGATGGGAGGGGCGGTTTCACCGCGCTCGACTGGACCGAGCTCGGAGTGACGCTCGACGGCCAGGTGCGGGCGCTGCGGCCCCTGCGTACGGCCAGGGGTGTTGCGATCCTCGTGGCGCGCAACGACGACACCCCGCTGTTGATCCGTCCGCGGCGGCAAACCCGTCATTCCGGCGAACGCCGGAATCCATGATCCTGTCAGCACATGAAGCGACCCTGCGTCTACCTCCTGGCGAGTCGCCCTAACGGTACGTTGTACGTGGGAGTACCTCGGATTTGCTCAAGCGTGTGTGGCAGCACAAGGAGGACCTCGCTGACGGGTTCACCAAACGATACGAGGTTCACACCCTGGTCTGGTACGAGGCGCATGAAACCATGGATTCGGCCATACGACGCGAGAAGGCGATCAAGGAATGGAAACGGCGCTGGAAGCTGGAGCTAATCGAGAAGCAAAACCCGGAGTGGCGAGATCTGTACGAGGATCTGGTGTGACGTCCTGGATTCCGGATACATCCGGCGTGGCGGCGGCCGGGCCGGGATGACGCACAGCCTGCGAACCGCCGCCGGGGTGCAGCGTAATGGGCAGCCTTCAAGCCCCCTGGATTCCGGCGTTCGCCGGAATGACGAAAAGATGCGCGGGCCGTTGTTAATGAGAGGCTTCGTGAGCATTCGCGAGGAACGATGAGAACGCAACTAGTTTCGGTAATGCTGATGGTAGCTGTGCTCCAGGCCGGATGCGGGCGGGAGCCCGGCGACTACCGTGCTCGGGCCGCGGATGCGGAGCCGCTGCACACGGCGATGCAGGAGCTGACGGGCACCATCGTCTACGACATCTTCAGCCCGCCTCAGGCCAGCCGGGCGTACGCCTACGCGAGCATCGCGGCCTACGAGGCTCTCCGGCACGACCATCCGGAGTTCCAGACGCTGGCCGGCCAGGTGAACGGGCTGACGCCCGTGCCTGCTCCCGAGCCCGGCGCCGAGCATTATCTGCCGCTGGCGAGCGTGCACGCGTTCATGACGGTCGGCAAGGCGCTCACCTTCTCGTCGGAGCGTATGGACTCGCTGCATGCCG
This sequence comes from Longimicrobiaceae bacterium, assembly GCA_051006015.1. GTDB lineage: Bacteria > Gemmatimonadota > Gemmatimonadetes > Longimicrobiales > Longimicrobiaceae > JBPCIT01. Next base: position 8,125 of record JBPCIT010000183.1, read on the forward strand.
AGATGCACCAGCGGTTCCGCGGTGAGGGAATCCCGGCCCCGGTGTTCGAGCGCTCGGTCGCGTATGGCGACCGGGTCGCCCAGCACATCCTCGACTGGATGAGGCAGGATCATTTCCTCGAGATCCGCGGCTACCCGAAGTTCACCGTCACCTCTGCGCCCGGCCGCTGGGTACCCACGCCACCGACGTACATGGACGCGGTCGAGCCGAACTGGGCCCAGGTGCGCCCCTTCGCGCTGGATTCAGCGGGCCAGTTCAGGCCCAACCCACCCCTCCCCTTCGACATGACCGAAGGCAGCCCGTTCTTCCGGCAGGTGCAGGAGGTCTACGAGGCCGGGAAGCAGCTGACGGATGAGCAGCGGCAGATCGCCGAGTTCTGGAACAACAATCCCTATACGATGAACATTCGTGGCCACGCCATGTTCGCCACGAAGAAGGTGACGCCCGGCGGGCACTGGATGGGGATCGTGGCAATCGCCGCGCGGAAGTCGGGCGCCGACCTCATGCAGTCGACCGAAGCCTATGTGCGGACGGCGATCGCGATGGCGGACGGGTTCCTCGCCTGCTGGGAGGAGAAGTTCCGGAGCAACCTGGTGCGGCCGGAGACGGTGATCAACGCGCACCTGGACGAGCAGTGGGTACCGACCCTGCAGACGCCGCCCTTCCCGGAATACACCAGCGGCCACAGCGTCATCTCGACCGCGGCGGCTACGGTGCTGACGCACCAGTTCGGCGAGGGCTTCGCATTCGATGACGACACCGAAGTGGAGTATGGCCTGCCCGTCCGCTCCTTCTCCTCCTTCGAGGAGGCCGCGGCCGAAGCGGCCATGAGCCGCCTCTACGGCGGGATCCACTACCGCATGGCGATCGAGGAGGGTGTCATCCAGGGGCGGAAGGTGGGTGACCAGGTGATCCGGCGCCTCCGGACACGAGTGGAGGGTGCGGAGCCGGCACGTACCGCCAATTCCGTTCATTGATCCGGCATCCGTCTCACCCTTCCGGCGTCCGGAGGCGGCCAGGTGGTGCGACGCGCCCCTGAGAACCCGATCCTCACGCCGGCCATGGTTCGGCCTTCGCGGTCGGACGTCGAGGTCGTCGGCGTCTTCAACCCCGGCGTCACTCGCTACGAGAACGACGTGCTGTTGCTCGTGCGTGTGGCCGAGGCCCCGCTCCGCTCCGCCGGGGAGGTAGCCGCGCCGACCTTCGATGCGCGCTCGGGTCGTCTCGAGGTGCAGCGATGGGCGGTGGATACCGAGGGACTGGACATCAGCGACCCGCGGATGATTGTCGCCCACGGCCGGACCTGGCTCACGTCGATCTCGCACCTGCGCGTGGCACGCTCGGTCGACGGTGTCCACTTCGAGGTCGAGCCAGCGCCCGCTCTGTCGCCCGCCACCGAGCTCGAGTCCTACGGCATCGAGGATCCGCGCATCACTCTGCTGAACGGCACCTACTGGATCAATTACACGGCCGTGTCGCCGTACGGCATTGCGACCGCGCTGGCCTCGACTCGGGACTTCCGGACCTTCGACCGACATGGGATCATCTTTCCGCCGCCGAACCGCGACGTCACCATCTTTCCCGAGCGGATTGGCGGGCGCTATGCTGCGCTGCATCGCCCGATGCCGGAGGGGATCGGCGAACCCGCGATCTGGATCGGCTGGTCTTCCGACCTGACCGCGTGGGGCGACCTCCGTCCTGTCGCCACTCCGCGGCAGGGTAGCTGGGACGACGCCAAGGTGGGAGGCGGCGCCGTGCCATTCCGGGTGCGGATCGGAGCGCAGGATGCGTGGCTGGCAGTCTATCATGGCGTCAGGCGGTCGCCTCTGGAGTACTCACTGGGGGCGTTGCTGCTGGATGCGCGGGATCCCACCCGGGTCATTGCCCGCTCGCGCGAGCCGATCCTGCAGCCCGAAGCAGCCTACGAACGGGAGGGCTTCTTCGGCGGCGTCGTGTTCAGCTGCGGCTTGCTGGCCGAGGACGACACGGTTCGCATCTATTACGGCGCGGCCGACGGGGTGACGGCTGTGGCCGATCTGTCCCTCGACGAGATCCTGGGCGGCCTGGCGTGACTGTACCTTCCGCTACGCCACGGACGCACGGGTCGGACGCCGACCCACCGCTCGAGCTGGGGATCAACTACTGGTCGTGGAGCGCGCGATGTACCTGTGGCGTGAGTTCGGCCTCGCCGAGGTGCGGGGCGTTCAGCGCGGACCGGCTGGCGGAAGAGCGTACATGATCGCGCGACTCGAACGGCTGGCGACCAACCCGCTCATCACGCCCTCGCAGATCCCCTTCACCCGCGCGAGCGGGGCCTTCAACCCCGGTGCCTGCGTCGATCGCGCCAGCGGAGGCGTGGTGCTGCTCGTCAGAGTGTTCGAGGAGGACACGCGGCGGTCCTGCCTCGCGCTGGCGCTCTCCTTGGACGGGCGGCAGATCGACGAGATCCGGGACAGGCCGGCCGTCAGGCGCGAGGCGCCATACGAGGAATGGGGCGTCGAGGATGCCCGTATCACGTACCTCGAGGACGAGGAACGATACGCCATCACCTACACGGGCTACTCGCCCGCGGGGCCGCGCGTCTGCCTGATCACGACGGACGATCTGCTGGATCCTGCGCGCTACCGTCGGCACGGACCGCGTATCGCGGGAGACAACAAGAATTGCGTGATCTTCCCACGCAAAGTCGGCGGTCAGTACGTCATCCTGCACCGTCCGATGCCCCGCATCGTCTGCGTCAGGGTCGATTCGCTCGAGGATGAGTGGCCGCGGGACGGTGTCGAGATCCTGGGCCCGCGGCCCGGGAGCTGGCGCAGCTCACGCGTTGGGGCAGGCGCTCCTCCGGTCGCGACGCGGCTCGGTTGGCTCTTTCCCTTCCACGGCGCCACGGAGATCGAAGAGGGCAACGTTTACTCGATGGGGTGGTGTATCCTCGACCACGAGACACCCGAGCGAGTGCTCTATGTCTCCGCCTCGCCTGCGCTCACGCCCGAGGCCCGGTACGAGATCGATCCCGGGCCGCTCCCCCAGGTCGATATGGCCAACTTCAGAACCGGAGTGCGGGTGGTGTTCCCGCAGGGACTGGTCGAGCGCGGCGAGGATCTGCTCGTCTACTACGGCGCCGCCGACGTAATGGTGGCGGCCGCACGCGTGAACCGGGAAGCGTTGCTCGACTCGCTCGAAGCGGCGATTACGGTGAGCATTTCTGCCGCATGCTAGCCCATTTCCGACGCTGCGGTCCCGCACCCGCAAGATATCGGTCCGGTCTCCGATCCCTCTGCGCGCTCGCCCTGGCCTGCCTCGCGTCGGCATGCGGTCGCGGCGAGATGTCACCCCCCCGCAGCGTCGCGCCGCCGCCTCTGTCCCTGCGGTACGACCACCTGCAGCACCTGGGCCTCGACGCGGCGGTGAACGGACGGCCCGTGCGCGTCGTTGCGTTGTACGCCGAGGCGCCTGACTATCGGCTCGCCGCGTCGCCGGAGCGCGATGGGTCGGAGGGGATCGCCGCCGTGGACGACGCCGCGCGCGCTGCGGTCGTGTATCTGCGCGCCTACGAGGAGACGGGCGATGCGCGCGCTCGGGACGAGGCGCACGGCCTGCTCAGGTTCGTGGCGGCGATGGAGCAGGGAGACGGAGAGTTCGTCAACTTCGTCGACACGCAGGGCCGACCCAATCGCGACGCGCCGACCAGCCGCAAGAGCATGTCCTACTGGGCGGCGCGCAGTATCTGGGCGCTCGGCGAAGCCGTGCGCGTCTTCAGCAGCCGCGATCCGCGTCTCCTGGACGGGCTGCGTGAGCCGCTGGACCGCGCGGTGGCGCGGATGGCATACGAGGTGGAGGCCGGTCGCCTGATCGGCGGCTCGGCGACGGCCACCGCCGAAGCGCTGCTGGGGCTGCTCGCGCTCCAGCGAGCCGAGCCCGCGCCGGAGCTGGCCGCGCTCGCGGCGCGGACCGCCGAGCTGCTCGTGCCGCTCTCGACAGGGAGTGCCGCGACGGCTCCGTGGGGGGCGCGGCTGGATCATCCGGAGGCGGCCTGGCACGCGTGGGGTGCCCGCTCGACGGCGGCGCTCGCCACCGCGGCGGTCGTCCTGGACCGCCCTGATTTCCTCGACGCGGCCCGGCAGGAAGCCGATGCGCTCTGGGCGCGGTTCCTTCTCGCCGGGCAGCTTCCAGCTGAGGTCGCGCCCGACGGTGCGGTGCGCTGGTTTCCGCAGATCGCGTACGGTATCAGCCCCATCGTGGAGGGGTACCTGGCGATCGCCGACGCCACCGGTGACCGGCGCTACGCCGTGCTGGCGGGGCTGGCGGCGGCCTGGCTTCTCGGCGCCAACCCCGCGGGCGTCGCCATGTACGACGAGGCGACAGGCCGAACTTTCGATGGCATCGACGGGCCTTCCCCCGAGCAGGTGAACCGCAACGCCGGAGGGGAATCCACCATCGAGGCGCTGCTCGCGTTGCAGGGTGTGAGGCGCGACCCCGACGCCGCGGAGTATCTGCACTTCCACCCGGTCGGCGAGCTGGCCAACTCGCTCGCAGACGTGCCGGACGAGCGCGAGTTCACCGGCCCCGACGGCGGACGGGTCCTGCTGCGCCGCCAGGAGGTAGGTCTCGAGGTCGTCGAGTCGCGCGGCGGCTCAGCCCCGATCCTGCTGACGTACTGGCCGGCGGCCAACCCACCCGAGGTCAGGCTGGCCACGCGCCTCGCCGCGCAGTGGAACCGGGAGAACCCGGATGTCCAGGTACGGGTGCAGCCGTTGCCGGCCGGCCGATCCACGGAGGAGGTCCTCCTCGCCGCCATCGTCGCCCGCGCGACGCCGGACGTCTCCTCGAACGTCTCGTCCGCGCTGCTGGCGCGGCTGGTGCGGGCTGGCGGCGTCGTCCGGCTGGACGATATGACCCCGACGGCCGCGCGGCTGGCGGAGCGCACCACCCCCGCGATGCTCGCTTCGCTACGGTTGTCCGACGGTGGGATCTACGCGATGCCGTGGAAGACGAATCCCGAGATGCTGATGTACAACGTCGACCTGCTGGCGGCCGCCGGCCTGGATCCGCCCCGCACGCACAGCGAGCTGCTCGACGCCTTCCGGCGGCTGGCCCGGGACACCAACGGCGACGGTCGGCTGGATCGCTGGGCGATGTGGGCGCCGCTGAAGACGACCTGGTACGAGCGCTTCTACGACTTCTACCCGTTGTACCTCGCCAGCTCCGGCGGCCGTACCCTCATCGCCGACGGCGAGATCCTGTTCGAGAACGAGGCCGCCGTGGCCGCCATCGAGGTGCTGCGACGCGGATTCGCCGAGGGGCTGCTGCCGCAAGCCAATTTCGCGCTGGGCCGCGATCCGTTCGTGGACGGAACGGTCGCCATGAAGATCATCGGCCCCTGGTTCCTGCGCGAGCTCGAGCTGCTCAAGGCGCCCGGGCTGCGCTACGGCGTCGCACCCATCCCCGCGGCCGACGGAATGGATCCGGACGAGAGCTACGCCTTCGCCGACATGCGCAGCATCGCTGTCTTCTCGACGACCAGGCATCCCGACGCCGCCGCCCGCTTCGTCGCCTTCCTGACCTCGCCGGCCGCCGATCGCCTGCTGATCGAGGAGGCGAGCCAGTTGCCGTACCGCCGCGGGCTCGCGGCGGATGCGCGCTTCGCGGCGTCGCTGGCGCAGTCGCCGGTGCTGCCGATCTTCGCCGGTCAGATCGAGCGGACGCGTGACCTGGACATCGACCCCGACATCGTCGAGATCTTCGACCTCATCTCCGAAGCGTACGAGGCCGCCGCTATCTACGGCGTCGTGCCGGTGCAGGAAGCGCTGGCCCGGGCGGCGGCCGAGGCGAGGAAGATCGTCGATGCACGCTGAACGGCGATCGGGCTGGCTGCTGACGGCGCCGTACGCCGTCTTCCTGCTCGCATTCGCGGCCTATCCGATGCTCTTCGCACTGGCGCTGGTGTTCATGCGCTGGGACCTGGTGACCGACCCGTCCTTCGCCGGGCTCGACAACGTGCGCCTGCTCGCGACCGACCTGCGCTTCGGCCGCTCGATCGCGAACATGCTCATCTTCCTCGCCATCCACCTGCCGCTCCAGATCGCCGCGGCGCTAACGCTTGCCATGGCGCTGAACCGGCCGATGGCGCTGCGCGCCTTCTGGCGGGCGGCCTTCTTCCTGCCGGTCGTGATCTCCGGCGCGGTCGTCGCGATTCTCTGGAACGCGCTCTACGCCACCGACGTCGGCCTGATCAACGGTCTGCTCAGCCGAGCCGGCCTCTCGCCCGTGCCCTGGCTGACGCATCCCTCGGTGGCGATGCCGGCGATCGCGGTGATGGTCACCTGGAAGAACGTCGGCTTCTACGTCGTCATCTACCTCGCCGGCCTGCAATACATTCCACGCAGCTGCCAGGAGGCGATCGAGCTGGACGGCGCAACCACCTGGCAGCGCTTCCGCTACCTGACGCTGCCGCTGCTGCTCCCGCAGACGATCCTGGTCGTGATGCTTTCGACGATCAACGGTTTCCAGTTCTTCATCGAGCCGTACATCATGACCGGCGGCGGACCGCTGCGCCGCACCCTCTCACCGGTGCTCTACATGTACACCCACGCCTTCTCGTACCAGAGGATGGGCTATGCGGCCACCATCGGTGTGGCGCTGGCACTGATCATCGGCGTGGTGATCGCCCTGCAGCGCCGCGTCCTGGGCCCGGCGGAGGTGCAATGACGCGCCTCGCGCGGGTGGGACTCTACGTGGCGCTCGGCATCGCCGCTCTCACCTTCATCTATCCCTTCCTCTGGATGGCCTCGACCACGTTGAAGCCGCCGCTCGAGGTCGGCAGTCTGGCGCTGGTGCCGGAGAGCGTCACGCTCGAGAACTACCGCATCATGTGGAGCCGGGCGCCTTTCGGCCGGGCGCTCTTCAACAGCCTGCTGGTCGCGAGCACCGTTACCGTCTCGGTGCTAGTGCTCAGCTCGATGACGGCCTATGCCATGGCTCGTCTGAGCTTTCCCGGACGAGCAGCACTGAACGCGGCCACCATCGCGGTGCTGCTCGTGCCGGGCCAGCTCACGCTGATCCCGCTCTACACGATGATCGTGCAGCTCGGCTGGATCGACAGCTACGTGGCGCTGATCGTGCCCTACGTCTTCAACGCGACGGCGATCCTGATGCTGCGGCAGTTCTTCCTGCAGATTCCCCAGTCGCTGATCGATTCCGCGCGAATGGATGGTATGGGCGAGCTGCGCATCCTCTTCACCATCTTCTGGCCACTCGCGAAGCCAGCGCTCGCGCTGGTGGCGATCTTCACCTTCATGGGCACCTGGAACGAGGTGCTCTGGCCGCTGCTCGTCGTGCGCGACCAGCAGCTCATGACGCTGCCGCAGCTACTGACCGTGTTCCAGCTGGGCGGCGGGGCCGGGACGCTCGGCGTTTCGCTCGCCGCGGCCATGGTGCTGGTGGTTCCCGTGGTGATCGCGTACATGTTCCTGCAGCGGCACTTCATCGAGAGCATCGCCGGTGCGGGCGTGAAAGGATGACGCATGCCCCTTCTCTCCTTCCAGCAGGTCAGCAAGCGGTTCGGCGAGGTAGTCGTCGTCGAGGAGTTCAGCCTGCGCGTCGAGGATGCCGAGCTGCTCGTGCTGGTCGGCGGCTCGGGCTCCGGCAAGTCCACCATCCTGCGCATGGTGGCGGGCCTCGAGTCCGTCACCTCGGGCAGCATCCGCATCGACGAGCGGGAGATCACCCACCTGCCGCCGCGGGAGCGGGATGTGGCGATGGTTTTCCAGGACTACGCCCTCTACCCGCACATGACGGTGAAGGAGAACCTTTCGCTCGGACTGCGGCTACGGAAAGTCTCCCGGGCGGAGATCGAGCGGCGGGTGCGCTGGGCGGCGGAGATGCTGGGAATCGACGCGCTGCTCGATCGCCGGCCGAAGCAGCTGTCGGGGGGGCAGCGCCAGCGCGTGGCGATGGGCCGGGCGATGGTGCGCGAACCGCAGGTCTTCCTTTTCGATGAGCCGCTCTCCAACCTCGACGCCGGCCTGCGCGTGCGGATGCGCATCGAGATCGGCGCGCTGCAGCGGCGGCTGAAGACCACGACGGTGTACGTGACGCACGATCAGGTCGAAGCGATGACGCTGGGCGACCGGATCGTCGTGCTCGCGGACGGGCGCATCCAGCAGGTCGGCCGGCCGATCGACCTCTACCGCAGCCCCGTCAACCGCTTCGTCGCCGGGTTCATCGGCACCCCGCCGATGAACTTCATCGAGGGTCGCCTGCAGGCGGAGAATGGCCGGACGGCGTTCGTCGCCGAGGGCGTGCACCTCGAGCTAGCCGCCGAACGCATCCCGGCAGCGCCGGCTTCGGAGCCGACGACGCTCGGCGTCCGTCCCGAGAACTTGCAGGTCGTGGTGGGAAATCCTTCGCCCGGTGAGTCAGCCGGCGCGCGGATCCGGGGGCGAGTACTGCTGGTGGAACGGCTCGGCGGCACCAGCCAGATCCACTTCGAGGTCGGTCCGCACCGCCTGCTCGTGTCGGTGTCGGGCGAGCGGCTGCCGGAGGCGGATGATGCGATCGAGGTACAGGTTCCCTCCGCTCACGTGCACCTCTTCGGGGCGGACGGCAGGGTGCTCGTCAACTGAACCCGGCCGGTACTTCCTCGCCGTCCGACCCGAGCGGCGGAGCCGGCACGTGTCACTGCCAGCCAGGCTCCGAGCGAACGGCGCGGGCCGCTACCCGCTCACTGACCCGCGCGCTTCGTCTTGACGACGATGACCCCGTTGGCACCACGCACGCCGTACATGGCGGTGCTGGTAGCGTCCTTGAGCACCTCGATGGATGCGATGTCGTACGGGTTGATTCCGGAGAGGGTCCCGCCATGCCCCGGCTGCATGGGGACGCCGTCGAGGACGTAGAGCGGCTCGTTGCTGCCGTGGATCGACGAGCCGCCCCGGATGCGAACCGTGATGCCGCCGTCGGAGGTCCGTGCAACCCACACCCCGGGGGACCGGCTCATCAGGATCCTCTCGATCGGCTCGCCGGGGTTGCGTTGGATGTCTTCCGAGGTCACGGCGGCGGTGCGCGACGGCGGCGGGCCGGCCTGGCCCGTTCCGCTGGACCGCGCGCAGCCGGAAAGAAGTCCGCAGGCCAGGCCCAGGGCGAGCAGGGCGCGTGACGAGAAGGGAATCGACATCGCTGGACTCCAGGGTTGGAGGTCGGTACGGCCCGTCACCCGCGAGTGAACGAGAGCAGGCCCACACGAGGTAATACCGAAGCGTCCAGGTAATGTGCCGGTGGTCCGTTGCCTGATCGTCAGACTACGCGACCACCACTTCATCCCCCGGAGAGGGAGCCCCGACGCGCCTTCGGGCAGGTGCTCCCCCCGGGTCCTGCACCAGACCCACACTGAGCGCCGCCAGCAGCAAGCAGGCGCCACCGACCATCACCACGTACAGCGGCGCGTTGGGATTACCCGCGCCGAACGCCAGCCGGATCAGCGGACCGAAGGTGAGTGCGGCGACGATCTCGGGGATCACGATGAAGAAGTTGAATATCCCCATGTACACACCCATGCGCGCCGCCGGCAGAGCGGTGGAGAGGATCGCGTACGGCATGGAGAGGATCGATGCCCAGGCGATACCCACTCCGACCATGGTCAGCAGCAGCAGGTACTGATCCTGGATCAGGTAAACCGAGAGCAGCCCCACGCCCCCGCACGCCAGCGCCCCCGCATGCACCGTCTTCCGGCTGGTCAGCGCCGCCAGCTTCGGCAGGGCGAAGGCGACGATGAAGCAGGTGATAGAATAGAACGCGAAGGCGAACCCCCCCCACTCGATCCCCCGCGTGTACAGCGGAGACTGCGCGTCGGTCGCGCCGAAGACGTGGCGCGCCGTCGCGGGCACGAAGAACATCCACATGCAGAACAGACCCAGCCAGGTGAAGGTCTGAACCACCGCCAGCTGCTTCATCGTGGTGGGCATGCGCCGCATGGCGACGAAGATCTCGCTGAAGTAGTAGCTGATGCCGAGGCCGGCCCGGGCCTCCCGCTCACGCTTCCAGGCTTCCATGTCCTCCGGCGGATACTCGCTCGTGCTGATCACGGTCCAGAGCACGGCGAGCAGAAAGACGAGCGCACCGGCCTGGAAGGAGTAGGTCACGGTGAGCGGGACACCGTTGGCGCTCACCCCCTCGACGCCTGCCGTGCGGAGAATCAGCGGCAGCGCGTTGGCGAGGCTCGCGCCGACGCCGATGAAGAACGACTGCATCACGAAGCCGGCGGTTCGCTGGCTCGCGTTGAGCTTGTCGGCCACGAAGGCCCGGAACGGCTCCATCGAGACGTTGATCGAGGCGTCGAGGACCCAGAGCAGCGTAGCCGCCACCCAGAGCGCCGGGGAGGTGGGCATGAAGAAGAGCGCAACCGAGGCGAAGAGCGCGCCCACCAGGAAGTACGGCCGGCGGCGCCCGAGACGGTTCCAGGTGTTGTCGCTCAGGATCCCCACGATCGGCTGCACGAGCAGGCCGGTCATCGGCGCCGCCAGCCAGAGGATCGGCACCTGCTCCGGATTGGCACCGAGCCTCTCGTACACCGCCGACATGTTCGCGAGCTGCAGCCCCCAGCCGAACTGAATGCCGAGAAAGCCGAAGTTCATGTTGAACATCTGCGGGAAGCTCAGATTTGGTCTGTTCATCGTGGATCGTGGGGCGGAGTTGGTGGTGGCGACGGATCGGTCGCCGGGATGGTGAGCGTGCGTGCGGTGGACAAAGTAGCTGCTCTGCCGCGGTTTGTGAAGGAGCTTTGTTCCCGCGTCCGCTCTCCTTGCGTGGCGGCATTCCGGAAACTACCCTGATGCCCGCATGGCTGCGTCCTCGGCGTGCCATTCCCTCGACAAAACCTCCCCTCGGAGCGATTCGATGAAGCGCACCATCCTGGCGTTCTGCGCCCTGGCGATCACCTTTGCGAACCCGACCTCGGCGCAGCAGCCGGCGCCTCGAAGCGAGGGGGAGTGGTGGCGCAGCGGCGTCTGCTATCACGTCTTCGTGCGCTCCTTCTTCGACAGCGATGGCGACGGGATCGGGGATCTGCGCGGGCTGATCCAGAAGCTGGACTACATCAACGACGGGAACCCCGAGACACAGGGCGATCTGGGCGCCAACTGCATCTGGCTGATGCCCGTGGCGCAGTCGCCGAGCTACCACGGCTACGACGTCAAGAACTACTACCACATCGAGCGAGGCTACGGCAGCAACGAGGACTTCAAGCAGCTGATGGCCGAGGCGCACCGGCGTGGCATCCGCGTGATCGTAGATCTGGTGCTGAACCACTCCTCGACCGAGCACCCGTACTTCAAGGCGGCGCTGCTCGATCCCGCCTCTCCCTTCCGGGAGTGGTATCAGTTTTCGGCGACGCAGCCGGACGTCAGGGGACCGTGGGGGCAGGAGGTATGGTATCGCTCTCCCTTTCGCGACGAGTACTACTTCGCGCTCTTCTTCCACGCCATGCCGGACCTCAACCTGGGGAACCCGGAGGTCACCGCGGAGGCGAGGAACATCGCCCGGTACTGGCTGCAGGAGATGGGGGTGGACGGCTTCCGCTTCGACGCCGTGACCCACTTCTTCGAGGAGGGCGAGCAGATGAAGCACGTGCCGCGTACGCACGAATGGCTGCGCGACTACGCG
>JBPCIT010000184.1:0-11181 GCA_051006015.1 Longimicrobiaceae bacterium
CGGCGCCGCTGAGCGCGCGGCGTGGGAACATCAAGCTTTCGCGGGGGGTGTCACTGAGCAATCCTGGCGCGGGTGCGGAAGCAAGGCATGACAGGCCCCCGCACACGCCGCGCCCTTTCCGGTACCCGCATCCCGCCCTGTGATGAAGCTCTCGGTTCGTTGTCTTCTGCCGCTGCTGGCGCTCGGCCTGCTCGCCGCCTGCGACGCCGACGCGCGCGACACCCTGGAGCGCCTCGCCGCCGAGGTGCCCGAGGAGCAGCGCTACGGCGGCACCGCGGTGGTCTCGAATCTGGCGGATATTCCCGACGTCAACCCGCTCACCTCGACAGATCACACGGCGAGCCAGGTCCAGCAGTACCTGCTCTTCATGCCGCTGCTGGGCTACGATGAGAACTTCCAGCCGGTTCCCCGCCTGGCGCGCTCCTGGGAGCTGAACGCGGACACCACCCTGCTCACCTTCCATCTGCGCGATGACGTTTTCTGGCACGATGGGGTGAAGACCACCGCCCACGACCTGAAGTTCTCCTACGACCGGGCACGCCACCCGGAGACCGGCTTCGCCAACACCGCCTTCTGGACCCACTACGGGGAGATGGAGGTGGTGGACTCCTTCACCGTGCGGATCCGCATGACGCCGCACGCCGATTTCCTGGATCCCTGGCGCGCCTTCGCGCCGGTGCCGCAGCACATCCTGCGGGACGTCGCCCCGGCGCAGCTGCGCAATCACCCCTTCAGCACCACGCAGCCGCTCGGGAACGGCCCCTTCCGCTTCGTCTCCCGCCAGCCGGGGCAGAGCTGGATCTTCGAGGCGAACCCCGACTTCCCGCAGGAGCTGGGCGGACGGCCCTATCTCGACCGCATCGTCTACCGGGTGGTGCCGGAGCCGACTACGCAGCTCACCGAGCTGCTCACCGGCGGGACCGACTACTACCTGCAGCCGCCCTCGGAGCATGCGCAGCGCCTTCAGAGCGCGCCGAACACTCGTCTGGTCAGCTACCCCGACCGCTACTTCGTCGTCATCGCCTGGAACCAGCGCCGCCCGATGTTCGCGGACGCCCGGGTGCGGCGGGCGCTCACCATGGCGATCAATCGCCCGGCGATCATCGAGGGCGTGCTCTACGGCTTCGGCGAGGTCGCCAACGCGACGGTGCCGCCGATCTTCTGGCAGCACGATCCGGAGGCGGGCGCGGATCTGGAGTACAACCCCGAGCGTGCGCGCCAGCTCCTGGCCGAGGCCGGCTGGGTCGACCGCAATGGCGACGGCATTCTCGAGAACGAGCAGGGACAGCCCTTCCGCTTCACCATCCGGACCAACAAGGGCAACCAGGTGCGCGCCGACATCGCGGAGGTCGTCCAGTCCGACCTGCGCCGGGTGGGCATCGACGCGCAGCCGCAGATCGTCGAGTGGGGCGCGCTGCTCGAGCAGCTCCAGACTCCCTCGCGGCGGGACTTCGACGCGACGATCATCGGCTGGGTCACGGAGTTCCGGATCGACGACACGGACCTCTTCCACTGCGAGAAGCTCGACGAGCCCTATCAGTGGGTGGGTTACTGCGATCCGCAGGCGGACCGGCTGCTGGATACCCTGCCGCGCATCGTCAGCCGTGACGCGTCGCGCCCGCTCTGGCAGCAGTACCAGCGGAAGATCGCCGAGGACCAGCCCTTCACCTTCCTCTACTTCGTCGAGCGGCTGGCCGGGGTGAGCAATCGCCTTCAGAACGTCGATCCGGATGCGCGCGGCGACTGGGTGGGGGCGGAGCGCTGGTTCCTCCTGCCCGACCAGCGGCGCACCCGCTAACCCGGAGGATCCATGATGCCGCCCCGTCTGCGTCCCCGCTCCCGTATGGCTGCCCTGCTCCTTCTCGGAGCGATGGCGCTCGCGGGGGCGTGCCGCGACGCGGAGCGGCCGGTGGAGCGGAGGCGGGCGGGTGCCGAGACCCCCGACAGCGGCGGGACAGCGGTGCTGGCGATGCAGAACGACATGGAGCGGCCGATGCCGATCCTCGCGAGCACCACCGTGGACGCGGGTCTCGAGGAGATGATGTACATGGGGCTGCTGCGCGTCGTCTGGCGCGATGGCCGCCTGGTGTACCAGACCTCGGAAGAGAACCCGATGGCCATGGCCTGGCTCTACGAGTATCTTCCGCCTGATTCGACCGCGCTGCGCTTCCGCCTGCGCTCCGACCTGCTCTGGTCGGATGGCACGCCGATCACTGCGCACGACGTGGTGTGGACCTACCGCACCGTCGCCGACCCGCGCGCCGCGTCGGCCTACCAGTCGGTGACCGCGCAGCTCGACTCCGTCGCCGCGGAAAACGACTCGACGGTGGTCTTCCACTTCCAACGCCGCTATCCGGAGATGCTCTTCGATACCGGCGTCAACATCGCTCCGCGCCACATCTTCGAGGGGACGGCTCCGGCGCAGCTGCGCACCCACCGCAGCATCACCGATCCCGCCGACGGCAACCTGGTGGTGAGCGGCCCCTTTCAGATCGGGAGCTGGCAGCAGGGGCGGCAGATCACCCTGGTGCGCAACCCGCGCTTCCGGGTGCAACCTTATCTGGACGCCATCGTGATACGGGTGATCCCGGAGCCGACCACCCGGCTCGTCGAGCTGCAGACGGGCGGGGTGGACATGGTGCATAACGTCGTCTACGATCAGATCCCGCAGCTGCGGGCTCGGGCACCCGATGTCCGGTTCGAGCGGCAGGAAAAGCGATCCGTCGAGTACATCGCTTACAATCCGCGGACGGTGGCGGCATTCGCGGACCCGGAAGTTCGCCGCGCCCTGGGGTTGGCGATCGACGTGCAGGGCATCCTCCGCGCACTGCAGATGGAGGAGTGGGCGGTTCCTGCGGGCGGGCCCTATCCGCCCATCTTCCGTGACCTCTACGACCCAGAGAGGATGGCGCCCCTCCCGCACGATCCCGAGCAGGCGCGCCGCATCCTGGAGGCGAAGGGATGGAGGGACAGCGATGGAGATGGTATCCTGGAGCGTAACGGCCGGCCGCTGCGCTTCACCCTGCTGACGAGCGCAGGGAACCAGCGGCGTGCGGACGTCTCGCAGATCCTGCAGCAGCAGTGGCGGCAGATCGGCGCCGACGTACGGCTTCAGCAGCTCGAGACCAACACCTTCTTCACCCGGCTCTACGGGCGAAACTTCGAGGCGGCGCTGAGCGGCTGGACCGTCGAGCTCTCCCCCAATCTGACGGGTATCTGGGGGAAGGATGTCACCTTCAACATCGTCGGCTACGAGAACCCCGAGGCGACTGCGCTGATGGAGCAGGCGCTCGCCCAGCCCACCCGCGAGCGGGCGCTCCCCTTCTGGCAGTCCGCGGCGGAGCGCATCGTCGCGGACCAGCCCTACACCTGGCTCTACTACCACGACCAGGTGAGCGCCGTTAACGAGCGGCTGCGTGGGATGCGCGTCGACTCCTACAGCGCGTTCCAGAACGTCTGGGAGTGGTGGATCCCGGCGGACCGGCAGCGCGGCGGCGTGGCCGCAGCACCCCAGCAGTGAGGAGGCACGCGTGACCAGCTATCTGCTTCGAAGGCTCCTCGGTGCGATCCCGCTGCTGCTCGGGATCCTGACCATCATCTTCTTCATCATCCATCTCGCCCCCGGCGACCCCACGGCGCGCTTCTTCAACCCCAACGTCAGCCCCGAGGTCATCGAGCAGATGCGGCGCAACCTGGGGCTGGACCAGCCGCTGCACATCCAGTACTTCCGCTGGGTCACCGCCTTCCTGCAGGGCAACTTCGGCTTCTCCTTCGGGCAGATGCGCCCCATCAGCCAGATCCTGCCCGAGGTGATGTGGAACACGATCCAGCTCACCCTGGTCTCGCTGGTGATCATCTTCGGGCTGGGAATGCTGATCGGCATCGTGCAGGCGGTGCGGCAGTACTCGGCGACCGACAACGTGCTGACGCTGGTGGCGCTCTTCTTCTATTCGATGCCCGGCTTCTGGTTCGCCCTGATGTTGATCCTGCTCTTCTCGCTCAAGGCGAGCCAGTGGGGATTCCCGGTCGTCTTTCCCGCCTCGCAGATGACCAGCGTGGGCTACGAGTTCATGTCCACCGGGGAGCAGATCCGCGACCGCTTCATGCACATGCTGCTGCCGGCGATCGCGCTGGGGATCGGCTCGGCGGCGGGGGTGGCGCGCTACATGCGCGGCTCGATGCTCGAGGTGATCCGGCAGGACTACATCCGCACCGCGCGCGCGAAGGGGCTCAGCGAACGCAAGGTGATCTTCAAGCACGCGGTGCGCAACGCGATGATCCCGATCGTCACCCTCTTCGGGCTCACCTTTCCCTACCTGCTCGGCGGCTCGGTGCTGATCGAGACGATCTTCGCCTGGCCCGGGATGGGGCGCCTGATCGTGGACGCCATCTTCCAGCGTGACTACCCGCTGGTGATGGCCACCAGCTTCGTGATCGCCGTGATGGTGGTGCTCGGCAACCTGATCGCCGATGTGCTCTACGCGGTGGTGGACCCACGCATCCGGACGGAGTGACGACGCATGAGACGCCCTCCTGACCAGCTTCAGACCGTTCCGCCCGAGCCGATCACCTCGAGCCCGGAGGAGCGCGCGGCGCTCGCCGAGGTCCCCTCGGGCAAGCCCGCCAGCGCCGGGGTGCTGCTGCTCTCCGCGCTGCTCCCCGGTGCGGGCCACCTGGTGCGGGGCACCTGGATGAAGGGGATGCTGCTGGTCATCCCCTGGGGAATGCTGCTCGGGGTCCTGCTGCTCACCTGGGAGCGGATCGCGGCGGTCTTCACCGGCCGCCGCATCCCCATCGATGGGCTGATGGCGGTGGTGGTGCTCGGGACGCTGATGCTCGGGCTCTGGGCCTGGGCGCTCTACGATCTGCGGGTGCGCGCCATGCGTCCCTCGCGGCTGAAGGGCGACTCGCAGTGGGCGATCGCCGCGCGCCAGTTCCGCAGGAACAAGGTGGCGATGTTCGGTCTCGGGGTGATGATCCTGCTCTACATCATCACGCTGCTCACCCCGCTGATCGCCCCCTTCGACCCCGCCGCGCAGGGCAACATCGTGCTCACCCGCTACCTCTCCCCCTCCTGGGAGAACCTGATGGGCACCGACAAGTTCGGGCGTGACATCTTTTCGCGTGTGCTCTTCGGCGCGCGCATCTCACTCTCCATCGGCTTCGTCGCGGTGGGGATCGGGGTGGCGCTGGGTACGGTGCTCGGCGCGATCGCGGGCTACTTCGGCGGCGCGGTGGACACGGTGATCATGCGCTTTACCGACATGATGCTCTCCATTCCGCGCCTGGTGCTGCTGATCGTGGTGATCGCCCTCTTCCAGGAGGCGCAGAACCCGATCTGGGTGGTGGTGATCGTGCTCGGCCTCACCGGGTGGATGGGGGTCGCGCGCATCGTGCGCGGCGAGGTGCTCTCCCTGCGCGAGCGCGAGTTCGTCCAGGCCGCGCGCGCTGGGGATGAATGACGGGCGCATCATCTCACGGCACATCATCCCCAACACCCTGGCCCCGATCATCGTCTACGCCACGCTCGGCATCGGCAACACCATCCTGATCGAGGCCGGCCTCTCCTTCCTCGGCCTTGGCGTGCAGCCGCCCACACCGAGCTGGGGCAACATGATCGCCGACGGCAAGGACGCGCTGATCACCGCCTGGTGGATCGCCACCTTCCCCGGCCTGGCCATCGTCTTCACCGTGACCGCGTTCAACCTGCTGGGCGACGGCCTGCGCGACGCCCTGGACCCGAGGCTGCGGACATGAGCACACAGACTGCCCCGCACCCGCCGGGGATGAGCTGGGAGGAGTTCCTGGAGTGGTGCGATGAGGACACCTACGCGGAGTGGGTGGATGGCGAGGTGATCCTGATGAGTCCGAACTCGACCCGGCACCAGCGACTTCTGATCTTCCTCACCAGGCTGCTCCCTGAGTATGTGGAGAGGCGGCGGCTAGGTGAGATGCTCGTTGCGCCTTATCTGATGCGACTTCCACGCTCCGCGCGTGAGCCCGACCTGCTCTTCGTGACGAACGAACATGCGGGCCGGATTCGGGCCACCTACCTGGATGGTCCTGCCGATCTTGCCATCGAGATCGTCAGCCCCGAGAGCCGCACGCGCGACCGGCGCGAAAAGCTGCGCGAGTACGAGGAAGCCGGGGTGCGCGAGTACTGGATCCTCGATCCCGAGCGCCAGCAGGCGGAGTTCTACGCCCTCGCGGAGTCCGGCAGGTATGCACCGCTGCCGATGGAAGACGGGATCTTCCGCAGCCTCGTGCTGCCCGGTCTCTGGCTGAAGGTCGAATGGTTCTGGCAGGAGCCGCTGCCGTCGCCGATGTCGGTGCTTCGTGAATGGGAAGTGGTGTAATGGAGCCCATCCTGCAGGTAGAAAACCTCCGCACCTACTTCAAGACCGACGCCGGTCTGGCGCGCGCGGTCGACGGGGTCTCCTTCCACGTCGATCCCGGCGAGACACTGGGGATCGTGGGGGAGTCGGGGAGCGGCAAGTCCGTGACCTCGCTCTCGGTGATGCGGCTCATCCCGCAGCCGCCGGGTCAGATCCAGGCCGACTCACGCATCCTCTTCCGCGGTGACCGGGGGGTCGAGGATCTGGTCGTCGTCGGCGAGGAGCGGATGCGCCAGATCCGCGGCAACGACATCGCCATGATCTTCCAGGAGCCGATGACCTCGCTGAACCCGGTCTTCACCGTGGGCAGCCAGATCATCGAGTCGCTCCGCCTGCACCAGGGGCTGGAGAAGAAGGCGGCGCGCGAGAAGGCGATCGACATGCTCAAGCTGGTGGGCATCCCTATCCCCGAGCAGCGGGTGGACGAGTACCCGCACCAGCTCTCCGGCGGGATGCGCCAGCGGGTAATGATCGCGATGGCACTCGCCTGCGACCCCAAGCTGCTGATCGCCGACGAGCCGACCACCGCGCTGGACGTGACCATCCAGGCGCAGATCCTCGAGCTGCTCAACCGGCTGCAGGAGGAGCTGGGGATGGCGATCATCCTGATCACCCACGACCTGGGGGTGGTGGCGGAGACCTGCGACCGGGTGATCGTGATGTACGCCGGCCAGGTCTTCGAGGAGGGGCCGGTGGACGACGTCTTCCACGATCCGCAGAACCCCTATACCGAGGGATTGCTGCGCTCGATCCCCAAGCTGGGCGAGAGTACAGGGCGGCTGGCTGTGATCCCCGGCGTGGTGCCGAGCCCCCTCGCATGGCCCGTCGGCTGCCGCTTCCACGAGCGCTGCCCCTACGGCTGGGAGAAGACGGAGCGCGAGGAGCCGCCGCTCTTCGAGATCGGCCCCGGACGCCGCAACAAGTGCTGGCTCGTCGAGCACCCGGAGCGGCGCGAGGAGATCCGCCGCGCCACCGGCGGCTTCACCCCGGAGGGCGCACTGACCGGCACCGGCGCCAACACTCCGGTCGCCGGGACGCCGGAGGAGGTGGTGCCCGCTCCCGGTGAGGAGGGTCGCTGATGGCCTCCGCACCGGAGGGGCGCACGCCGCGAGGGACGCAGACGGTGGGGGATGGGCAGCTCCTCGACGTGGCGCGGATCGAGGAGTCGCCCGCGCGGCAGACGCTGCCACCGCCGAAGGGGGACAGCGACCTGCGTGGCCGCACCCCCGACGACATGGAGACTCCGCCGGACGCGCTGCTCGCGGTCCGTGGGCTCAAGAAGTACTTCCCCATCCGCAAGGGCTTCTTCTCGCGGCACGTAGGAGACGTGAAGGCGGTGGACGGCGTCTCCTTCTTCCTGCGCAAGGGCGAGACACTCGGGCTGGTGGGGGAGTCCGGGTGCGGCAAGACCACCACCGGCCGCACCATTCTACGCCTCGAGGAGCCCACCGCGGGAGTGGCGGAGTTCGGCGGCAGGGACATCTTCCAGATGGATCGCGGCGAGCTGCGGCGGCTGCGCCGGCGGGCGCAGATCGTCTTCCAGGACCCGTACTCCTCGCTCAACCCGCGCCTCACGGTCGGGGACACGCTGCGCGAGGTGCTCAAGGTACACGGGCTGGCCACCGGCGATGGGGCGAACCGGCGCGTGGCGGAGCTGCTCAGTGTGGTGGGGCTGCGCCCTGAGAGCGCGGTGCGCTACCCGCACGAGTTCTCCGGTGGGCAGCGCCAGCGCATCGGGATCGCGCGGGCGCTGGCGGTCGAGCCCGACCTGATCGTCTGCGACGAGCCGGTCTCCGCGCTGGACGTCTCGGTGCAGGCGCAGGTGATCAACCTCCTGCAGGACCTGCAGGACCAGTTCGGGATCGCCTTCCTCTTCATCGCACACGATCTCTCGGTGGTCGAGCACATCTCCAATCGGGTGGCGGTGATGTACCTGGGGCGGATCGTCGAGCTGGCCGACAGCCGCGCGCTCTACCGCAATCCGCTGATGCCCTACACGCAGGCGCTGCTCTCGGCGGTGCCGGTGGCCGACCCGCGGCGCAAGCGCGAGCGCATCGTGCTGCAGGGGGACGTCCCCTCGCCGGCCAATCCGCCCTCGGGGTGCCCCTTCCACCCGCGCTGCCACCATCCGCTCAAGGACGCCGACTGCGCGAAGCTCGTTCCCCCGCTGGCCGACAAGGGTGGCGGGCATTTTGCAGCGTGCATCAAGGTGCCGCTCGGGTCGGGGGAGTGAGTGCGAAAGTAGGAGAGTACGAAGGTACGGGAGTCAACCGCTCGTACTCTCGCATTGGGGTGGGGTGATCGACGGCTGGGCCGTATTCTCGTACGGTGGCGTGGAGCAGGGGAGTAGAGCCTGCTTGACAGGCACAGAAGCTGCGGATAAGTTGACGGCCAATCCCTTAGAGTTTCTCGGGTGCGGCAATGCGTGCTGCACAATTTCCGTTTCCCAGGAGGCGAACCTTGATCAGCTCCCATCTCTCACTCGCGCTGTTGCAGATCCCCGGGCTCGACGCGCCTGATCTGACCTGGCAGGAGCAGCTTGCCGCGCTCTGGGAGGGCGGCGGTTTCATGATGTGGTTCCTGGCGGCCGCGTTCCTGGTCGCGATGCTCGTGATCGTCTGGAAGCTGATCGACCTGACCACCAAGGCCTCGCGGACCCGGCGTGTTCTACGCGAGGTGGATGCGCGCGTCGCCGAAGGTCGGATCCCGGAGGCGATCGACGTCGCCGAGCGCTCCAAGACCCCCGCTGGCCGCATCCTCTCCGAGGGTCTGCGCCGCCACAACGAGGGCACCGAGCGCGTGGTGAAGGCGATCGAGAACGCCGGCATGATCGAGATGGCCAAGCTCGAGCGCGGCCTGGTGGTGCTCGCCACCGTCTCGACGGTCGCGCCGCTGCTCGGCTTCCTGGGAACGGTGATCGGGATGATTCAGGCCTTCCAGGCGATCGAGCTGGCCGGCGAAGTGGAGGCGACGCTGGTCGCGGGCGGCATCAAGGTGGCGCTCATCACCACCGCCACCGGTCTGGTGGTCGCCATCCCGGTGAGCATCGCGCACAACTACTTCGTCTCGCGCATCGACCGCCTCGTCATCGACATGGAGGAGTCGGCGCAGCGCACCATCGACGCGTTGCACGAGATGGAGGCGGCCGGCACGATCGGCGCGGGCGCCCGGGCACAGTGACCGCGACGGGCCGTCGGCTCTGACGGCCTGACTCCTGCGACGGGGGTGTGGGGAAGGATCCCACACCCCCGTCGTCGTTCGTGCCGGGAAAACTGCCGACTTCTCTCTTGTTGCTGGTATGTCGCGTCGTATCCTGCCCGTCCTGGTGCTTCTGATCCTGGTCATCAGCATAGCACCGCTCCTGCTGCGCACCGGCGCCGAGCCCCGCACGCCCCCACCCGTCGAGCGCCTCGCCGGGGAGATCGGGCTCCCCCTGCCAACGGAGAGCGCGGACCCGACCGCCGTCAGCCGTGCCGAGCAGCTCCTGCTCGAGGGCCGCCCCTGGCGCGCCGCCCGCCTCCTGAAGCCGTACCTCGCCAGCCAGCCGCAACCCGCGCCGCAGAGCGTGCTCCTGGCGGCACGTGCGGAGGGCGAGTGGGGAGACTGGCAGCGGACGCGTGCGCTGCTGGAGGGGCGGCCCTGGCTGGATGAGGAGAGAGAGGGGCAGGGATGGTTCTGGCTCGCGCGGGCGCTGGAGAGCGACGGGGAGGATGCGAGCGCAGCGTCCGCCTACGCGCGCTACCTCGCCTCTGCCGATGCGGCGCGTGATGCGGACCGGCGCGCGGTGGCCGAGCTGCGCCAGGGATCGGTGCTCTTGCGCCTGGGCCAGGTGCAGGAGGGGCTGGCGGCGCTCGCCCGCGCGCAGGAGCACGTCGAAGAGATCGCGCCCTGGACGCGGCTGCTCGGCGCCGAGGCGCTCGCCCAGCGAGGTGACACCCTGCGGGTGCGGGAGCTGGCGGCCGGCCTGGAGAGCGGGGTGCTGGGAGCGCGCGCCCGCCAGGCTCGGGTGCGGGCACAGATGCAAGCCGGCGATGCCGCGGGCGCCCGTTCGCTGGCGCTCGCCTCCCGCTCCGCGGTCGCGGGGGATGCGGCGCGGGCGAGTCTCTCCCTTGCCGCCGCCCGCGCGGCGCTTGCGCTCGGCGATACGGCCGCGGTGCGCGCGGATCTGCTCGCCGCGCTGACGACCGCTCCGGGGAGTGGCTCCGCACTCGAGGCGGCGCGGCTGCTCACCGACCTGGGTGGCCTGAGCGCGCCGGACCGCCTGGCGCTCGCGCGCACCTTCGGCCGCCATGGCGAGAGGCAGCGGGCAGCGCGCGAGTACCGCGCCTGGCTGGCTTCCGGCACGGGATCGGCCGCCGAGCGGCAGGCCGTGCGGCTCGATCTCGGCCGCACCCTCTTCGCCGCCGGAGAGTACGCAGAGACGGAAGCAGCGCTGCGCGAGCTGGCCGACGCGCCACCCGCCCTCGCCTCGGAGGCGCTCTACCTGACGGGCCGCGCGCAATTCCGGCGCGGCCAGCGCAGCGCCGCGCAGAGCACCTTTCTGCGTGTGGCGGAGCGCTTTCCCCGCACGCAGAATGGCGCGGAAGCGCTCTACCTGGTGGCCGATCTGAGCCACGACACCGGTGAGCTCGAGCCCGCTCGCCGCACCCATCGGCGCGTCGCCAGCGACTTTCCCGGCACCGACCGAGCGGGTCTCGCCCTCATGCGGTTGGCGGGGATGGAGTACCTGGCGGGGAACCACGCCGCCGCTGCCCGCACCTGGGAGGAGTACCGCAGCGCCTACCCG
>JBPCIT010000185.1:0-10157 GCA_051006015.1 Longimicrobiaceae bacterium
CCGTATCAGGAGCCAGAGCGCTCACGAGGCCGCTCTGCGCATCGACCTGGGCGACTCCGGGACGCGACGAAATCCACCTGATCTGACGGGAGCTGATCGGGGCGCCCCCTGCATCCAGGACATCGAGAGCATTCCCCCGGCGGTCCCGCAGCACGGCTCGCAGCTGCACGGTCTCTCCGACCCGGAGGGTGGAGGCGATCGGCTCGACATCCAGAGAAGCGACGATCGCCTTTACCTCCACGCGCACGGTGTCGGCGAGCTCGCCGTAGCTTCCCTCGACACGCGCTTCGCCCTCGGCGATGGCGACGAGGCGACCATCCGGGCCGACCTCGAGCACTCCGCTGTCCAGCACCCTCCAGGTAAGTGCCAGGCCGGGAACTGCATTCCCCTGAGCGAGCATCACCGCGCCGGTCAGCTGAAGGGTGTCGGCGAGGCTGGTGATCGGCGGCACCGGTCGCTGAATGGCGACACGTGCCGGGACGGGTGCAACCGCAAGCTGCACCGCGGTAGTCTCCCCCGCGTTCAGCACGATCTCGCCGCCGCCGCGAAAGAGAACCGCGCCGTCGTAGAGCAACTCGACCGTGAGCTGGGCCGCCTCCCGGGCGCGCGTCATCTCGGCGCTGAGCGAGAGCCGAAGCTCCGCGGCCGCGGGCGTCTCCATCACCCGCACGACTTCAGGTGCCGATTCGCGCGCGAGGTGGATCCGTACCTGCTGTGCCTGCCCGAAAGCCGCGCGCAGCTCCTCCGCCGCAGCCGCGGGCACGATCGTGACCGCGACGGCCGCCGGCTCGGGAGGACGTGGCTCTATTACGCGGTCAGTGCACGCTGCAACGAGCAGGGTCATCGACAGCGCGACAACCTTGAGGGAAGGGAAACGGCTCAGCCGGACGCGCAGCGCGAGGACGCGGTCCCTCGAAGTGAACCACGCGGCTTGCCGGCGGCGGAAGTACGTTGTGGTGCGGATGCCAGGCTGGATCCCGCGGATGGGAGAGGTCACCGATATGGGGAGTTGAAATCACCGCTGCCAACGGTGGGGCTAGAGCAGCGTTGGGCGGATGGTTGCGTGTCCGGTTGCGCGACGGTAGCCACCACCGGACACCGGGTTCGGTGCTACGGCCGAATGACTCCGTAGCTCTGCACCTGCATGGTTCGGGTCCCCTGCACCCACACCTTCTGGCCTGCTCGGAGATGCGGCTGGGCGCCGCTGAGGTGGATCACCTCGCCGGCTTCGGTGCGAAGCTGTAGACCGCCGCCCTCCGCACGCTCGACGGTGCCGGTCAGGGCAGGGGCACCATTCACGGAGCGGATCTGATAGCCGGTCGCCTGCATGCGCCCGTCGAGCAAGCGCCCCTGCACCTCGACCACTGCCCCGCTCAGCCGTCCGATCTCCTCCGCCAGCGGTCCGCCCACTGCGACCCGGCGGTTGCTTTCATCCTGCAGGGTCACCTCGACGTTCACGGGAGCGGATCCAACCACGCGCACCGTCCCGGTGCGGCGCACGACGCTGGTATCCGCGCTGGCCGGCGACGCCGCCGCAGCCGGGGGATCGGGTGCCGGTGAGTTACAGCTCACGAGGAGCACCGCGAGCACCAGGAGCGCGGCACGCATCTCAGCGAACCCTCACGATCGAGACGCGCAGCTCGTCCACCGCGCTGGTGGTGAAGGAGACACCGCGCGGCGCGACCGCTCCGCCGGAAGCCTCGGCGGCGCCGCCCACGAGCGGCCCCAGCTCGTTGCGCTCGCGCTCACGCAACCGCATCTCCCAGCTCTCCTCGGCCGGAAGGGCCGCCTGCAGCAGGCGCGATTCGGGAGTGGCCGCGAAGGCGCCATTCAGCCCCGTCAGGCTTCCGGCGGCCGGCGGGAGCAGGCCCGTGCCCCTGACGTTCACGATGCGGTTGCCCGTACCGGCGGCGTTGAAGGGGATATAGGCGAACTCCCCGCCTTCCGCTCCTCCATTGAGGCAAACCACGTCTGTTTGGCTCCCCGCGAGTGTGATCACCTCGCCGACGGTGAGATCATGGGCGGGTCCCCCCTGCTGGCAGGAGGCGGCTGTAGCCGAGGTGCGCACCTCGGCGCGACCGCCGGGTGCCACGCGGAAGCGCAGGTAGGCGGCGCTTCCGGCACGGATCGAGAGCGGTGTCTCAGCGCCCTCATTCAGGGTGCGCGTCAGGAGCGGGTAGCGTCTGAGCGGCTGGCCTGAGACGACGAAGCCGTAGTAGACGGAGCGGAAGTTCCAGCTCGGCTGCTCGAAGCGCGCGCCCATGTTGGGAACCGCGTCATCGGTATAGATCGCTACCGTCCAATCCTGCACCCAGTCCATCGGCTCGGTGCCGAGGGCAGCGCGCAGATTCGCCAGCCCACTGCTCCCGGAGTCGATCAGGCTCCGCCAGAACGACGCCTCCGAGCCGCCCTTGCGGTCCGCCGCATAGCGCAGAAACTGCCAGGTCGCACCGCGGGTCGCGAGCCGATCCGCTCCGATCAGCGAAGCGGTATCCGGATTCTCATAGTAACGGCGCAGCCGGTCGAAGTTCGAGCCGTGAAAGGTGGAGAAAACGTTCTGCAGCTCCACGGACGAGACCAGGCGGTCGAGGTCGATGTTCTGGCGTGGCGCCAGCTCGCTCGCTCCGTGTCCCAGCAGCTCCTCGGCGATGTGGCTGAGTCCCTCGTTCAGCCACACCTCTTCATTCCAGTCGCTACCGAGGGCGCGGCCACTATACAGGCGCCGCGACGCGTTGATCAGGTGCTGGAACTCGTGGCCGAGCACTGCCACCGTGTTGCGCAGCTCGCCATCCTTGGTGCGCGCGTTGTTGTTCACGGCACCCTGCGGATCGGGCACCAGCATGTAGAGGATCTCGCCGTAGTTCGTTCCCGCGCAGGCGTCGAGCCGCCGGGTACGCTGCGGGGGGAAGAGATCGCGCGCCGTGAAGAAGCCACCTACGAACCAGGGCTGGTTCCGCGGTGTCAGCTCGTTTACGGCGCGGGTAAAGAAGATCACCACCCTGCCGTTCTCATCGATGTCGTAGGGCTCCCCGAAGTTCGCCACGGTGACCGGCCAGACCAGCGCGTCGAACTGCTCGCCAAAGCGCCGGTACTCGGCATCCGTATACCCGCCGGCCGGGTTGTTCACGTCGGCGATCACCACCGCCCTTCGCGAGATGGCGACTACCCGGCCCCTGCGCATGTCGCGGTCGGCCTCCGAGCAGAGCTTGCCTTCGCCCGCCTGAACGTTGAACGAGTACTCCTCTCCGACCTGGTAGTTGGGGGCCGTAAAGCCAGGATCTGTCGGGCCATCCTTGCAGGCGCCCACGGTCGCAAGGAGGAGCAGGGGCAGCAGACGCAACCTCATGAGTGTTCCCTTACAGGTGGCCGGAGGACGGCAGCGCGCGACGATAACACCGCGGCGCAGGCGATTGATCTGGACGAGAGACGACGAAGCGCGAGCCGAGCCACCGAATCGGGGAACTCGCGGGATTCGATGCGCGACGGGCCTCATACCCGAAAGCAGGAAAAAAGCTCCCCTCAATGCTATACAACTTCGCTGGCGAAGGGAAGATGGCGCATCCGCTGCGGCACTCGCTCGCGGGTGTGGTCCTCACCGGCTCGTGGTGCTATCTTATGCCGCCGGGAGCCCTAGCGGACGGTGCGGGCGCACTGTTCACTTGCCTACCTTCCAGTGCTTTGGCGGAGGCCATGAATCGACGCGCGAAGCGGGACTTTCTTGCGATTCCCGATTTTTCCGCTGACGAGCTGCGGGAGACTCTCGAGCTCGCGCTGCGGCTCAAGCGGGGCGAGTACGCTGTGCGGCCGCTCGCAGGCAAGAGCCTGGCGATGATCTTCACCAAGAGCTCGACGCGCACCCGCGTCTCCTTCGAGGTGGGGACCTTCCAGCTCGGCGGGCACGCACTCTTCCTCTCGGGGCGTGACATCCAGCTCGGCCGCGGGGAGCCGATCCGCGACACGGCGCGAGTGCTCTCGCGCTACGTCGACGGGATCATGATCCGCACCTTCGACCATGCCGACGTGGAGGAGCTCGCCCGCTTCAGCGGCATCCCCGTCATCAACGGCCTCACCGACCTTCTCCACCCCTGCCAGGTGATGGCCGATCTGATGACCATCCGCGAGAACTTCGGCCCCGAGCTCGAGTCGGTGAAGGTCGCCTGGGTCGGAGACGGCAACAACATGGCGAACTCCTGGCTCAACGCCGCCTACCGCCTCGGCTTCGAGCTGCGGCTCGCGGTGCCCGAGGGATACCGGCCGGACCGCGGGATCCTGGAGCGTGCGCGCGGCGCCGCCTCGGTGGTGCTGACGGCGGATCCGCGCGAAGCCGTCGAGGGCGCTGACGTGGTCAACACCGACGTGTGGACCTCGATGGGGCAGGAGGACGAAGCCGCGAAGCGGGTGGAAGCGTTCCGCGGCTACTGCGTAGACGAGCCACTGATGGAGACGGCGTCCGACCGAGCCATCTTCCTCCACTGCCTCCCCGCGCATCGGGGCGAGGAGGTGAGCGAGGGCGTCATCGAGGGTCCCCGCTCCCGTGTCTTCGACCAGGCCGAGAACCGGCTGCACGTGCAAAAGGCTATTCTCGTCCGCTTGATGGGAAAGGAGGCGTCCGATGCCCGCTGATGTCCGCAACCGTACGCCGCTCTACGAGGAGCATCTCGCGCTCGGGGCGCGCCTGATTCCCTTCGCCGGCTGGGAGATGCCGATCCACTACCCCAGCGGCATCACCGCGGAGCACCACGCGGTGCGCCGCGCAGCCGGTCTCTTCGACGTTTCGCATATGGGCGAGATCGAGGTGCATGGCGAGCAGGCGATGGAGTTCGTGCAGTTCGTCACCACCAACGATGCCGCGGCGCTCGAGGTGGGGCAGGCGCAGTACTCGACGCTGCTGCAGGAGGACGGCACCCTCCTCGACGACCTGCTCGTCTACCGGCTCGACGAGCACTGGATGCTGGTGGTCAACGGCTCGAACGCGGAGCGTGACCTCGCGTGGATGCAGCAGTTCGCGCCGCGCTTCGGCGTGGAGCTCCGGGACCGCACCGCCGAGATCGCTCTCCTCGCGCTGCAAGGGCCGGCCGCCGAGCGGGTCCTCGCTCCACTCACAGACGAAGATCTCTCCACGATCCGCTACTACCGCTTCGCCGAAGGGGAGATCGCGGGGCGCCGCGCGCTCATCAGCCGCACCGGCTACACAGGCGAGGACGGCTTCGAGCTCTAAGTCGGGGCCGGGGACGCAGCCGTTCTCTGGCGGCGCCTGCTGGAGGCGGGTGCCGATCAGGGCGTGCTTCCCGCCGGGCTGGGCGCGCGCGACTCGCTGCGCCTGGAGATGGGGTACGCCCTCTACGGCAACGACCTCGACGAGCGCCGCACCCCGCTCGAGGCCGGGCTGGGGTGGATCGTAAAGCTCGCCAAAGGCGACTTCGTCGGGCGCGACGCGCTCCAGCGGCAGAAGGAGGCGGGAATCCGCGAGCGCCTTGCAGGCTTCGTCCTCCGCGAGCGCGGTTTCCCGCGCCCCGGCTACGAGATCCGCGTGGGCGGAGAGCCCGCGGGGGAGGTGACGAGCGGGGTGGTCAGCCCCACGCTCGGCTCGGGAGTAGGGATCGGCTATCTGCCCGCGGAGGCCGCGAAGCCGGGACGCGAGATCGAGATCGTGATCCGGGATCGCGCGCTCGCCGCGGAGGTGGTGCGGCCTCCGTTCTACAAGGAAGGCTCCGTCAGATCATGAGGATAGTCGCGTTTCTCTCAGGCTCACGAGTGGCAGGCACGGCGTGGCGGATACGGTTGTAATCACCACCGACGACCTCGAGCCGGCTGTGCGGCTGCGCTCGGGCTTCCAGGAGACCGGTCTCGCCGTCGAGCTGCTCACCCCGGGCGAGACACTTGCGGACGTACCGGGCGAGCCGGTGCTCGCCGTGCTCACCGGCGGCCTCCGCGAGCGGCGTGCCCGCACCCTGATCGCCGCCGCGCGGGAGAGGGGAAGGCTGCCGGTGATCGGTCTTATCGAGCCCACCGAGGTGCCGAGCCGGGAGCGCTGCCGGCAGCTGGGCATCTCCGAGTGCTTCGCCAAGCCGGTGGATGTGGACGAGGTGGTCGTCGTCGGCCGCCGCCTGATCGAGCGGGAGCGGCTGCGCGAGATCACCGGCATCGTCGGCGAGACAGAGGAGATGGAGGAGGTGCTCGAGCGGGTGGTGCAGATCGCCGCCGTGGACTCGACGGTGCTCATCGAGGGGGAGAGCGGAACCGGCAAGGAGCTGGTGGCTCGCGGAATCCATGCACTCTCCCGCCGCCGCCACCGCCCCTTCATCGCCGTCAACGTGGCCGCGCTCGCCGACACACTGCTGGAGAGCGAGCTCTTCGGGCACGAGAAGGGTGCCTTCACCGGCGCCGCGTCGCTGCGCAAGGGTCTCTTCGAACTTGCCCACGGCGGCACCATCTTCCTCGATGAGATCGGCGAGATGCCCGCCGCGACGCAGACTAAGCTGCTGCGGGTGATCGAGGAGCGGGAGTTCCGCCGCGTCGGCGGCGAGGAGCTGCTTCGGGTGGATGTGCGGGTGGTGGCGGCCACCAACCGGGAGCTGCGGCAGCAGGTCGAGCTCGGGGAGTTCCGGCGGGATCTGTATCACCGGCTGAACGTGCTGCGCATCCACCTGCCGGCGCTGCGCGAGCGGCGCGCCGACATCCCGCTGCTCATCGAGAAGTTCATCCGCGCCTTCACCCTTGAGCACGACCGGCCATTTCTCGGACTCGATCCGGAGGCGCTACACATCCTGATGGAGTACGACTGGCCCGGTAACGTTCGTGAGCTGAAGAACCTGATCGAATCGATGGTGGTGCTGGCGCCGGGGCGCACCATCCGCCCGGAGGACATCCCACCTGACGTGCGGCGCAGCGGTGGCGGACGCGCACTGCTGCCGGTCCTGGCCCGGCCGGCGAACGGAGAGCGCGCCCAGGCATCGGAGCTCGAGTTCGTGCTCCGTACTCTCTTCGATCTGAAGATGGATCTGGATGACCTCCGGCGCGCCTTCGAGAGCTACCGCGATCGGCGCGGTGATGATCGCGGTTACATCTATCCGGGAGTACCGCTCCCCGCCGTCGGCACCGGTCATGCGCCGGTGGTCGGCCGCCTGCCCTACCTCCTGCCGCCCGGCTTGCAGGCACCGATGCTAGTAGAGGACGAGGTGGAGGAAGCCCGCGAGGAGGAGGAGCACGCGGTGGTCTACAGGCCCGGCATGACGATGCAGGATCTGGAGCGGCAGGCGATCGAGGTGGCCTTGCAGCGCGTGCGTGGCAATCGCCGCAAGGCCGCGGAGGAGCTCGGTATCGGGGAGCGCACCCTCTACCGGAAGATCAAGGAGTACGGCCTCTCAGCGTGACAACGCGGTCGCCGACGCCCCGCTCAGCCTAGCCCGCCGCCGCCCGCGCGCGGGCTCGGGCGTGCTCCTCCCGCAGAAGCGGAAGAATCTCCCGCCACCCGTCGGTCGAGCTGTTCCGGTAGCGCAGCACGAAAGGCTGCCCGAGGTCCAGCGCCGAGCCGAAGGCGTAGATGGCGCTCTGCGGCTCCTGCGCGCGCAGCCGCTGCTCTCCCCAGGCTGGTGTCAGCCCCGCGACCCGCAGTGGCCGCAGGAGCTGCCCGCCGCTCTCGATCGCCACCTCCGACGGCTCGAACTCGGTGCCTCCCTCTCGTGAGAAGAAGGAGACGAGCAGGAGCACCGGCTCGCCACGGCCGGCAACTGGCGGCGGCCGCTCCCGTAGCGCGCTCCGCTGCTGCTGAGCCAGCCCGTGAAGCCGCCGGTAGCTGTCCGGCGCGGCGAGCCGAATCACCTCCTCCTCGAGCGGCGTGGCGCGCAGCAGCACCGCACCATCCCGCAGCTCCAGCGTGAACTGATCCTGCCGCAGAGTGCCAAACCCAGCCGGCGGCACTTCCGTCGGAGCGGCCGACGGCGCCGGCTCTTCCGGCATCGGCAGCGCGCCGCACCCGGCGAGCACCAGCAGAAGCGCACCCGCTCCGCGCGCCATAGGTCGGCGCATTCCGCTACCGCCGCGGCACGAGATCATGCAGTCTCCGCCGTCGCGCCGTCGCCATCCGCAGCGACCAGCACGGCAAGGCTCTCGATCAGATCGTCGCGGCCCTCACCGGAAGTGGCGGAGAAGGGGATCACCTGGTCGGCTTCCAGGCCCAGCGCTCCGACAATCTCGCGGACGGCGCGCACGCGGCGGGTCACGGTCAGCTTGTCGGACTTCGTCAGCGCAAAGAGCACGGGGATCCCGGCGGCAGCGAGATACTCGATCGCACGACTGTCATCCGCGGTGGGTCCGTGGCGGATGTCGATGAGCTGCACCACCCCCGCCAGCTCGGGGGAGCTGCGCAGGTACCCGTCGATGAGCGGCTGCCAGCGCCCGCGCAGCGCCTGCGGAACCCGCGCGTAGCCGTAACCCGGCAGGTCCACCAGGCAGAACTCCCCACGATCCGTGCGGACGTGATAGAAGTTGATCTCCTGCGTCTTGCCCGGTTGCTGAGACACCCGGGCGATCGGAGAGCGGGTGCGGCCCAGCAACCGGTTGATCAGGCTGCTCTTGCCGACATTCGAGCGACCCGAGAACGCGACCTGCGGCAATCCCTTCGCGGCCTCCGGCGCCGCCTGCCCGACCTGCCCGATGGCGCCGATGAACTCGACGGACTTGATGAGCACTTCAGGAAAGAGGAAAAAGGAAAGAGGAAAGAGAGACGAGCACGCCCGTCGGCGTGGTACGTGACCTCGTTCCTCTCTCCTCGCTCCACATTCCTCGCGTCACGCTTCTTTCTTCTGCTTCGGCTCCGCGGAGAGGATCAGCAGCGGCGGCATGCCGTCGGTGATGCTCTCCGGGGTGACCACCACCTCGCGCACGTCCGGGCGCGAGGGGATGTCGAACATCACGTCGCGCATCGTCTCCTCGATTACGGCTCGGAGACCGCGCGCTCCGGTGCCACGGTCGAGCGCCCTGCGCGCGATGGCGCGGATCGCGCCAGGGTCGAAGGTGAGCCCGACGCCCTCCATACCGAGGATCTTCTTGTACTGCTTGAGGAGCGCGTTGCGAGGCTCGGAGAGGATGCGGACCAGCGCGTCCTCATCGAGATTCTCGAGCGTGACCACTACCGGCAGCCGGCCTACGAGTTCGGGGATCAGGCCGAAGCGCAGCAGATCCTCCGGCTCGACGTTGCGGAAGGGGTTCACCTGCGACTGCGGGTCGGGGGCGCGTTCCCCGCCGAAGCCGATCTGCCGCCGCCCCGTGCGAGACTCGATGATCTTCTCCAGCCCGTCGAAGGCGCCGCCGCAGATGAAGAGGATGTCGCGCGTGTTGATCTGAATGTATTCCTGCTGCGGGTGCTTGCGGCCGCCCTGCGGCGGGACGGAGGCGGTGGTTCCCTCCAGTATCTTCAGGAGCGCCTGCTGGACGCCCTCGCCGGAGACATCGCGCGTGATCGACGGATTCTCGCTCTTGCGCGCGACCTTGTCGATCTCGTCGATGTAGATGATGCCGTGCTCGCACTCGGCAACGTTGAAGTCGGCGGCCTGCAGCAGCCGCACCAGGATGTTCTCCACATCCTCACCGACGTAGCCGGCCTCGGTGAGCGTGGTGGCATCCACGATGGTGAAGGGCACGTGGAGGATGCGCGCCAGCGTCTGCGCGAGCAGCGTCTTGCCCACCCCGGTTGAGCCGATGAGCATGATGTTCGACTTCTCGAGCTCGACCTCATCGGGCGGCGGCGGCTGATGGCGCTGCGGGCCGGAGTGGTGGCTACGGTCGCTGACGTGCGCTTCGGGACGGCCGGTGCCGTTGACCCGCTTGTAGTGGT
This sequence comes from Longimicrobiaceae bacterium, assembly GCA_051006015.1. Classification (GTDB taxonomy): domain Bacteria; phylum Gemmatimonadota; class Gemmatimonadetes; order Longimicrobiales; family Longimicrobiaceae; genus JBPCIT01. The sequence continues at coordinate 9,836 of JBPCIT010000185.1, forward strand.
TGTATACCGCAACCGCGAGTGACTTCTTCGCCTCCTCCTGGCCGATGACGTACTGGTCCAGCACCTCCTTGATCTCGACGGGCGCGGGGAGCGGAGTCGCCGCGCTGGACGCCTCCTTCTCCTCCTCCTCCGCGAGGATCTCGTTGCAGAGGGAGACGCACTCGTTGCAGATGTAGACGGATGGGCCGGAGATGAAGCGCTTGACCGCGTCCTTGGATTTGCCGCAGAAGGAGCAGCGAAGGTGCTTGTCGCTGGGCATAGAGTGGCTGCTGGGGAAGTGAGGCGGGGTCCTCGGGGCGGCCCGCCCCCCCAGCGAAGCTTC
>JBPCIT010000186.1:0-9997 GCA_051006015.1 Longimicrobiaceae bacterium
TTTCCCGATCCCAGGGGCGGAGTGCTTCGCCCGGGGGGGGGAGTGTTTGGTGGGGGGTGGGGGTGACGGAAGGAAAAGCGGCTCCGGGATTGTGACTTCGTGGCGCCGTCTGCACTCCCCGTCGGGAGCGGGGCTGCCGTGCCTCCTGACCGCCTACACCGCCTTCACCTCCCGAACCAGGTCGCCGAGTGTCGCCTTGGCGTCGCCGAAGAGCATCGAAGTGTTGTCGCGGTAGAAGAGGTCGTTCTCGATCCCCGCGAAGCCACTCGCCATGCTGCGCTTCATGACGACCACGTGCGGCGCCTGATCGGCGCGGATGATCGGCATGCCGAAGATCGGCGAGGAGGGCTCGTCCATCGCCGCGGGGTTGACGATGTCGTTCGCGCCCAGCACGATCACCGTGTCCGCGCGCGGGATCGCCGCGTTCGCCTCGTCCACGTCGGTGATCAGCTTGTCGTAGGGCACGTTGGCCTCCGCGAGCAGCACGTTCATGTGTCCGGGCATCCGCCCCGCGACCGGGTGGATGGCGTACTTCACCTCGCCGCCGCGCTTCTCGATCAGCTCGGCAAGCTCGCGCACCTGGTGCTGCGCCTGCGCGACCGCCATCCCGTAGCCGGGCACGATGATCACCAGCCGCGCGTAGGCGAGCTGGATCGCCAGGTCGTCGGCCGTGGTGCGCCGTACCGTAAGACCCTCTGCGCTCCGCTTGCCGTCTCCGGCGACCGCCGCCGAGCCGAAGCCGCTGAAGAGCACGTTGGCGATCGAGCGGTTCATCGCCTTCGACATGATTCGTGTCAGGATCAGCCCCGAGGAGCCCACCAGTGCGCCGGAGATGATCAGCACGTGGTTGTTGATCACGAAACCCGTCATCGCCGCCGCCAGCCCGGAGAGCGAGTTCAGCAGCGCGATCACCACAGGCATGTCGGCGCCGCCGATGGGGATCACGATCAGCACGCCCAGCAGCAGTGAGAGGGCCACGACGGCGTAGAAGGGCCAGAGGTGTGGCTCGAAGGTGGCGATCTGGTAGACGGCCAGTGCGGCGATCACCCCCAGCAGCGCCATGTTGAGCGGCTTCTGCATCGGGAAGAGGAAGGGCCGCCCGGACATCAGCTCCTGCAGCTTGGCAAAGGCGATCAGGCTGCCGGAGAAGGTCACCGCACCGATCAGCACGCTGAGCTGGATGGTGATCTCGGTGTTCAGCGGGAGATGCTCGCCCACCAGCTCGGAGCGCAGGAACTCCGCGCCGCCGACCAGCATCGAGGCCGCGCCGCCGAAGCCGTTCAGCAGCGCCACCATCTCCGGCATGGAGGTCATCTTCACCATGCGCGCCATCGCCACGCCGATGATGCCGCCCACCAGAATCCCGGCGATGATGATCTCGTAGGAGAGGATCGCGCGGTCGAAGAGCGTCACTACCACCGCGATGAGCATTCCCAGCGCGGAGATGCGGTTGCCCTGACGAGCGGTCGCCGGGTTGCCGAGCCACTTCAGACCGAGGATGAAGCAGCTGGCGGCGACGAGATAGCTGAGCGACAGGACGAAGGGAGGGATCATTTCTGCACCGGCCCCTTCTTGAACATCTCGAGCATCCGGTCCGTGACCACGTAGCCCCCGGCGACGTTGATCATCGCCACCACGATGGCCAGAAAGCCGATCACCGTCGAGATCCAGCCGAAGCCGCCCCCGGCGACGATGAGCGCGCCCACGATGGTGATGCCGCTGATGGCGTTCGATCCGGACATGAGCGGTGTGTGCAGGGTCGGCGGGACGCGGTGGATGAGCTCGACCCCGAGAAAGGTCGCGAGCGTGAAGATGACGATACCGACGATGAGTGCCTCGGTCATAACACCAGCGCCTGAGTACGTGGGTACGGAAGTACGTGAGTGCGAACTGCTCGTGAACCTGGAGCTACCGCCGCGCCTCCGAAGGCTGCACGGGCGCGGGCTCTCTCTTTCCTGTTTCCTCTTTCCTCTTTTCTGCCGTCAGCAGCATCGGGCCGACGATCTCGTCCGACGGGTCGAGCGCCAGCACCCCCTCCTTGATGAGGTGCTGGAGAAGGGTGAGCACGTTCTTGCTGAACATCTGGCTGGCGTTCAGCGGCAGGGTGCTGGGCAGATTGAGCGGTCCGAGGATCGTCACCCCGTGCGCCCGAGTGCTCTCTCCCGGCCGCGTCAGCTCGCAGTTGCCACCCGTCTCCGCGGCCAGGTCCACGATCACCGAGCCGGGGCGCATCGCGCTCACCATCTCCTCAGTGATCAGCCGCGGTGCGGCTCTGCCGGGGATGGCGGCGGTGGTGACGACCAGATCCTGGTCCGGAAAGTGGGCGCGCAGGGCGGCCATGGTGCGCTCCTGCTCCTCCTCCGTCTGCGCGCGTGCGTAGCCGCCGGCGGTCTCGGTGTCCGCGGCGAGCGCCTCCGCGGCGACGAAGGTGGCGCCCAGGCTGCGGACCTGCTCGGCGGCGGCGGGGCGGATGTCGAAGCCGGATACGACCGCCCCCAGGCGCCGTGCCGTGGCGATCGCCTGGAGTCCCGCTACCCCCGCGCCGATGACGAGCACCTTTGCGGGCGGCACGTTGCCGGCCGCGGTGGTGAGCATCGGCAGGAACCGGGGCAGCTCCGCGGCGCCGATCAGCACCGCCTTGTAGCCGGCCACCGTCGCCTGCGAGGAGAGCACGTCCATCGACTGCGCGCGGGTGATGCGCGGGACGCGCTCGAGCCCCAGCGCGTTGACGCCGCGCGCCTCGAGCTGCTCGATCAGCTCGGCACTCGCGGGCGCGGGGAGGAGGCAGATCAACGTCGTGCCGGGCGCGAGCCGCTCGGCCTCCTCCGAGGAGGGACGCTGCACCTTGAGCACCACCTCTGCGTCCGCGAAGAGCGAGGCGGGGTCCTCCGCCAGCACGGCGCCGGCACTCTCGTATGCGGCGTCGGGGAAGCCGGCGCTCTCCCCCGCGCCCCGCTCGACCCACACCTCCGCCCCGGTCCGCTTGAGCGCGGCCACTGAATCGGGCACCAGCGCCACCCGCCGCTCGCCCGGAGCCCTCTCTCTCGCGACGGCAACCTTCACTCTGACCTCCTCCTCATGCGGCCGCGTATCGGGCGCGCGGCGCCAGTGGACGGGAGCCGGCGCATGGATCTCGCGCCGGGAGGGGGATGGCTTGGTCCTCGAACGGAGCTGGTCTAATCGCGCCGGCGCAGGCGGCGCCGCTCCTCACGCAGCCGCTGCTTCGCCTCGCGGTCGCTCTCCTGCGGCAGCCGCTCCTTCACCTCGATCGCCCCCATCAGCGCCAGGCCGTTGATGCGCAGGGTGGGGATGCTCGGGTCGCGGCGATCCGGGTCCTTGTCGAAGCCCTCGAAGCCGCCCATGATGCCGAACCCGCTGCTCTCGACCCGAATGCCCGGAGGTACGCGGATCTCGATTCCTCCCATGATCGCCAGCGCGTCGATCTGTGTGACTCCGGATGCGAAGCGGGCCTCGCGGAAATCGAGCTCGACGCCGCCCATCAACGCCACCACCTCCATCTTCCGCGCGGGGGTCCAGACGCCGCGGCGCTCCGTCGCTCCCATGATCGCCATGATGAACTGCCGGTCACGCACCTCGTCGGCATGCGCGAGCGAGAAATCGGCCTCCGGGCGCGGCGCGACTGCGGCCCCCGGATCGGGAAGCGCGGGCAGGTCGGCGGTCAGTGCCTCCAGCTCGGCGAGGGCGGTGGTCTGATAGGCGCGATCGATCCGCTTCTCGAGCTCCGCGTCGTCCAGATGGTCGCGGGCATAGTGCTCCGTGAGCGCGTCGATCACACGATCGCGCCGCTGCTCGAGCATCGCTGGACTGAGGTACGGCTTGTCAGTCATGAGAGTAGGTAGCTCCTCCTCCGCTCTGCGTGGAAGCCGGCGGCAGATGAAGCGGCAGTACCCGTGGGAAGGTGCTGCCGCCACCGGGAACGGACTCGACCTCCAGTCGCCCCGAGAAGGTGGGCCGGGTGCCGCGAGATCGCAAGACCGGGCCCGGCACCCTCGGTTGCCCGCTTCGTGCAGCACCGGAGCCGCAGCCAAAGTAGGTGTCGCCGGTGAAAGGGTGCAAGGGTAGCCGCTCCGCCCGCTGCCGCATAGAATCCCGGGTCCCGAGGTGAGGAATGCCGCTCGCAGGGCCGGGTAGTCGACGAGGATCGTGGAGGGAATCGAATGGAAGCTCGCTCAATCGGCATGCTCGTCATCGTTGCGGGCATTGTCATCCTCCTGCTGGGGGTGCTGATCTACTCGGGAGGGCTGGGGTGGTTCGGCCGTCTGCCGGGCGACATCCGCATCGAGGGGGAGCGCTCGCGCGTCTACGTCCCGCTCATCTCGATGCTGGTGATCTCCGTGGTGCTCAGCGTGGTACTGAGCCTCCTGCGGCGGTTCCTCTGAGGTGTCCGTCACTCGAGGTTCTGGGTCCGTCGCGCCACACTGGCGGATCTGGATCGACACCGGCGGCACCTTCACCGACTGCCTTGCCCACGATCCCGTGGGCGAGGTACACCGCGCGAAGGTGCTCTCGAGCAGCGCGCTACGTGGGGTGATCGAGGAGCCGCTCGGCGGCAGCCGGCTGCGGGTACGCGAGGCGTGGGGTGCCGCCCCGGACCTGGTGCGTGGCTTCGGCTTTCGTCTGCTGGCGGCGGACCACCCGCCGCTCCCGGTCGAGGGTTACGATCCCGAGTGCGGTGTGCTCCGGCTCGCCGCGCCCCCGCCGCCCGGCGCAGGTCCCGGCACTGCCTTCGAGCTGATCTCCCCGGAGGAGGCCCCCATCCTCGCCGCGCGGCTGGTGACGCGCACCCCGCTGGAGCTGCCGCTGCCGCCAATCGCGATGCGGCTCGCCACCACCCGCGGCACCAACGCTCTGCTCGAACGGAAGGGAGAGCCGGCCGCGCTCTTCATCACCGCCGGCTTCGCCGACCTGCTGCGGATCGGCACCCAGCAGCGCCCGGACCTCTTTGCGCTGGACATCCGCCGCCCCGAGCCACTCTACCACAAGGTGGTCGAGGTGCCCGCACGTCTGGCGGCGGACGGAACCGAGCTCATCCCCCTCGATCCGGCGAGTCTCGCTCCCATCGTCGAGGAGCTGCTGGGGCAGGGGATCCGCACTGCCGCGGTGGCGCTCATGCACGCCTTTCGCGACCCGCGGCACGAGGAGGAGCTGGAGGCGTTCCTCCGCGCGAGGGGCTTCAAGCACGTCTCCCGCTCCTCGGAGCTGGCGCCCTTCATCAAGCTGCTCCCGCGCGCCGGGACCGCCACGCTTGACGCCTACCTCGCGCCGGTTCTCGGGGAGTATCTGGCGGGGGTGCAGGGGGCATTGGACGGGCCCTCACCCCCTAGCCCCCTCTCCCAATTCGGGGAGAGGGGGGACTCGATCCTGCCGAGCCTCGGTGCTGGCGCTACGGCAGGATCTGCGGTGCTCCCCTCCCCCCTTACGAGGGAGGGGGGTCCCGGGTCGGGCCAGGGCGGTAAGCTGCTCGTCATGACCAGCGCGGGTGGCCTGGTGCGGCCGGATAGCTTCCGCGCCAAGGATGGGCTGCTGAGCGGGCCGGCGGGCGGGGTGGTCGGGGCGGCGCGGGCGGGAAGGCGCTCAGGGGTGGAGCGCGTGATCGCCTTCGACATGGGCGGTACCAGCACCGACGTGGCGCGCTGGGATGGGGATTTCGAGTACGTCTGGGAGCACCGTGTGGGTGAGGGGCAGATTCTGGCGCCCGCGCTCGCGATCGAGAGCGTGGCAGCGGGTGGGGGCTCGGTCTGCGTGCTGGACGCCAACGGCCTCGCGGTGGGACCGGAGAGCGCCGGCGCGAACCCCGGCCCGGCGTGCTATGGCGCGGGCGGGCCACTCACCGTCACAGATGTGAACCTGCTGCTCGGCCGTCTCGACCCGGCGCGCTTCGGGATCCCCGTCGATCCCGAAGCGGCCGAGATGGCCCTCACTGACGTCTGCCACGCGCTGCGCGGGCAGACGGGGGAGGACGCCCCGCGCGAGCCGCTGCTCGAGGGCTTCCTCGACATCGCCAACGAGCGGATGGCGGACGCGATCCGCGGCATCTCCCTCCGCAAGGGCTACGACCCCGCCGACTACGCGCTAGTCGCCTTCGGCGGAGCGGGCGGGCAGCACGCCTGCGGAGTGGCGGAGCGGCTGGGGATGCGCACGGTCATCGTCCCACCGGATGCGGGGCTGCTGAGCGCCCTCGGCATCGGCCACGCGGTGATCGAGCGCTTCGCCGAGCGGCAGGTGCTGCGCGATTGGGAGGAGGCGGCCCCCGCGGTAGAGCAGTGGATCGCAGAGCTGGCGGCGCGCGCCTCCGAAGATGTGGCGGCGGAGGGAGTAGCAGAGGATGAGATCCTTGTGCGCCGCCGCATCGCCAACCTGCGCTATCGCGGCCAGGAATCCACCCTGCCACTGGAGTACACGCCCGACCTTCCGCTGCGGCAGGCCTTCGAGCAGCGGTATCAGGAGGTGTACGGCCACCGCGCCGAGGAGCGCCCGATCGAGCTGGAGTCGCTGCGGGTAATCGCCTCCTCGCGCCCTGCGGAGGAAGCGTCTGCTCCGCGACCGACCCCGGTTCCCGCTGAGCCCCTGGGTCGGACGAACGCCTGGATGAGGGGAGTGTGGCTCCCGGTGCCCGTCTTCGACCGGGCGCAGCTGCCCCCGGGCTCCCGGCTCGCGGGCCCGGCTATGGTGTGGGAGCGTCACAGCGCGACGGTGCTCGAACCCGGCTGGGAAGGCGAGGTCGACGGCGCGGGAGCGCTGGTACTGATCAGGAAAGAGGAACGAGGAGAGACGAAAAAGAGGAACGGCCGCGGGCAATCTGCGGTGGAGGCGGTGGAGGAGGAGCTGTTCACGCAGCGCTTCCGCGCGCTGGTCGGAGAGATGGGGGAGCAGCTCCGGCGTACGGCGCTCTCGACGAACGTGAAGGAGCGGCTGGACTTCTCCTGCGCGCTGCTGGATCCCGGCGGCGAGCTGGTGGTGAACGCGCCTCACATCCCCGTTCACCTGGGGGCGCTCGGGCTCTGCGTGCGGGAGGTGCGGCGGGTCCTGCCGCTCGAGCCGGGAGATGTAGTGGTCACCAACCATCCCGCGTTCGGCGGCTCGCACCTCCCCGACATCACGGTGATCACACCGGTGCATGGCGCCGACGGAGCGCTGCTCGGCTACCTGGCGAGCCGCGCCCACCACGCCGAGCTGGGTGGCAGCCGTCCCGGCTCGATGCCACCCGCCGCCCGCACCCTCGCGGAGGAAGGGGTGGTGCTCCCTCCCCTTTATCTGGTGCGCGGCGGTCAGGCGCACTGGGACGAGCTGCGCAGGCGATTGGAGGAGGGGCCGTATCCCTCGCGCGCCGTGGAGGACAACCTGGCAGATCTGCGTGCTCAGGTGGCGGCCAACCATCGCGGCGCGCAGCTGCTGCGCGAACTCACGGAGCAGCACGGCGCCGCCGCCCTGGCGCACTACATGGCCGCACTCACCGGGCGCGCGGAGCGCCGGGTGCGCGAGGCGCTCGCCCGCCTTCCAGACGGCAGCTACGAGGCCGAGGAACGGCTGGACGACGGTTCGCCGCTGCGGGTGCGCATCGCGATCGGCGGCGAGCGTGCGGTGGTGGATTTCGCAGGCTCCGCGGGTGTTCATCCGGGCAACCTGAACGCGACCCCCGCCATCGTGCGCAGCGTGGTGCTCTACGTGCTGCGGCTGCTGGTGGACGAGCCGCTGCCACTCAACGAGGGGCTGATGCGCGCCGTCGAGCTGCACATTCCGGCAGGCATCCTGAACCCGCACTTCCCTGAGGACTCTTCCCGGGCGCCGGCGGTGGTGGGAGGAAATGTGGAGATCAGCCAGCGGCTGACAGACACGCTGCTCAAGGCGCTCCGCCTCGCCGCCTGCAGCCAGGGGACGATGAACAACGTGCTCTGGGGAAGTCCGCGCTTCGGCTACTACGAGACGGTGTGCGGCGGGGCAGGTGCGGGTCCGGGTTTCGCCGGAGCGGACGCCGTGCACACCCACATGACCAACACGCGCATCACCGATCCGGAGATCGTCGAGGTCCGTTACCCCGTGCGCGTCGAGCGCTTCGCCATCCGACGCGGTTCGGGTGGCGCCGGCCGGTGGCGCGGCGGCGACGGTGCGGTGCGGGAGCTGCTCTTCCTGGAGCCGATGTCGCTCTCCATTCTCAGCCAGCACCGCATCGAGCGCCCCTACGGCATGGAGGGGGGCGAGGCGGGGCAGCCCGGACGGCAGCGCGTGGTGCGGGCCTCCGGCGAGGTGGTCGAGCTCGGCGCCATCGACGGCTGCGAGATCGGTGCTGGCGACCGGCTCATCCTCGAGACGCCGGGCGGCGGCGGCTGGGGGATCCCGCGGGAGAGCGTCTGATCCAGGTCGGCCCCGCCGGCAGGCGCCTTGCGCCGTGTCAGGCGAAGAAACATCTTGCGGATCACGGTCGTTCCGTGACGGGCTGCCGGAACGGCAGTGCGCGGATGTGAGCCCCGTTCCATCTCGTCCAATCAGCCTTGCGACGCGGGGCCGCCTCATCAGCCAGCGCCGAAGCACTTCGGTCTCATCCTTTCGTGCGGCGGGTGCGGGGGCGGCCGGCGCCGGCTCTCCCCCGCCGGGGCGCCGCTCACCGGGAAAACGCGGGACCTCCAGGTCCTGACCTCAGGAGGAAGAATGGCCAAGCCGCACGTTGCCGAGGGCTCTCCCGCGGTGCTTGCCAGCTATGTACCTCCGCCGGTTCTGCGGCGGCTGCGAGCCGATCCCACGCTGCCGCTCACTTCCAGCATCGAGCGGGTGTCGGCGGCCGTGTTACACGCTGACGTCTCCGGCTTCACGCTGCTCACCAGCCGGCTGGCGGAGCAGGGCCCGGCCGGAGCGGAGCAGCTCTCGCGCATCCTCGACGACTACTTCGGCCGGCTGCTGGCGGTGATCGCCGCGCATGGTGGCGAACCCATCCAGATCGTGGGTGATGCCCTGCTGGCGCTCTGGCCGGCGGAGGAGGAGGGGCTGACGGCGGCGACGCTCCGCGCGGTGCAATGCGCACTCGCCCTGCAGGCCTCCCGGCCCAGCTCTCCGGAGGCCGCGGACGTGACGGTCTCTCTGCACATCGGCATCGGGGCGGGAGGCACGCAGCAGATGCAGATCGGGGGGATGCAGGGCCACTGGAATTTCGTCGTGGCGGGCGAGCCCCTCGAGCAGATCGGTGTCGCCCAGCGGCACGTCGCCGCGGGTGAGGTCGTGCTCTCCTCCGAGGCCTGGGAACAGGTGCGGGAGGTGTGCGTAGGCGAAGCGCGGCCGGAGCATTGCTGGCGTGCCAACGCGGTCACTGCACCGCTGCCTCTGACGCCGGCCCGGAGCGTCACGCCGGCCGCGCTTCCGAGCCGGGTGCTGGAGGCATTTCTGCCCGATCCGGTGCGCTCCCGCCTGGCTGCCGGGCAGGCGGAATGGCTGGCCGAGTTACGCCAGGTCACCGCACTGTTCGTCAACCTGCTGGAGCTCGACCACGCGGGCGAGGGAGCGCTGGAGGTGATGCAGCGGGTGATGGAGGTGAGCCAGCCGCTCGTGCAGCGCCACCAGGGCGCGCTGGCCGATGTGATCGTGGACGACAAGGGATGCGTCCTGATCGTGGTCTTCGGCGTGCCGCCCTTCGTCCACGAGGACGACGCCGTGCGTGGCGTCCGCGCGGCGATGGCGCTGCAAACGGCGCTGCAGGAGGCCGGACATCGCACCGCCATCGGGCTGGCTACCGGTCGCGCGTTCTGCGGGGCCATCGGCAGCGACCTGCGCCGCGAGTACACGGTGCTCGGCGAGGCGGTCAACCTGGCAGCGCGGCTCATGCAGGCGGCGCCGGATGGCATCCTCTGCGACAGCGCCACGGAGCGGCTGACGGCCGGCCGTTTCGCCTTCGAGCCGCTGCCCGCCCTTACGGTCAAGGGGAAGGCGGAGCCGGTCTCGGTCTTTCGACCGCAGGGCGAGGTGCAGGCGCGGCGCCGCCCCCGCGCCG
>JBPCIT010000187.1:0-6692 GCA_051006015.1 Longimicrobiaceae bacterium
CCCCCCCCCCCCCCCCCGCCGCCTTCCATCACCTTCCGTTTCGCTGCCGGCCGATCTCAGCTGATGCTCGGGTTGTTGAACCTCTCGACGTCCGGCAGCGGCAGGCAGAGAGTGCTACCGTACACGCCGCCCTTCGCGAAGGGCGTACCTGGCGCGGGCGCCTGAGGCAGATTGAAGCGCCTGATGTCGTACATCCGCTGACCCTCCAGCCAGAGCTCGCGACGCCGCTCCTCGAGGAGGGTGTTCTGGAGGTTGGCCGCCTCCGCGGCGCTGACCTGCGGCAGCCCGTGCGGGGCACGCAGCGCGTTGATGACGTTGATCGCAGTCTGGCCGCCCTCGATCTCCGCGAGGATCAGCTGCGCCTCCTCGTAGCGAGTGATCGGCAGCGGGCTGGCGCGGGACGCGTACTTGTTCTGCACCACTGCCGGTCTGCCGTCGAGGGCGCGGTCGGCGGTCTGCGTCGACCGGGTCCGCGGATCCGCCACTCCGCCAGTGGTCAGGTTGCGGGACTGCTCCTCCACCATGTGGAAGCGGCTGAAGTTGACGAAGTGGAAGATACGGTTCCAGCGCCGGCTGTCGGAAACGTCCGCCGCGGTAGCGTTGAAGACGAAGCCGGCAGGTACCTGACGGGCGTCCTCCGCCGCGCCCGCGTTGTTGTCGAGGTAGAGCCGTACCCGCGCGCGGCCCGCGAGCGCGGCGTTGCGCAGAGTAGGCGTGTTCGCTGCGGTTGCCGCCGCGATCGCGCGGGTGAACCTCTCCTCCGCGGCGCGGAAGAGCTCCGTGGAGCTCATCTCCGGTCCGGCATCGATCGCCGCCGAGCACAGGATCATCCCCATCTCGGCGAGGCTGAAGCCGGCGTACACCGCTGCCGAAGCAATCATCGAGTCCCGCTTCGCCACCTGCTGATCCGTCCATTCCGTGGTGAGCCGGTTCAGGAGGTTGTCCGCCGTCCACCGCGCGGTGGCGAGCGGCGTATAGACGCCGAAGAGCTGGGCGTTGCAGACGTTCGTTCCGTACGCGCCGCCCGGATTCGCGTTGAAGCTGCGGCGGTCCCAGTCCCAGACGGCGGCGGCGAGCTGCGCGTCCTCTAGCTCGTCTCCCATCAGGGCGCTGCCCGCGACGAACGCGCCGTGCGCGCACTCGAAGTCGGCGATCGCGCCATTCAGCAGGAGGCCTGCCTGCGTCGGGCTCTGCAGCCGCTCGGCCTCGAGCCGCGTCGGGGCCTCGGACTCCAGCAGCCGATCCATGTCACAACCCGCCAGCGGCGTGACCGCCAGCATCAGGGCGAGCGCCCGCCGCAGCGCCATGCGCTCGCCTCCGTCGTTTCTAGTCGAAGTGATCGTCATATCCGTGGCTCAATCGAAGAGGGTGCCGTGGAGGGGCCGTGCGCTCACGTCCCCTTTCGATTCTAGAAGCTGACATTGATCGTCGTAACGAACTGCGCCGGATGCGGAATCTGGTCCTGCTCGAGCTGGAAGGTGACCGAGCCACCCAGGAACATCGCCTCCGGATCCAGCCCGGTGTAGTCGGTCCAGGTGTAGAGATTCCGCGCCGCGAAGTTGATCGAGGTGCGGCGGCCGCCGAAGGCGCGCGTCCAGCTGTTCGGAAGCCCGACGTCGAGGGCGACCTCCCTCAGCCGGGTGAAGCTGGCGTCGTTGATCACGAAGTCCACGAGCGTGCCGGTCGTCTGCATCTGGGCTAGCACCCGCGGATCTGCCTGCTCCGGGTACACGTTCTCCAGGCACTGATTGAAGATCTGGCAGCGGGCCCGCAGGTTGTTGTCCCACTTCTTGAAGCCCCGCTTGAAGTCCATCATTCCGTAGAGCCGGAAGTGCTCGAGGAAGCTGAAGGTGGAAGTGATCGAGCCCTCGGTGGCGGGAGTGTTGCGCCCGAGATAGACGCGCGGCGCGATCACCTGGCCGGCGGCGTTGAAGCACGGCGTCGCTCCGCCCTGGCCATTGTCGCACATCACGTTGGTCGTCCGGCCCGTCGCGGGATTGAACTCCGCGCTCACCACGCGCTCGCGGAACCAGGCCCAGGCGGGATAGCCGATCCGGTGCTGGACACTGCCGACCACGATCGTCGTGTCCTCCCCGGTGAGCCTCCTCACCTCGCTGTCGTTGGTGGCGAGGTTGAAGTTCAGGTCCCAGCCGAAGTTGCGGCGGTTGAGCACCTGGGCGCGGATCTGCGCCTCGATCCCCTGGTTCAGGATCTCACCCGCGTTGACCCACTGCGTGCTGGCACCGAACCCGGTGGAGGGAGGAACCCCGCGGGAGAGGATCGCGTCCTTCGTCTGGGTGCGGTAATAGGTGAAGTCCAGGCCGAGGCGGTCGTTCAGGAACCCCGCGTCGAACCCGACCTCGATCTCCCGCCCGCGCTCCGGCTTCAGGCTCGGGTTGCCCACCGCCTGCGGCGTCACCGCCGACGTGCCACCCGGGCCTGTAACCGGCCGGAAGGTGCGCAGCGCGGAGAAGATCTCCGGCTGCTGACCGGACTCGCCGAAGGCAGTGCGAAAGCGGAAGGTGCTGAGGAACGCAGGCTGCACCTGCTGGAAGAAGGGCTCCTCGCTCAGCACCCAGGAGAGGCTCGCCTTGGGGTAGGTCACGAAGTCCACATCGGCGCCGAAGGCGCTGTTGTTGTCGACGCGCACCGCACCGGTGAGGAAGAGACGGTCATTGAAGCCGAAGACCTGCTGCGCGTAGAACCCCAGGGTCTTGTTGTCGTAGTAGTCCTGCGTCTGGAAGGTCTTGTTCGCTGCGGCCTCGACGGTGTTGACGCCCGGGGCGGGGAAGCCCTCACCCTGGACGTCCCGCCAGTCGAACGACTTCACGTAGTACTGCGCACCGAGCGAGGTGGAGGAGCTCAAGCCCGGGCGAACGGCGAACTCCACATTTCCGGAGTAATCCCAGGTATCGAACACCACCTCGCGGATGCGCTCATAGCGGTAGCCGTCGCTGAAGCGCGGTCCCCAGAAGTAACGGAGCGTATCATTGGTGAGGAAGGGGAGCAGCTCCCGGTTCTCCTCGTTCGTCACGTCCCGGCCCAGGGTGAACCGGTGGGTCATCCAGCTCAGCGGCGTCCAGTTCGCCGTGGCGCTTCCGGTGAAGCGGTGGATCTGCTGGGTGACGGTCCAGATGTCGTACGGTTCGGTCGGCCAGCTCCGGAAGCCCCGCGACCAGCCACAGCCTGTGGGAGCGTTGACGGCGCAGTTCTCGGGGAGGAGCAACGGGCTAGCGAAGAGAAGGCCCCACATCCGTCCACCACACCCCGCCTCGCACGCCAGCTGCGTATCGTTGTTGATGTACCCGGTGCTCACGCTCAGATTGAACTTCTCACTGGGCGTGATCTCCATATTCGCCCGGCCACTGAACTGATCGCGGTCGTTGGTAGGATCGATTCCCTCGTCACGCGCGAAATCGCCGCTCACGAAGTAGCGAAGCTGCTCCGTGCCGCCGTTCATGCTCAGGTTGTAGCCCTGCAGGTGGCCGGTGCGGAAGATGTCCCTGCCGGCCGCCTTCTCTCTGGCGAAGAGATCGAGAGATTGGACGTTGCCGGTGGGATCCGTCCAGTAATTCGTCGGCAACCGCCCCTCGGGATTGGCGAACCAGCTGGCGCCCTGCCGGACCGTGAAGTCGAAGCGGGTTCCACCGGCCGCACCTTTCTTCGTGATGATGTTGATCACGCCGCGCGCTGCCTCGGTGCCGTAGAGCGTCGCGGCAGCCGGACCCTTGATGATCTCGATGCTCTCGATCTCATCGGGGTTGATGTCGTTCAGGCGCGAAACTACGCCCGAGCCGAAGCCCTGGTTGGAGATGCCGGTGGCGACCTCGTTGTTGACGCGCACCCCATCGATGTAGATCAGCGGGTCGCCCGAGAGGGAGAAGGTGGTCTGGCCGCGAATGCGGATTCGCTGGCCACTTCCCACCATTCCCGTGCCCGGTGCCACGAAGACCCCCGCGGCGCGTCCGGTAAGCATCTGCTGCATGGTCTGGACAGGGGCGATCTCGACGAGCTGTGCCGCGTCCACCGTGGCTACGGAGTTGCCGATCTGGCGCCGCCGCTCCGTCCCGGCGGTCGTGCCGGTGACCACCACGCGGTCGAGCTCGATCGCCGTCTCGGCCAGGGCGATCCGGACATCCGTGTCCCCCACACGCACCGACCGGGTCACGTTGCGGTGGCCGATCAGGATGACCCGAAGCATCACCTCGCCGCCAGAGAGGCCGGTAATCAGGAATCGGCCGCGCTCATCCGTGAGCGTTCCCCGCCCCGTCCCCTCCACCACGACCTGCACCCCTCCCAACGGGCGCTGTGACTGCTCGGCCACCACCACGCCGCCGACGGAACCTCCTTGCGCCCACCCCGGCGCAGCCGGCAGCACCAGAAGCAGGGCGAGAAGCAGGGCGGCCAGGCGCTCGGGAGATCGCCACGGACGCGCTGCCCTGCCGGGCAACTCACCAACGGACCACACAAACTGCCGCATGATGGCCTCCTTGCAACTGAGGTTTGTCGGGCCGTGTGCCGCGGGGCGAGCACCTGCGCACCGTGGATGGCTCCTGGCCCGACGAGATGCACCGGGGAGTGCGGCCCGGTGCGGAATCGAGAAGCGCCGTGAATAGAATTACGGGGTTGGATGGAAGTTGTATACAATGGACAGAATAGTGCTCCTTCCAAGCCACCGCAAGAGGCTTCGTCAGCTACTCTCCACCTGACCGGCTTCCGTGCCCGCTCCACCTGTCGATCAGCTCCGCGGCGTCTTTCGCGCGGAAATCCCCCACGGCCCGGGGTTGAGGGTCAGGCCCGTCACCCGGTTCCTGCCATCCCGGACGAAGCGCAGGCGATCTCCACGCGGGTTCTCGGAGAAGAACTCCAGCTGGGAGGTGGGAGAGAGCTCCCACTGCCGGCCACGGTGGAAGCCGTAGACTGCCCGCTCCCCGGTGGCCTCGGCCAGGAGGCGGTCGCCCTCCTGCCGGATCGTCAGCAGGGCGCCGGGGCCGAACTCGTACTCTCCCGCGTAGGCGCCGAGCGTCCGCGGCTCGACACGGACCACCTGCCGATCCACCGCCGGCAGCTCGGGGACGCTGCTGAGCACCGCATCCCAGGCCAGCTCGGAGGCGAGCGCCCCGAGATCCTCCGGCACGAGCGCGGAGTTCTCGACCTCACCGGTGCTGACGGCGAAGAGGACGTCTCCGTCCCGCTCGGTGTGGAAGGGCTGAATCGCGCGCGCCATCGAGGTGTGCACCTGGACCGCCAGGCGCTGCAACGCCCAGAAGCTCAGCTTCTGATTGACGACCACCAGCGTGAGGGTGGTGTTCTGGGTCGCTGCGGTCATCTCGGATATGGATTCTGACGCCGTCGGCAGGGCACGCGTTTTCCGCTCCAGCGCGGCGGCGAGGTAGTCCGCGATCGGGCCGCAGGGAGCCGCCGCGGGATCGTTGCTGCACCGCACCACCCTGCCCTCGCGATCCACGACGGCGCCCAGCGCGTTCACCACCGTGAAGACGGCGATCTTGGTGGGGCCGACCTGGCGGTAGGCCGCGCCCTGTCCGGAGTGCTGCCGGTAGTGGAAGTCGCCGAACCAGCCCGCCTGCATGGCGAAGCGGCCCGCCCCGCGGGCGCCCAGTGGAAAGCGGCCCGGCTGCGCGGCCCGCAGCGCGGCGCGGCCGAGCGCCTCGTCCGGGACGATGGTGTTGAAGCGCCGGGGGGCGAGATCGAAGATGATGGCCCCGGGTACCGTGGGGATCGCACCCCAGTCGCCGGAGGCGGCACGCTGGTCGCGGATCTCCAGCGCGACCCCGCCAGCGGCGCCCAGCCCGTAGCTCGATCCCCCCGCGAAGCTGATCGCGTCCACGAAGGAGGACTCATAGGCGAGCCTCAGAAAGTCGGTAGCCACGGTTCCGGGGGCACCGCCACGCACGTCCACCGCGGCTTTGACGCCTTCCGGGAAGTAGAAGACGGTGGCACCGGTCGGCCCCTCGTCGTATTCGGCGATACCGATGTGAACCGCCGGGAAGTCGAATTCCAGCGCGGGCCCCTCGATGGAGGTCCGGGGCACCAGCGCGGCCCGCCCACCGCCAGCCACCTCCCGCGCGCCCGGAAGCGCGCTCTGCGCCCCGAGGGAGCAGGGAAGCAGGAGGGTGAGCAGCAGAAGCGGAGATCGGATGCGCATGGGAAGGGCTACCTTCCCGCGGAGGCATCCAGGCGATTGTACTTCGCCAGGGCCTCGCGCAGCCGGTCGTGCGGCAGCGCGTGGACGCGGAACCAGTCCGCACCCGTCATCGTTTCCGCCGCGACCATCGCATTGGTGATCGCCTCCTCCGTTGCCTGCACGGTGGCGTAGAAGAGCGGGTTGATGCGCGCATTCGGGAGCATCTCGACCTGTACCGTCCCCGCGTCCGCGCCAGCGCCCGGGTTGGCGGTGGAAAAGGCGACGAAGATGTCGCCGGAGCTGTTCTCCCCCTTGCCACCCATCCGCCCCACGCCGAGCGAGGCGCGCGTGACGAGGCGCTTGAGCTGGTGCGGCAGGAGCGGCGCGTCGGTGGCGACCACGATGATGATCGAGCCCGCCCCCGCATCCGCACCCGGGCCGGAGGACGCTGCGCCGGAGGTGTCCGCGCAGCGCCGGCTGCCGGGGCGCACCGTGGCGTCTACAGAGGCGAAGCACGGGAGCAAGTCGGTGGCCTCCTCCCCCACCG
>JBPCIT010000188.1:0-9288 GCA_051006015.1 Longimicrobiaceae bacterium
TCAGGTCGAGCATCCGCTCCGCCAGTTCGTGCATCCGCAACAGTTCGTGGATGGCCATCTCCGCAAACTCCTGCCCTTCAGGGTCGTCTCGCAGCCTTCGGTGGACCAGCTCCAGACAATTACGCACACTCGCGACCGGATTGCGGATCTCGTGGGCGAGCTGGGCGACGAGACGCCCGCTCACGGCAAGGCGCTCGCGCCGGAGCAACTCCCATTGGAGCGCGGTCAGGCGCGCCTGCCGCTCGCCCAGCTCGCGGTTGGCGGCCTCCAGCTCTTCGAGGCGCGCGGCGAGGGCGCGGCGCATCGCATCGAAGGCGTGCGTGACGCGCTCGACCTCCTGAATCGGAGAGGCGGCGAGCGGCGCATCGAAGTCGCCGGTGGCGAGCCGATCGGCGGCGGCGGCGAGGGCGCGGACCGGGCGGGCGAGACCGACCGCCAGCAGGCTGCCGAGCACCAGCGCGAGCGCCAGCGCCACCACCCCACTCGACACGGTGATCAGCCGCAGCTTCGGCCGCACCGCAAGCTCGCGCTGCATGTCCCGCAGGAAGAGGATGGTGGCGTCATCCACCGAGGCGATCGCCACCAGGTAGCGACGCGCGCCGAGCTGCAGCTCGCGCACCTCGCCGTCGGCGGGCCAGCCCTCGACACGGCGGATCATCTCGGCGGCTGCGGGAGCGACCGCCTCCGTGGCCACGAAGGCGCCCTTGGTTCCGAGGAGGACCAGGTCGGAGCGGGTGAGGCCGGCGAGCGTGCCCGCCATCGTCTCATCCCATGGTGCGACTACCCCCGCCGCGCCGAGCCAGTCGCCGCCCTGCTCGAGCGGCGCCAGCGCGAACATCCGCAGCGTCTCGCCATCGCAGACCACCCGCACCGGCATCTCGCCGCGGCGCGTCGCCTCGACGAGCGGCGACGAGGGGGGCGGCCCTGCCCAGAGCTCTCCATCCTCGAGCTGGAGGACGGGCTGCGCCTTCAGGGCGGCGCTCGCCTCCTCGAGCAACTCCAGCGTCCGCGTCCGGTCGCGGCGGGAGACTGCCTCCGCCAGCCCGGGCGCGGATGCGACGTCCTTGGCGTACATCATCATCGCGCTGCTGATCGTGCTGCTGCGGTCCGCCAGCAGGCGGGGTGCCTGCGCCAGCTCTTCGCGCACCCGACCCTCCAGCTCGCGCCGGAGCCAGTGGTCCAGCGCGAGCCCCGCCGGCACCAGCCCGGCGAGCAGCGCAACGGTGATCAGGGCGATCAGGGCACGCTGAAGGGTCACGATACCTTCGCTTTGGGATGAGAAAAGGGCGGCGCGTGATGAGGCGCCGCCGGGGTTACTATACCGCGCGTCCATCCGGTGGTCCAGAGAGCGTCTTCGGCCTCCGGGTACAGCATTCAACCGAGGGTTCGGCGATGTGGCTGTCGCTGAGCGCCCCCCTCCGGCTCGCTGGGGCTCGCCACCTCCCTCCAATGCTGGGGGGAGGAGGATGGATTCCTGCTCTTCTCCCGAGCACCGCATGGCTGCGAATGCTGTTCTCCCCTCCCCCGGAAGCGGGGGAGGGGCCTGGGGAGGGGGCCTCCGGGCGGGTCGCCTCAATACGCGGCCAGACCGTAGGCGCTGCCGGGAATTCCGTCTACCGACCCCAGCTCGCTCAGGCTGCCGCCGCTGCCGACCGCGTAGGACTGGACCATGCCGGTTCCCGGGGTGAGCACGTGGAGGAAGCGGCTGTCGCGGCTCAGCGCCATGTCGATCGGGCTGCTTCCCTCACCGGTGTTGGCTGCCACCGGATCGAGGAGCGAGAGTCTGGCGCGATTGTCGAGCGTGAAGCTCGAGACCGAGCCGCTCCCGGTGTTGGTGGTGTAGGCGTACCGGCCATTACTCGTGATGACCACCCAGCACGCTGCCGTCTGCGTGGTGGCGACGGAGCCGGTGATCACGTTCACCCGTCCGTTCCTGGAGAGGGCGTACGAGGAGAGCATGCTGGCGCCAGGCTCGCCGCCGACCGCCTCCGAGACGACCAGCCGCCCACGCGGGTCGAAGGCGAAGCCGAAGGGGGTCGGGCTCGCGGAGGCGGTCGAGCGCCGGAGCACCCCGTCCTCTCCCAGTATGAACGTGGTGATCAGGTTCGTCGCCTTCTCGGTGACGACCAGCGCATGGCCATTGGGATGGAATGCTGCCTGCGCGGGCCCGGTCATCTCCGCGCTCAGCGGCTGGGTGGATCCCGGAACCTGCATCAGCTTCCCATCCGGCGAGAGCCGGAAGCCGGTGATGTTGTTCGGCATGCCGGCGTTGAGCACCGCGACCTTGTCGCCGTGGATCGCCACGCTGACCGGGAAGGTGCCGCCGGAGGGGACCCGGTCCGTCAGCGTGAGTTCCGCCGCGCTGAGTCTGAACACCGAGACGTCGTCGCTCCCCGCATTGACCACCAGCAGCCACCTCCCGTCATCACTCAGCGTCACCGCCCCCTGCGCGCCGAGATCACCGGCGCCGCTGCCCGTGCCCCCGGTGGGCGCCATCGCGGGCTCGCCGATCTGCCCATCCGCGTACCGTGGGAAAACGAGCACATGGTTCCCGTCGGCACCGTTGGTGGAGGTGAATACTGCCCCCGCGAGCGCCTGGGTCGGGGCGTCGAGGTTCGCCTCCCGCTCCGCTCCTGGCACGGTGGGAACCGGAGTGTCGGCGCATGCCGCGAACAGCGCGGCGAGCGCGAGTCCTGCGAACGCGTGGATCGGCCTTCTCATGATCTCCTCCTGGCTTGGGGGGAAAGCCACCGGGTACGATGCCCGGTGAGCGGGCGCCAAGCAGCCATGCAATGCCGCATCCACCCGGCGGCACAGCGCGCCGAGGAGGAGTAAGTCCATGGGTTGTGCGGATTTGAGGCGCTTCGGCGACCAGAAGACCAGCGGGATGGAACGTTTCAGGAGGCAGCATGAAACGTTTCATCAACGGCGGATGAAACGAGGGAAGCGGCGCGAGCCGGAGATCAGCTGCTCAACGCGGCGGCCATCTCCATCGGCGGCGTTTCCAGCAGCGGGAGCGCGGCCTGTGTGAGCTGCTCTCCCCAGCTCGCGTAGCCGCGCACGGAGGGATGGAAGCGGTCCTCGCAGAAGTACTCCTCCACGGCGCCCTCGAAGTGCAGCACCGCGTGCGTGACGTCGGGCAGGCGCCGGGCAAGGCGGCGGGCCGCGGAGTCGAGCGCCCGGGCACGCAGCCCCAGCACGCCGCGCAGCGGCTAAGGAGATCGCGCTTCACCTCGTGCGCCGTCAGACCGCTCCTGCCGAGAGCCCGCCAGCGGACGCCGCGGCCGGTGCGGCACACCAGCGCGGCGGCGAGCTGGCCGGTGAGCGCCTCCTGGTGCGAGGCGGCACCGACCCCGGCCACGATGGATTCGCCGATTACGAGCAGGTGGAGGGTCGGCTCCGCTCCCGGCAGCGAGCCGCTCTGCGGACCCGCGGCCTCGGGCAGGAGCGGGGTCCGCCGGCGAACCCCGCGTCCCTGCAGGTAGAGCAGCGGGAGCAGCGGCAGGGCGAAGAGCGAAGCGCCACGGATGAGGAGATCCGGCAGCACGGCTGGGGTCGGAGGAGTGCGGCCGGGGCCGAGCGAGAGCGTGCTACGGCCGCCCTGCCTCCGCCAGCCGCCGCACCCCCTCGCGCAGCTTCTCCTCGGAGCAGGCGTAGGAGAGGCGGAGATAGCTGTCGTCCCCGAACGCCTCCCCCGGCACGAGCGCGACCCCGGTGCTCCCCAGCAGCCGCTCGCAGAGCGCGATCGAGTCCTCGCCGTCGGTGGCGAGACTCTCCGTGCGGAAGAAGAGATAGAAGGCGCCCTCCGGCTCGACGAACTCGACCTGGGGAAGCTGCTCACGGAAGAGCGCGATCACCAGCTCGCGCCGCCGCTCGAAGGCCACTGCCATCCGCCGGTACTCCTCCATCTCCCCCTCGCCCGCGCGGTAGGCGGCGAGCGCGGCGTACTGCGAGGGGCTGGGCGCCTGGGAGGTCGTATGGCTCTGCAGGTCGGCCATCCGCGTCGCAAGGGCGGGGGAGGAGTAGGAGAAGCCGATCCGCCACCCCGTCATCGCGAAGGCCTTCGAGGCGCCGTCGATCACCACCACCCGCTCGAGCAGTGCCGGATCCACATCCAGGATGCCCGGGGCCAGCCCGCCTCCACGATAGATGCGGCGGTAGATCTCGTCCGAGATCAGCCACACGCCGCGCTCCGCCGCCCAGCGGGCGATCGCCTCGAGCTCCTCGAGCGAGTAGACGGCGCCGGTCGGGTTGTTGGGTGAGTTCAGCAACAGCCCCTTGGCACCGCCCTCCGCCGCGTGCTCCAGATCCTCCGGCGTCACCTTGAAGCCACGCTGCGCGTCTCCCCACACCACCACCGGCTCGGCACGCGCCAGATCGACCTGCGCGGGATAGGTGGTCCAGTAGGGCGCGGGGATCAGCACCCGGTCGCCGGGGCCGAAGAGGCAGAAGCAGGCGTTGAAGAGCGCCTGCTTGGCCCCCGAGGTCACCACCACGCCGGAGGGCGGCAGCTCCGGCGCCCGCGGCGAGAGGCGGCAGAGGTCGGCCGCGATCGCCACGCGCAGCTCCGGGATTCCCGCCGAGGCGGTATAGCGAGTGTGCCCTGCGCGGATCGCCGCTATGCCCGCTTCTGAGACGAACGCGGGGGTAGGGAAGTCCGGCTCGCCCACCGTCAGATTGATGACGTCTTCCCCCGCGGCGAGAAGCTGCTTCACGCGCGCTCCCAGCGCGATGGTGGCCGAGGGCGTCAGTCGCTCTACATTCGGCGAGAACTCGATCATGGAGGGGTTCGCATTCCGAAAGGTCGTTGCCGATTTCGCGCACCAGCGCGCAACGCGGTGCCGGAGGATTTCGGCCAAGGTAAGCCGGAGGTCGGCTCCCGCGCCAGGGGTGCGGCGACTGGCGCGGCATGCGCCCGCGTCGGCGCAGCTGCCCTACCGCGGTCGTTCGGGCTCCGCCGGCAGCGACTCCACTCGGCCGCTGTGCGTGACAACGACCAGATCGCCCTCGCGCATTTCGAGGTAGGAATGGGCGCTGTCCAGCCGCCGGCGGGTGACGATCTCGCCCGTCTCCCTGCGGATCCAGAAGAGGGAGTCGGGCTCGGCGGTGAAGCCGTAGCCGGCGATCACGTGGGGGCCGTGCAGGATGAAGATGTTGTTCGAGGTGCGCGGCGGCGTGCGCCAGTCGACCTCCTGCCGCGCCGGATCCACGCGCACCAGCGAGGAGCACCTGCCGCCGGCCTCGCGTGAATACGACTGGCAGGCTTCGTTGAAGTAGAGCTCCCCCTCCTGGTAGCGGACGTCCTGGATCTCCAGGTGATCGGGGCGCGAGAGGAAGCGGTTCAGGTCGAGATCCCAGAGGCGCTCCCCCGCCGCGCCGAAAAGCAGGGCGCGGAAGCGGGGATTCGCCGGGGTCTCCATGCGCTGGAGGGGCTCGCGATAGAAGCCGAGCCATCCCTCCGGCGCCGGATCGGCGATGAACAGCTCCAGCCCGTCGAGGTGCCGCGGCAGGAAGTGCGGGGTCGCCTGCGGCACCGACTGGCGCAGCCGGTAATCCATTCCGTTCGGCTTGTTGGCGCCGGTCAGGCCCAGCCGCCGGTACTCGTCGGCGACGGGTTCCTCCTCCATCCACAGATCCTCGCCGTCCACGTAGGCGAGGGTGTCCTCCTCCGGGTTCTCCGCCGTGCGCTCCTCCGCGCGCGGCGCACCGGTGCATGTGGCGCCGGCCAGCAGGAGCAGCAGAAGCGCGCCGTGGGCGAGCACCCGCATCCCACGGTGGGGCTCTCTCATCGGCGGTCCCGGAGGCGAGCGGCTACCATCCCCAGGTCACTCCCATCGCGAAGCCGGGGCGGGAGATCCGCGTATCGCCGGTCAGCACGGAGGCGCCGAAGATCAGGGTTGGGTTGATCCGCACCTGCGCCCCCGCCTCCAGCTTGGGGATCCAGCGGGTCACGCAGCGCTCCTCCCGCAGGTCGTCGCAGATGTTGCGCTGCGAGGAGAACTCGACCCGCGGGTGAACGAAGACGCGACCCCCCTCCGTGATCCATCGCCCCAGCGTCACCCCGAGCGGGACGGTGACGGCGGCCTGGTCGGTGTCCCCGGAGAAGATCTCCTTGCCGGCGATGTGAATGCCCGCCACGGCGGCCATGTCGATCCCGCCGGGAGCACCCGCGACGGGCGCGGGCGTCAGGAGGTGGCGCACATCCATTCCGAGCCCCATCAGCGAGCCCGTTCCCTCGCGCTCCATGAAGGAGAAGTACCCTCCGAAGTCCGTCGCGGGCAGCGCGAAGTTGGTGCGGTAGCTGAGCGCCATCACCCACTGGTTCAGGTGCAGCGAGGTGTGGTAACCGATCTCCCGGCTATGGATCTCCGGGTACATCCGGCTGGCGGAGGAGGCGGTCTGCGCCCCCGCCGCCGCAGCAGCGCCGAGGCTGAGGAGCGCGGCAGCCGCGAGCGCAAGGATTCCATTGCTCAGTCGCATCATGCTTTCTGTTCCGGTCCGTGTTCAGGTGCCCTGTTCGTTGCCGTCGAGCGCCCGCAGTCTATCGCTCACCGCTGGATCCCGCCATAGGATAGAGCGGGCGCTTCGCGTTACCCATCTCTCCTTCCTTCGCCTCACAAATCAGGAAAGATCTGCCCCAAAACAGGGAAGCGCATGCACAAAGATGGTGAAGAAAGCTGATCTCGCTCGACATCGATGCACACGATTGTTTCCCAGTTTTCGCCCCTGAGCCGCGACCGACCTCTCCCTGCACCCGCCGCTTCCTCACGCGGCGATTTCGTCGGACTGCTTCATGGAATGATCCACCTAACTTCTTGAGTGGATTTGGCTTGGAATCGAGGCTTCAGTACGGGCCCGTCGTCGTTGGCGCCCCAGGTCTGTACGCCTGACCCGACGCGGCGAGCGTGTCCGACGCTCGAAAAACTGCGGAAATCGTACAGTGGTGCGGCACGCGGCACCCCCCTCCTGAGGTGGTCCCCTGCTTGCCTTACCCCGGCAGCACGGAACGGGATGCACCTTTGCGAATCGACAACCCACGGAGGAACGGATGAAACGGCTACTCACTCTCGCGCTCTGCGCGCTGGTTGCCACAGCCTGCCAGGACGGCCCGACGCCACTCGGTCCGGAGGGCACGGGCACGCTGGCTAACTTCGGGATGCTCGTGGACGCGGAGCTCGCCGGCGTGCTGGCGACCGCGAACGAGAGCCAGGCCCTCGAGGTGATCGTCACCTTCGACGAGTCGGCAACCACGGCCGCCGCGTTGACGAGCGGCATCCAGGGGGCAGGCGTGGGGGTGATCACCTTCAAGCATCTGCCGATGGCCTTCGCCCTCGCCACGCCCGCACAGATCTCGACGATCGAGACGCTTGCCGGCGTGCAGGGGATCTATCTGAACAGCCAGCTCGAGTACCACAACAAGGAGGGTGTAGGCAGCATCCGCGCCGATGAGGTCCACACAATGGGCATCACCGGCAAGGGTGTGGGAGTCGCCATCCTGGACAGCGGCATCGACGGGCTGCATGCCGACATCAGCTATCCCACCAAGACGGTGCGGAACGTCAAGTATGTCGCGGACCTGCACGAGTGGGTCTCCTATGGGGATGGGCCCGAGCCCAATGTCGCGGCTGCGCTCTGGGTGGACAACGTCCCCGTCAGTGAGACCTCGGTGGGGCATGGCACGCACGTGGCGGGCACCGCCGCGGGCAGCGGCACCGCGTCGGGCGGCAAGTACACTGGCGTGGCACCGGGTGCGCACCTGATCGGCATCGGCGCGGGTGACATCCTCTTCATTTTCTGGACGCTGGCCGGCTTCGATTTCATCCTGGAGAACCGGGCCAAGCACAACATCCGCGTCGTCAACAACTCGTGGGGCTCGACTGGCTCCTACGATCCGAACCACCCCATCGTTATCGCATCGAAGAAGGCGTACGATGCGGGCATCACGGTCGTCTTCTCCGCCGGCAACTCGGGTCCGGAGCAGAATACGATGAACCGCTACAGCGTGTCGCCGTGGGTGATCGGTGTGGCGGCGGGCTGCAAGCTCGTCGGCGAGGAGAACATGGCCAACTGGCAGGCTCGCTGCCCGGATGGACGTGACAAGGTGCTGGCCAGCTTCTCCTCGCGCGGTATCCCGGGGGATCCGGCGATCCGCCCTGACATCACCGCGCCGGGTGTGTATACGGTGTCGACGCGCGCCTCGACCGGCACGGTGATGAACGGCCTCGATGCACAGAGCGACCTGACGCGCTGCGCGATCGATCTGACCCACACAGCCTACTACACCTGCGCCTCCGGCACCTCGATGGCGGCCCCGCATGTGGCGGGCGCGGTGGCCCTGCTGGTCGAGGCGGCGGGCGGCAACCTCACCCCGGCGCAGGCGCTGGACGCGATCACCAAGACGGCGAAGCCGCTCCCCGGCTATGAGCAGTGGGAGGTCGGCGCCGGCTACCTGGACGTGAAAGCGGCGGTGGCTCACGTGCAGCATCCCAGCTTCAACAAGAAGAAGAAGTAGCGGGGATCGGTCCTCCTCCAGCGGACGGCCGGCGGGGCTTCGGGGAGATCTCTTCTCCCCGAGACCCGCACCTTTTTTAGGCACTCCCCGTTGCATTGCCCCGCCTAGCTCCCCAGATTAGTGCTACCGTTTCCGGTTCGCCCCTCACCTCGTGCTCGTGCCGCTTCCCGCGACGCTTGTAATCGACCCCGATCCGGCGTCCGTGGCTGCCATCGCAGCCGCGCTGGATTCCGTTGCCACCGTCGAGAGCGCGACGAGCCTCCAGACGGGGCTGGCGCGTCTGCGGGAGCAGAGCTGGGCGGCCACCATCCTCTCGCTGGACTTCCCAGCCGTTGACCTCGAGCTGGTGCGGCGGCTCACCGCCAGCGCGCCGGGCACGGGTGCGCTGGTGCTCACCGCCTCCCGCCCGACCATGCAGATGATGGTCGAGGCTACCCGCCTGGGGGTGGTCGGCCTCTTCCCCTCACCGGTGGACGCGGAGGAGCTGCGCACGGCGCTGCGCGAGGTGTTCGCGCCGGCCGGCGAGGTGATTCCCATCGCCACCGAGGAGGCCGCCGAGCTCGACGAGGAGGCGGTGATCGGCGCCAGCCCCGCGATGCTCGCCGTCTTCCGCACCGTGGGCCGGGTGGCGGCAAGCTCCGCGACGGTACTGATCCTCGGGGAGAGCGGCACCGGCAAGGAGCTGGTGGCGCGCGCGATCCACAAGAACAGCGACCGCGCCAGCGGTCCCTTCGTGGCGATCAACTGCGCGGCGATTCCGGAGAATCTGCTCGAGA
>JBPCIT010000189.1:0-6949 GCA_051006015.1 Longimicrobiaceae bacterium
CCGAACGCGAGTAGAAGACGTCCAGCGGCGTCCGGTACAGATCCATCCCCTCCTGGAAGAAGGGGCGGCGCTCCGGGTAGAAGAGGGCGAAGGTGGTATTCACGTCCACCTGCGCCGCGTCGGATTCCACCTGGCTGAAGTCGGGGTTCAGTGTCGCCTCCGCCATCCACCCCCGCTGCAAGCTGTACTTGAGCCCGAGCGACGGCTCGGCGCTCACCCGTCCCTGTTCGAAGGAGCCGGGGTCGGAAGAGTTCCGGAGCCGCCCGGCTTGTGATGCGACCCACCCTCTCCGCCGAGCGGATCGTGGAGGAGTGGACGCGCATGACCTTCTCCAACGACCCGGAGGTGGTCGCGTCCGTGCCGGCGATCATGACGGCGTCGCGGGAGGCGCCAGTGAACTACATGACCTCACTCGGGCTGGCTCACCTGATGGCGGCGAACCATCACTACGGTCCCGGCCCCTGGGTCGACGAGAGCTGGGAGGGAGGCCGGCGCGCGGACTGGACCGCCGTCTACTACCACCGCGCCGACACCCTGGGCATCGGCTTCGACCGCACGGCGAGCGGGAGCGATGCGTTCAGCCAGTATCATCCGCCGGTGCGCGACCGCTGGTCGAACCGCGAGACGGTGCCCGACTCTCTCCTGCTCTGGTTCCACCGTGTACAGTGGGACGAGCGGCTGCGGTCGGGCCGCACCCCCTGGGAGGAGATGGTCGACTGCTACCATGCGGGTGTCGAGACGGTGCGGTGGATGCAGCGCAGCTGGGACGGACTCGAGGGCAAGATCGACGAGGGGCACTTCCGCGACGTGCAGGCCTTCCTCCGCATCCAGGAGAGGGAGGCGAGGTGGTGGCGCGACTCCTCGACGCTGTACTTCCAGCAGTTCGCCCGGATGCCGATCCCGGAGGGTTACGATCGGCCGGAGCACACGCTCGAGCACTACATGTGCATCAGGAGCCGGTATGTGCTGGGGATCTGAGGGCTCTCACCCCTTAGCCCGGCGAATGAATTCGCGGCTGGAACGGCACGAAGCCCGCCTTCGCGGGCTGCAAGGGCAGGATCTCGCCGTGCCTGCGCAGTACGCGCACACCTGGAGTCCGCGCAGGCGGACTTCGTGAAGTCCCAGCCGCGGTTTCAACCGCCGGTGGGATGGCGGCGCGCGGCGCGGAGACGGAGTTCCGGTTGTTCTCCCCTCCCCGAAATCGGGGGAGGGGCCGGGGGAGGGGGCCTGCCGGGCGAGGGGGGCCTGCAATCTCACACTTCAACCCGATCACTTGACCATGAACCGCAGCTCTCAGCAGGACGCTTACACCCCGCGCCCCGAGCACCGCTTCACCTTCGGGCTCTGGACCGTCGGAAACATCGGCCGCGATCCCTTCGGCGAGCCGGT
Source organism: Longimicrobiaceae bacterium (assembly GCA_051006015.1). GTDB lineage: Bacteria > Gemmatimonadota > Gemmatimonadetes > Longimicrobiales > Longimicrobiaceae > JBPCIT01. The sequence continues at coordinate 1,390 of JBPCIT010000189.1, forward strand.
CCGGTCGCCGCTCTCCGCTCCCCGCATCGTCCACAGGCTGGCGGAGCTGGGCGCCTACGGGGTGAACCTGCACGACAACGATCTCGTGCCGGCGGATGCCTCGGCCGCGGAGCGCGACCGGATCGTGCGCGACTTCAGGGCGGCGCTCGAGGAGACGGGGATGAAGGTGCCGATGGCCACCACCAACCTCTTCTCCGATCCCGCCTTCCGCGACGGCGCCTTCACCAGCAACGACCCGCGGGTGCGCGCCTACGCCCTGCAGAAGACAATGCGCTCCATGGACCTGGGAGTCGAGCTGGGCGCCACCACCTACGTCTTCTGGGGCGGACGCGAGGGGGTCGAGACCAATGCCGCCAAGGATCCGCGCACCGCGCTGGGGTGGTTCCGCGACGCCTTCAACTTCCTCTGCGAGTACGCGATCTCGCAGGGCTACGACCTGAAGTTCGCGCTCGAGCCCAAGCCGAACGAGCCGCGGGGCGACATCTTCCTGCCCACCGTCGGCCACGCGCTCGCCTTCATCGAGACACTGGATCACCCCGAGATGGTGGGGCTCAACCCCGAGGTCGCGCACGAGCAGATGGCGGGACTCGACTTCACGCACGGAGTCGCTCAGGCGCTCGACGCCGGGAAGCTCTTCCACATCGACCTCAACGATCAGAAGCCGGGTCGCTTCGATCAGGACCTGCGCTTCGGCAGCAACGATCCCAAGGCTGCGTTCTTCCTGGTGAAGCTGCTCGAGGACGCCGGCTGGGAGGGGATGCGCCACTTCGACGCCCACGCCTACCGCACGGAGGACGAGCAGGGAGTGTGGGACTTCGCCTACGGGAACATGCGTACCTACCTGATCCTCAAGGAGAAGGCGGAGCGCTTCAACGCGGACGCCGAGATCCAGCAGATCCTGAGTGAGCTGGGTTGGCGCGGCGGCGGTGCCAGTGAGCGCATCACCTTCAGCCGCGAGAGCGCGCAGGAGCTGAAGGAGCGCAGCTTCGACCTGCAGGCGATCCGCGATCAGGGCTACGCCTACGAGCGGCTCGATCAGCTCACCCTGGAGATCCTGCTGGGGGTGCGCTGAGGTGGCCGACGCTCTCTTTCTCGGGCTGGACGTCGGCACCAGCGGAGTGAAGGCGCTGCTGGTGGACGAGGCGGGGGAGGTGGAGGCCTCCGCCACCTCCCCGCTCTCGCTCTCGACGCCGCAGCCGGGCTGGGCGGAGCAGGACCCGGAGATGTGGTGGAGCGCGGCCGTCGCCTCCCTTCAGCAGCTGCTCGCGGGCGGAGCGGGCGCGCGGGTGGCCGCCGTGGGGATCTCGGGGCAGATGCACTCCTCGGTCTTTCTGAATGGTCGCGGGGAGGTGATCCGCCCCGCGCTGCTCTGGTGCGACGGCCGCACCACGCGGGAGTGCCGCGAGATCACCGAGCGCGTCGGGGGAGAGGAGCAGCTTCGGGATCTCGCCTCCAATCCGGCGCTCGAGGGCTTCACCCTGCCCAAAGTGCTCTGGCTGCGCGACCATGAGCCGGAGGCCTTCGCGCGGGTCGCCACCGTGCTCCTCCCCAAGGACTATCTCCGCTACTGCCTCACCGGGGTGCTCGCCACCGAGCCCTCGGATGCGTCGGCGACGCTGATGTACGACACGGCGAAGCTGCGCTGGAGCCAGGAGATCCTCGCGGCCGTGGATCTCCCGGAGACCCTGGTGCCGGAGGTGGGAGGCTCTTCGGAGGTGCTGGGGCGGGTCACCCGCGAGGTGGCCGCGCTCACCGGGCTCGCCGAGGGCACGCCGGTTGTCGGCGGAGGAGCGGACAACGCCTGCGGCGCGGCGGGCGTGGGGGCGATCTTCCCGGGCGAGGCGGTCGCCAGCTGGGGCACCTCCGGAACCGTGCTCGCCCCGATGGCGGAGCCGCGGGTCGATCCGCAGCTGCGTGCGCACACCTTCTGCCACGTGGTCCCCGGCGTCTGGTATCTGATGGGGGTCGTGCTCTCCGCGGGAGGCGCCTTCGCCTGGCACCGCGAGCAGCTCGCCCGCGAGCTGGCGGAGGCGCCCGACGCCCCCCGGCAGCTGAACGAGGAAGCCGCCGCCATCCCGCCGGGCGCGGAGGGGGTCACCTTCCTCCCCTACCTGCAGGGCGAGCGCACCCCGCACCGCGACGCTTCCGCGCGCGGGGCGTTCGTCGGGCTCAGCCTGGCGCACACCCGCGCCCACCTCACCCGCGCGGTGCTCGAGGGGATCTGCTTCGCGCTGCGCGACTCCGTCTCGATCCTGCAGGAGCTGAGGCTCTCCCCCGACCACCTCCTGCTGACCGGTGGCGGCGCACGCAGTCCGCTGATCCGGCGGCTGCAGGCCGACATCTACGGCCTGCCGGTGGGCACGGTGACCCGCGAGGAGGGGCCGGCCTATGGCGCTGCCCTGCTGGCCGCGGTCGGCGCGGGTGCCTTTCCCGATCTTGCGGCAGCGACCCGGGCGACGCTCACCCGCACGCCGCTGGAGCAGCCCGACCTGCAGAGCCATCGCGCCTACGACGCGCCGTATGCGCGCTTCCGGGCGCTGTATCCGGCGCTCCGAGGAGCGCTTAACTCGCGCATTTAGGCTCTGGTTTGGTTCTCTGATCGCTCGACGGTGATCCGGCCCTGGTTCAACCTATGAGAAAGCTAAGGAGTGCATGAGAGAGAAGTCTTCCACCACCAGCATCGAGTACATGCCAGAGACGGAGGCGCCGTATCGAAATGCGGATCTGCCGGCGGTCGTGCGGGTTGCGCGCCAGCATGCGGCAGCAGTCCGGTGAGCTGAGGCGCATGTCACACCGAAACGCCACGTCCGCTCCAGCCTTCGGTGAAGGAGCGGACCAGAATCACCGATCCTGCACGGAGAAGCTGTAGACCGTGCGGGAGGTGTACTCTTCGCCCGGGCGCAGTATGGTGGAGGGGAAGCCGGGCTGGTTGGGCGAGTCGGGGAAGTGCTGCGTCTCCAGGGCGAGCCCGGTGCGCCGCTCGTAGACGCGCCCCCGCTTCCCGACCAGCGTCCCATCGAGGAAGTTGCCCGAGTAGAACTGGATGCCGGGCTCGGTGGTGGAGACCTCCAGTGTGCGTCCACTGCCCGGCTCGTAGAGGCGAGCCGCGAGCGTCAGCCCCTCTCCCGCCCGCCGATCCAGGACGAAGTTGTGGTCGTAGCCGCCGCCGTGGCGTAGCTGCTCGTCGTCCTGCTCGATGCGCGCCCCGATCGCCGTCGAGGTGGTGAAGTCGAAGGGTGTGCCCGCCACGCCGCGGATCTCGCCGGTCGGGATCTGGGTGGAGTCGACCGGCGTGAAGCGCGAGGCGCCCAGCAACAGCTCGTGATCGAGGATATCTCCCTCGCCCTCCCCCGCCAGATTCCAGTATGAGTGCTGCGTCAGGTTGACCGGGGTCGCCCGGTCGGTGGTGGCGTGGTAGTCGAGGATCAGCTCACTCTGATCGTTCAGCGTGTAGGTTGCGCGCACCACCAGCTCGCCCGGATACCCTTCCTCCCCGGCGGGGCTGGTGTACGTCAGCGCCGCCCCGGCGCCGCTCTCCTCCTGAAAGGGCTCGACCTCCCAGACCGCCCTGTCGAAGCCCTGAGTGCCCCCGTGCAGGTGGTTGGGTCCATCGTTCGTGGCCAGCGTGTATTCCTGGCCGTCCAGCGTGAAGCGGCCCCTCGCAATGCGGTTCGCGTAGCGGCCGATCAGCGCGCCGAAGTACGGGTGCTCCTTCAGGTAGCCGCCAAGCGAATCGAATCCGAGCGTGACATCGGCGAACTCCCCATTCCGGTCCGGCACCAGGAGCGAGAGAATGATGCCGCCGTAGCTGATGAAGCGCAGCTGCACGCCATTGGCGTTGAGCAGTGTGAAGAGCTCCACCGCTCTACCCTCCGGGGTCGCTCCGAAGGGCTCACGCCGTACACTGGCCGTGCCAACGGGCGCGGCGGACCTCCGCGCCGAACTTTCGCGTGCGCGATCAGGAGAGAGGGGTGTGCCCATCGGTCGGGAAAGAGGGTGCTCGCGATGCTCGCTTTCGAGCTCGATTCAGCAACTTCGCACGACCTCAGCAGCAGCGGCAAGCCCCGCGCGTCCGCTTCACCAGCTGTCGGTGCGGAAGGGGGCGGCCGGCAGCCCTTCGCGGTTGTACAGGCCGGGCTCCTGCGGGCTATCGGACCAGGCGTAGCGCACCTCGACGTTGCGCAGGCGGCGGGTGTGTCGCTGCAGCTCGTTCGCCAGGCCCGCCTAGATTCCGATAACCGAAACTACCGCGCTCCGCCGTCCAACTGGCGCGAGGTCGTGGCCCGGCTGGCGCGGGAGCGGGCGCGGGAGCTGGAGCGGCTGGCGGAGGAGCTGGAGGGCTAGGATAGCCGATGGATTCGCCGCCGAGAATCCTCCGCCACGACTGTGAGCCACGGGGGCTGCTGGCGCTCCTCCTGTCCCCGCCCCATCCGCCTGCTCAAGACGGTACTGCTTGGCGGCAGAAAGGCAAGAACGCGATCCTTTCCCTCCCCGGCCGTGGGAGGTATCGTGTGTCTGGGGCGATCGTCTGACGTCCCTGGAGGCCATGGATAGGCCCAAGTCACGGACCCATCGAGCAGAAGGAGGTGACCCGATGTCACAGCAGGACGTGCAGACCATGCGAGAGGCGTACGAGGCGTTCAATCGGCAGGATATCCCTGCGGTGCTCGATCGCTTCGACCCCCAGATTGAGTGGATTGAGCCGGGCGGCGGACGCGCCCCTGCCGGCACCTATCGTGGTCCTCAGAGCGTCGCCAACGACGTATTCACGACCATCCCTCAGAACTTCGACGAGCTCAGGGCGGAACCCGAGCAGTTCATCGACGCGGGGGAGTACGTCGCCGTGGTCGGGCGGTTCCGGGGCAAGGCGAAGAGCGGGGCAGCACTCGATGCGCCCTTTGTCCATGTCTGGAGGATGCGCAACGGCAAGGCAGCGCGCTTCCACAACTACGTCGCCGCAGATCCGTGGGCGAGTGCCTGGGGCGGCTAGACACCCGGCGCTGAGTGCTGGCGCTGAGTGCTAATGAACGTGCACCCTGTGGTGTGCGCAGAGGGGGCGCCATGATGCACCGCCCCGTTCCGTTTGAGCTTCCAGCGCACCTGCTGGCCTGGCTCGCGGAGGTTGCCGCCGAGCGTGGCGCCTCGGCGGCTCAGCTTGCGGGACTGGCCATTGCTACCTTCCTGCACGGCCTAGAGGCGGTGGCAGAGGACGAGGCCGGCAAGCCGTCGCTGCGCGGCAACCCGGAGACGGTGGAGTACGTGGACGGTCAGCCCCGGCGATTCGGGGATCTCACTGGCGAAGAAATGCTCGAACTCGTGGAGGCCTACCGCAACCGCAGCGCCGCTCTTGAACTCTATGCGGAGTGGCTTGAGGACTTCGTGGAAGCTGCCTGGGGAGAGCCCGACGAGGGCAGAGGCACCTGGAGCTTGAAACCGCCACCAGAGCCTCCATCGCGGCACTGAGCACGCCACGGGAGAGGGGGAATAGCCCAACCGTGCACCGAGCGCTCCGCCGTCTCTTGCACCACCTGCGGCGCCCGACCACCACGCCGGGCCGCCG
>JBPCIT010000190.1:0-5606 GCA_051006015.1 Longimicrobiaceae bacterium
CGTGCGAGACGCGCAGCCGCCTGGTGCGGATCCCCTGCGCCTCCAGCCGCTGCAGCGCTGCCGCGAGTGCCGCTTCCTCGCCGGAGATCACCACGTTCGCCGGGCCGTTGACGGCCGCAATGCCGAGCCGTTCCACCTCGGGAGCGATCGCGTCCTCGACCGTCTCCACGTCGGCGAAGGCGGCTGCCATGGCGCCGCCGGACGGCAGCGCCTGCATGAGGCGGGCACGCTCGGCGATCAGCCGTAGCCCCTCCTCCAGGCTGAACACACCCGCCACACAGGCAGCCACGTACTCGCCCACGCTGTGCCCCAGCACCGCGTGCGGCTCGAGTCCCCAGGAGCGCCACAGCTCAGAGAGCGCGTACTCCAGCGCGAAGAGCGCCGGCTGCGTGTAGGCGGTCTGATCCAGCAGCGCCTGCGCCTCGGCCTCTTCACCGGGAGCGGGATAGAGCACCGAAAGCAGTGGAGGATCGAGGTGGGGCCGCAGGATCTCCTCGCAGCGCTCGAGCGTCTGGCGGAAGCGTGGCTCCGTCTCGTAGAGCTGCCGCGCCATGCCGACGTACTGCGCGCCCTGCCCCGGGAAGGGAAAGGCCACCCTGGGTCGCACGCTGGCAGGCACCTCCCCGGTGACGAGGCCGGACACGTCACTCCCGGAGAGGTAGGCGTCCAGTCCCGCGACCATCTGCCCGGGCTCCGCGCCGAGCACGGCGAGCCGATGAGCGAAGTGCGTGCGCCCGACCGCCGCGGTGTGGCAGATGTCGGCGAGGGAGCCCGCACCCCCTCCCTCTGCGTGGGTCCCTCCCCCTCTCCCGCTAGCGGGAGAGGGGGTCGGGGGGTGAGGGTCTCCCGCCAGGTAATCGCGGAAGTTCGTCGCCTGCGCGCGCAGATCGTCGCGGGTGCGCCCAGAGAGCGCCAACAGCTGCACCGGCCGCTCCGGCGTCTGCACACCGTCACGCGCTACGCCTCGCCCCACGTTCTGACGCTCCACGCTCGACGCTCCACGCTCCACACTCCACGCTCCACGCTCCACGAACTCCCCCACGACGACGTGCACGTTCGTCCCGCTGGCGCCGAACGAGCTGACGCCGGCGACGCGGCTTCCAGCGCCAGCCGTCCAGGGGACGAGGGTAGCAGGCACCGCGGCGGGGATCTCCTCCCAGGGGATGTGGGGACTGGGCTGCCGGATGTGGAGGTGGGGCGGGATTTCCCCGCGCTGCAGCATCAGGATCACCTTGATCAGGCCGGCGATGCCGGAGGCCGCCTCGAGGTGGCCGATGTTGGTCTTCACAGAGCCGACATAGAAGGGTGCATCCGCGCTGCGCCCCTGCCCGAGCACCGCGCCGAGCGCGCGCAGCTCGATGGGATCGCCCAGCGGGGTGCCGGTGCCGTGTGCCTCGACGTAGTGCACCTCGTGCGGCTGCACATCGGCGGCGGCGAGGGCGTCGCGGATCACCGCCTCCTGCGCCAGCTTGTTCGGCACGGTGATGCCGCTGCTGGCGCCATCCTGGTTCATCGCCGAGCCGCGGATCACCGCCAGGATCGGATCGCCGTCGGCGACGGCGCTCGAGAGCCGCTTCAGCACGACGATCCCGCACCCCTCGCCACGCACGAAGCCGTCCGCCGCCGCGTCGAAGGTGCTGCACCGCCCGCGCGTCGAGAGCATGCGGTTCTTCGCGGTGGTGATGAACATGTCGGGGGTGAGCATCACGTTCACCCCGCCGGCGAGCGCCAGCTCGCAGTCGCGGCCACGCAGGCTCTGGCAGGCGAGGTGCACCGCGCTCAGCGAGGAGGAGCAGGCGGTGTCCACCGCGACGCTCGGCCCCTGCAGCCCCAGCACGTAGGAGAGCCGGCCGGCGACGAAGGCGGAGGTCGAACCGGTGGCGCTGTAGGCGTTGAGCTGCTCCGGGCCGGCGGCCTTCATGAGCTGCGCGTAGTCGCTCCCCGTGATGCCGACGAAGACCCCGGTTCGCGAGCCGGCGAGCGAGGTCGGAGCCACGCCCGCGCTCTCGATCGCCGCCCAGCCCGCCTCGAGCAGCAGGCGGTGCTGCGGGTCAATTCCCACTGCCTCGCGCGGCGAGATGCCGAAGAAGTGGGGGTCGAAGCGGTCCACGTCCTCGATGAAGCCGCCCCAGCGCGAGTAGCTCTTCCCCGGCGCGTCCGGGTCGGCATCGAAGTGCTCCTCGATGTCGAAGCGGGAGGGAGGGATCTCGGTGACCGCGTCCACGCCGTCGCGCAGGAGGCGCCAGAAGGCATCCGGCCCGTTGGCCCTGCCGGGGAAGCGGCAGGCCAGGCCGATGACGGCGATCGGCTCGCCGCGCCCGCTCTCGAGCGCCGCGACTTTCGCCTGCAGCTTGTTGATGGCGAGCAGCGCGTTCTGCAGCCGCTCCCGGTGATCCGCCTGCGGAGGTGTCGTCATCCGGTGGTCACTTCGTCGTCGAGCAGATCGGCGAGCGCCCCATCCAGCATTGCCGCCAGCTCGTCCTCGGAGAGCGCTACGAGGTCGAGCTCGGCGACGCCGCCGTCCTGCCCGTGCGCGGCAGAGGGCGCCGCCTGCGCGGCGGCATACCGCTGCAGGAGCTTCCCCGCCAGGAAGCCCGAGAGGGCCTCGACGGTGGGATACTCGAAGGCGATGGTGGTCGGCAGCCGCACGCCGGCGCTGCGCTCCAGCCGCCCGCGCAGCTCGACGGTCATCAGCGAGTCCATCCCGAGCTTGAAGAATCCCTGCCCCGGCTCCATCAGCTGCGCGGGATCGAGGCCGAGCACCTCCGCCACCTGCCCACGCACGTGGGAGGTGAGGTGGCTCAGCGCCTCCTCCTTGGCGAGCACCTCGAGCTGCTGCAGCAGGCTGGTCGCCGCCTCGGAAGACATCCCGGTCTCGGGCGCGTCACTCTCGTAGGCGGCGATCTCGATCTCCCGCAGGAAGGGGCGGCCGGCGTGAAGCTCATAGCTCGCCTTCAGCGACGCCCAGTCCACCCAGGCGATCGCCCGCTGCGTCACACCCGCCATCATCGCGGAGCCGAGCATCGCCAGCGCCGGCTCGACGGGCAGGAGACGGAAGTCGCTCTGCTCCAGGAAACGCGCGGCGTCGCGCGAGCTGTCGCCTCCCTCCCATCCGCCCCAGTTCACCGCCAGCGCCGGCAGCCCCAGCGCGCGGCGGTGGTGCGCCAGCGCGTCCAGGAACTGGTTCGCCGCGGTGTAGTGCGCCATCCCCCGTGAGCCCCAGAGGCCGGCCACCGAGGAGAAGACGACGAAATGGTCGAGGTCCAGCCTCTCCGTGAGCTGGTGCAGCACCCAGCTCCCGGCCACCTTCGGCCGCAGCACGGCGTCGAGCTGATCCGGCTGCAGGCGTGGAAGCGGAGTGAAACCCATCACCGCCGCGGTGTGGAAGACGCCCTTCAGCGGCGGCAGCTCCTCGCCGAAGCGGGCGAAGAGGCGGCGCATCGCCTCCTCGTCCGCGACATCGGCCGCGAGGGTGGTGACCGCAGCCCCCAGCCGCTCGATCTCCCGGATCACCGCCACCTTCGGCCCTGCAGCCGTCTCCGCGCCGAGCGCCGCCCAGTCGCTGCGATCGGGGAGCGGCGTCCGCCCCAGGAGCACCAGGTGCCCCGCGCCGCGCTCGGCCAGCCAGCGGGCGAGCCGGAGGCCGAGGCTGCCCAGGCCCCCGGTGATCAGGTAGGCCCCATTGCTGTGCAGGATCGGCTGCGCCGTCTCTGTCGCGGCGACGGGAACCAGCCGGGGGACGAATCGCTCCCCGCCGCGGAAGGCCGCCTGGTCCTCGCCGTCGCCCGAGAGGAGCTGCGCGAGCACCTGGTCGGCATGAACAGCCGGGTCGCCGCCGCGGGGCAGATCGAGCAGCCCGCCCCAGCACTCCGGGCACTCCAGCGCGATGCTGCGGCCCAATCCCCACAGCGGCGCCTGCACGGGATCGGTCACATCCTCCTCCATCACAGGCTGCGCGCCGCAGGTCGCAATCCAGAGCCGCGGCTTCGGCGTCGTCTCTACGTCAAGCAGCGCCCGAGCGAGGTCGGCCACCGCCGTGCAGCTGGAACGTACCCGCTCCTGCACGGATTCCGCGTCACGCTCCTCCGTGGAGGCGTCGAGTCCCCGGAGGTAGAGAACGCCAGCTGGCTCGCGGGCGGCGTCCAACCACTCGCGCACCACGGCGCCGCCCTCGCCGCCCGACGCGAGCAGGCACTCGCCGCCGCGGGCGCGGATCTGCTCGGCCAGCGCCCGCGCCACACCAAGCTCGTCAGCGAAGATCAGCCAGCTTCCGGCCCCGGCTGTGTAGACGGGGTGGCGAGCTCCAGCGATCTGGGGATCGGCGTGACTGAGGTTGCTCCCCGGACGCCATACCACCTCGTAGAGCCACTCCTCCCGCCCTGCCTCTTCCGATGGAGCAGGCGCCACAGCCGCGAACCGCACCCCGACCGCCTCACCGACGATCCCCCCCTCCGTAGTGAAGAGCCGAAGCTCGCCGGTGAACTCGTCGCGCGCCGGGCCCTCGTTCCGGATCTGGAGGTGACAGAGCAGCTCGGCAGGGAGCGAGTGCGCAAGGCTGAGACGGTCGAGGCCGGCCACCACGAAGAGGCGACCAGGGCGCCCGGCGGCTGCGGCCCGAGCGCCGAGGAGGCGAAGACAGGCATCCCAGAGCGCCGCAAGCAGGAGGTCGCTTCCCGGCTCCGGCGAGAGCACACCCGGCAGCCGCAGCTGAACGAGTGCTTCGCCTTCCCCCTGCCACACCCGCTCCACGATGGGCTGCCCAGCGGTCGAGCTGCCGGTAGCTACGGAGAGGCGCGCGTCGTCATGCGCTGCGGCAACTCTGCCCTGGATCTGCTCGAGGGTCGCGGGGCCGCGCTCGTGCGGCGCCGCCGTCAGCACCAGCTGCGCCGTCGCGTGCAGAGTCCAGCCGTCGGCGTCCTCCGCGCTGCGGCTGTGGACCTCAACGGCGATCCGGCCCTGCGCCGGGGGCTGCAGGATGCAGTGGACGCTGCGGCTGCCCTCCTCCGGGAGGAGCAGCGGATGGTGGATCGCGAGCGCCTCCAGGCCGGCAGGCTCCCGCCGCAGCGCGACGCGCCCGGCGCTGAGCAGCATCGCAACGTAGAAGGCAGCGGGCAGAATGGCGTTGTCGCCGATGCGGTGCTCGCCGAGAAAGGACAGAGACGCCGCCGACAGCTCGCTCTCGAAGACGAAGCCCTGGATGGCTGGCGAGGAGAGCCGCTTCCCGGCGAGCGGTGCGGCTCCGAGTACCCCGGCTACGTTCACGCTTTCCGCCGGTGACTTCCGGCGGGTAGCGGCTCCCGTTTCGAGCCAGTAGCGCCGCCGCTGCCAGGGATAGCGGGGAAGCTGCACCACCGTCCCACCCGCCGGATACAGGCTCGACCAGTCCACCGGGTAGCCGCGGGTGTGCAGCGCGCCCAGCGAGCGGAGCAGCGCCGTGTGCTCGGGCAGCTCACGATCGAGCGAGCCCAGGACCAGCGCACCGCTGTCACCCGTGCACTGCTCGAGGGGCGTGCGCAGGATGGGGTGGGGTGCGATCTCGAGAAAGTCGGTGCCGCCCGCCTCCGTCGCTGCCGCGATCGCGGGCAGGAAGAGCACGGGATCACGGA
>JBPCIT010000191.1:0-4242 GCA_051006015.1 Longimicrobiaceae bacterium
GAGGTGATCGACGCCATCACGCTGACGGAGGAGCTGAGGAACAGCGGCGACTTCGAGACCGTCGGCGGCATGGCCTATCTGTCGCAGCTTCTGGACGCGGTGCCGACCGCCGCGAACATCGAGTACCACGCCCGCATCGTGCGCGAGAAGGCGGTGCTGCGCCGGCTGGTCGAGGCCGCCACCGGCATCATCCAGCAGACCTTCGAGTCGCAGGGGGATGTCGAGGAACTGCTCGACCGCGCCGAGCAGCAGATCTTCCAGATCGCGCAGACCCATGACCGCAAAGGCTTCGTCTGGATCAAGGAGATCCTCTGGCCCACCTTCGAGCGCATCGAGGCGCTGCAGGCCAACCCCTCCGCCATCACCGGCGTCCCCACCGGCTTCCACGACCTCGATGAGAAGACCGCCGGCTTCCAATCCGGCGACCTGGTCATCATCGCCGCCAGACCCTCGATGGGCAAAACGGCCTTTACGCTGAACATCGCCCAGCACGCCGCCATCCGCGCGCAGCGCACCGTGGCGGTCTTCTCGCTGGAGATGAGCAAGGAGTCGCTGGTGCAGCGCATCCTCTGCGCGGAGGGGCGGGTGGATGCCAGCCGCATGCGCACCGGCCGCCTGCGCGACGAGGAGTACCACCGGCTCGCCACCGCGGCCGGATTCCTGAACACCGCCCCCATCTACATCGACGACACCCCCGCGATCTCGGTGCTGGAGATGCGCGCCAAAGCGCGCCGCCTGAAGGCGGACCGTCCGGACCTCTCGCTGATCATCGTCGATTACCTGCAGCTCATGCGCGGCGGCGGCCGCACCGAGAACCGGCAGCAGGAGGTCTCCGAGATCTCCCGTGGCCTCAAGGCGCTGGCGAAGGAGCTGGACATCCCGGTGGTAGCGCTCTCGCAGCTCAGCCGTGCCGTCGAGCAGCGCCCCGACAAGAAGCCGATGATGTCGGATCTTCGTGAGAGCGGAGCTCTGGAGCAGGATGCAGACGTGATCATGTTTCTCTACCGTCCGGAGTATTACTTCGGCCCGGTGGACAAGGACGGGAACAACCTCGAGGGGCGTGCCGAGCTGATCATTGGCAAGCAGCGCAACGGCGCCACCGGCAGGGTGGACCTGATGTTCCAGAAGGAGTACACCCGCTTCGAGAGCTTCTCCCCCCGCAGCGAGGATCTGGTCTGAGGCGGAGCGGGCCACCGCGAGCCCGCACCGGGAGGGCGCGGCGGGGTATTCAACCTGTTGCGGGAGCGGCGGTTTCACAGGCGAGGAGCGGCATGGCGAAGGCGAAGACGGTTTTCATCTGTACCGAATGCGGCAACGAGACCCTCCGCTGGCAGGGGCAGTGTCCCGCCTGCAAGGAGTGGAACACGCTGGTGGAGGAGATGGTCACGCGGGGGCGCGCCAAGAAGGCAGCCCCCGCTGTCCATACGGGAGGCGGCAGCGCTCCGGTGCGCCTGCGCGAGATCGAGGGGACGGAGACCCGTCGCTGGTCCTCCGGGCTGGCGGAGTTCGACTTCGTGCTCGGCGGCGGCATCGTGCCCGGCTCGGTGGTGCTGATCGGTGGCGAGCCGGGAATCGGCAAGTCCACCATCCTGCTGCAGGTCGCCGCCCGTCTGGAGGCGGCGGGGCTCAGCACCCTCTACGTCTCGGGTGAGGAATCGCTCTTCCAGGTGCGGCTGCGCGCCGATCGGTTGGGAGGCGCCGCGGGGGAGGTGACGACCCTGGCGGAGACGGAGCTGGAGACCGTCCTGCTGCGCGCCGCCGAGAGCGCGCCGCGCGTGCTGCTCGTCGATTCCATCCAGACGGTCTACACCCCCGATCTGGAGGGCGCCCCCGGCAACGTTGGCCAGGTGCGCGAGTGCGCCGCCCGCCTGCAGCGCTTCGCCAAGCAGACGGGCACTGCCACCTTCCTGGTCGGCCATGTCACCAAGGGTGGGGGAATCGCGGGTCCCAAGACGCTCGAGCACATCGTAGACACGGTGCTCTACTTCGAGGGCTCGAGCGGCCTCGACCACCGGGTGTTGCGCGCCACCAAGAACCGCTTCGGCGGGGTGGACGAGATCGGCGTCTTCCGCATGTCCGCCGAGGGGCTGATCCCGGTGCCGAACCCTTCGGAGCTCTTCCTGGGCGATCGCGCCGCGGGCAGCTCCGGCTCCGCTGTGGTCTCGACAATGGAGGGGACGCGCCCGTTGCTGGTCGAGGTGCAGGCGCTCGCCACCCGCGCCCCCTACGGTGCGCCCCAGCGGGTGAGCACCGGCTTCGACCACAAGCGGCTCGCGCTGCTGCTCGCGGTGCTCGAGAAGCGGGCGGGGATCGCCTTCGGACAGCTCGACGTCTTCCTCAATGTGGTCGGCGGCATCCGCATTGCGGAGACCGCGGGCGATCTGGCGGTGGCGGCGGCGCTCGCCTCCAGCGTCTTCGACCGCCCGGTGCCGGCCGACGCCGTCTTCATCGGCGAGCTGGGGTTGGGCGGCGAGATCCGCCTGGTGGGGCAGGTCGAGCGGCGCCTGACGGAGGCGGCGCGCATGGGCTTCCGCACCGCGTACCTCTCCCCGAAGGCGCGTCCGTCCAGCGCTCCCCGGGGGCTCACCGTGGTCGAGGTCGAGGATGTCCGCGCTCTCATCGCGCGCCTCTTCCCCTGAGTCCGCTTCGCGCGCCGGAGCGGTGATCGTCGCCGCGGGCGCGGGGCGGCGGCTCGGCGGCGAGGTGCGCAAGCAGTACCTGGAGATCGCGGGCGAGCCGGTGCTGCTCCGGGCGATCCGCCCCTTCCTCGCGCATCCGGAGATCGGTGCCGTGGTGGTGGTGCTGCCGCCGGAGGACGTGCTCGATCCGCCCGGCTGGATCCGCGAGCTGGAGGTGACGTTGGCGCCGGGCGGGGCGGAGCGGGGAGACTCGGTGTGGAGCGGCCTCATAGCGTTACCCGTGGAGGCCGACCCGGTGCTGATCCACGACGGCGCGCGGCCCTTCGTCTCCGCGGGGATCATCGAGCGGGTGCTGGCGGGGGCGCGCAGCGGCGGGGCGATCGCCGCCCTTCGCGTCGCCGACACAATCAAGGTGGTGGACGAGGAGGGGCGGATCGAGACGACGCTCGATCGCTCCCGCCTCTGGCAGGCGCAGACGCCGCAGGGCTTCCCGCGCGAGGTCATCCTGGGCGCCCACCGCCGCGCTCGGCAGGACGGCGTCGCTGCGACGGATGATGCAGCGCTCTGTGAACGCTACGGGTCCCGCGTCGGCGTGGTCGAGGGTTCTGCCGAGAACATCAAGATCACCCGTCCGGCCGATCTGGTGCTGGCAGAAGCCCTTGCACGCAGCGTAGATTAAGGTTTGCTGTGCCTGCGCAGGTACCTGCCATCGCGGCGGAATCCCTGCGCGTCGAGCATGACCCGGAGATCGCCAGGAGTGCGACGTGAGCTACGATTCATCGCCCGCTACGACATACAACATCCTCTTCGTCTGCACCGGCAACACCTGCCGCTCCCCGCTGGCGGAGGCGCTGGCGCGCCGTGAGCTGGCGGAGCGGAACTGGCAGCACGTGCAGGTCGCCTCCGCAGGCATCGCCGCGGACGACGGCTGGGGCGCATCGGAGGGTGCGATCTCGGCGGGGCGCCGAAGGGGGCTCGATCTTACTCCTCACCACTCGCAGTCCGTTACTCCCGAGCTGCTCGAGTGGGCCGATCTGATTCTGGGGATGGAGCCCTCGCACCTCTACGCGATCGAGCGGCTGGGTGGAGGGGAGAAGGCCGCTCTGCTGGCAGACTTCGCCGCTGGCGACGATGCGGGGAGGGGCCGCCCCGTCTCCGATCCCTACGGCGGCGAGGATGAGGTCTACCAGGCCACCATGCGCGAGATCGAGCAGCTGGTGCGCGCCTCCCTCGACCGGCTGGCACCCATCCTCCAGCCGTGACCTTTGATCCCTCCCCGAGCACGCGGCTGATCGCCCTGCTCGGAGGACGGGTGCAGCATTCCCTCTCTCCCCGCTTCCAAAACGCCGCCTTCCGCGCTGCCGGAGTGGACGGCCTCTACCTCGCGCTGCGCTGCAACGAGGACTCCCTTCCCGGCCTCCTCCGGGGGATCGCGCGCGCCGGAGGCGGCGGCAACGTCACCCTGCCGCACAAGGAACATGCTGCGCGTCTGGTCGAGCGCCGTACTCCGGCTCTCGAGCGCACCGGTGCCTGCAACGCCTTCTGGCTCGAGGATAGCCAGATCTGGGGCGACAACACCGACGTGGCAGGCTTCTCCGCCGCC
>JBPCIT010000192.1:0-8665 GCA_051006015.1 Longimicrobiaceae bacterium
CCACGCTGTAGAGTACCGGAGAGAGTGTCGCGGCGGCTGGAATTGCGAATGTCGTGGCGGGTGACCTCGCTCACACCGCGACAGTACCTCTCACCGCTTGAGCTTCTCGAGGTACTGCTTGCGGACCTTGGCCACCTTGGGGGCGATCACCACCTGGCAGTAGGGCTGGTTCGCGTTGCGCCGGTAGTACTCTTGGTGGTACTTCTCCGCCGGGTAGAAGACCTCGAGGGGCGCCACCTCGGTCACGATGGGTGCATCCCAGATGCGGTCGGCGCTCAGCTCGGCGATCACTTCTTCGGCGGTCGCCTGCTGCTCCGGCGTGTGGAAGTAGATCGCCGAGCGGTACTGGGTGCCCACGTCCCCGCCCTGGCGGTTGAGCGTCGTGGGATCGTGGATGGTGAAGAAGACTTCGAGCAGCTCGCGGTAGGAGATCTCCCGGGGATCGAAGGTGACCTGCACGACCTCGGCGTGCCCGGTCGTGCCGGCGCACACCTGATGGTAGGTGGGATTGCGCACATGCCCGCCTGCATAGCCAGACTCCACCTGCTCGACGCCGCGCAGATCATCGAAGACGGCCTCCAGGCACCAGAAGCATCCGCCGCCGAGCGTCGCGACTTCTCTTTCCTGCTGTGCATTCATTCCAGAACTCCCATTGATGTTGTTGTTCACGCTGCACCGCCAAACCGGCGGGTCTCTTCTCACGAGAAGCGTGCAGAGAGGATGCCAGAGGCGCAACCCGATGTCGAGGCCGATCCGGCGGGGCGCGGCGGAGTCCTCCGTGTGCTTTGCATATCTGCTTGTTAGTCGGGTCGGAGCGGCGCACGAGCGGGGGAATCGCGCTCTCCACGGAGCGCTGCGATGGAAAACTTTGGAGGTGGGGTGTTGTTGCAGGCGATTCCGTGATACTATTGTACCCGTTCAACAACTCGCAATCTTCAACGCACGTAGGCGTATGGAAGCGACAGGCACGAAACCGCGAATTCGCGGCAGGAATGGCGCATCTGAAAACGGACAGAGCGAGCGCGCGGAAGATACAGCAACCAAGGAGCTTCGGCTCTCCGATGGCACGACGGTGACGGTGGACGAGGAGGATTTCTGGCGGTTCTGGAAGGAGAAGCTCTTTACCTCCGGAGGGATCGTCTGCTTCCGCGACGCGGAGAACCGGGTGCGGCGGCTGCATCGTGAGATCATGGAGGTGCGCGACCACCGCATCGTGGTACACCTGGACCGCGACCCCCGCAACTGCAGGCGCTCCAACCTGCTCATTCAGGACCGCGGCGTCTACGGCCGGGCGCGCACGGCACGCGGTGTCTCCAAGTACAAAGGTGTTTCTCCCTATCGTGGGAAGTGGCAGGCGACGATCCGCGTCGAGGGCAAGCTGCTCTGGCTGGGCAGCTTCGAGACTGCGGAGGAGGCGGCGCGCGTCTATGACGAGGCGGTGCTGAAGTACCGCGGCCGTAAGGGCGTGCTAAACTTTCCCACGCGTCCGCGCCGACGGGAAGGTGGCAAGGCCGCCCGCCGACCCGCGAACGTCTAGCCCCGCACCGCAAGCAACGAGGGGCGGTCGATCCGCTGGGCGAGGTGCACCGCTGCACCTCGCCCAGCATCGTATTCCACCTCGCGAACACCAGCCATACCGGGCGCATCGGTAAGCTGCGGAGTTGGCGAGCGTGCCGGCGCTCGCTCCCTTGCGCAATTGCGACCTCCTCCCTCGTCACCCGGCGCCCTCTGCGCCGGCAGCGAGCTGACCATTTGATCTGTCGGTAAACCCTTCCTCCTTTGCTGGCGTCAGATGGTTGAGGGCGTTTCGTTCATCGCGGCGAGAGCGCCTGAAACTTTCGGAGCGGTGGCCCGTAGGGTACGGCATGTTCGCCCGAACCGTAAGCAACGAACGCAGGAGATAAGCATGACTCCCTTTCTTTTCGAGATCCTTGTCGAGCTGATGCTGATCGTCGGCGCAGGTGCCTTCGTCTTCATTCCGATGTGGATTTCCTCACGCATGGGACCCAAGGCAGGATCGGGTAACCGCCAGGATGGCCGCGGTGAGGTGGTGGCGGCGCGCTAAGCTCCGCGCGCCGCTGCCCTCGCACATCGCGGCACGAAATCCCCTTACACCACATCCCCTTTCCACCGACGGCGCTGGGTTCGTCCGACTTGCTGGCGCGCCGCCCGGCATGGTAGCTTCCCGGAGTGGGCTCCCCGCCCTCGCCCCTGGCGTCGCTTTCCCGTTCGACGTCGCGGAGCAGGCGCAATCGACACCCGGAGGAGAGATCCATGGCAGACATCACACTTGCGCAGGCGCAGGCGGCCGTCGAAGCGGCGTACAGGAAGGCACAGGACCTCGACCTGAAGATGAACATCGCCGTGGTGGATGCGGGTGCGAATCTGAAGGCCTTCGTGCGGATGAACGATGCCTGGCTCGGCTCGATCGACATCGCCATCAAGAAGGCGAAGACCGCGCGCTTCTTCGACATGGAGACGGGGAAGCTCGGCAAGCTGTCGCAGCCGGGAGAATCGCTCTACGCCATCGAGCACTCCAACGATGGTCTGATCACCTTCCCCGGCGGGATACCGCTCAAGACGAGCAATGGCACGGTGATCGGTGCCATCGGGGTGTCGGGGAGCACCGTCGACAACGACCACGAGGTCGCGGAAGCAGGGGCCTCAGCAGTCTCCTAGTCCGCGAGCCTCATCCCCGACTGCTGCTCCGACCGTCTTCGCGGGTGGTCGGAGCAGCTTCGTTTTGCGGTGTCTTTTGGGCTGGAGCCGGAACCCGGTAGATGGAAGCAGTCATCCGGCCGCGGTCGAGCAGGGTTGCAACCGCTCGGATCAGATCGAGCGCTCCACCGCGGGTGACGCTCTCTCCCTGAGCACCGCCTGCGCCGCGGCGAGGCGCGCCACCGGCACCCGGAAGGGAGAGCAGGAGACGTAGTCGAGCCCCGTGCGGTGGAAGAAGGCGACGGAGTCGGGATCGCCGCCGTGCTCTCCGCAGATCCCCACCTTCAGATCCGCCCGCCGCTGCCGTCCCAGCCGGGTGGCCAACTCCACCAGCTGGCCGACCCCCTCCTCGTCCAGCGTGCGGAAGGGATCGGCCGGAAGGATGCCCTGCTCGATGTAGAGCGGCAGGAAGCTCCCGGCGTCGTCCCGCGAGAGACCGAAGACCGTCTGCGTCAGGTCGTTGGTGCCGAAGGAGAAGAACTCCGCCTCCTCGGCGATACGGTCGGCGGTGAGCGCCGCGCGCGGCAGCTCGATCATCGTCCCGATCAGATAGGGCATCGCCTCCTCCCCCTCGCCCAGCACGTCACGGGCGATCTCTTCGATCAGCTCCCGCTGCAGGCGCAGCTCCTTTACCGTGCCGACGAGTGGGATCATGATCTCCGGCAGTACCTCCACCCCGTCGCGCCGCGCGGCGAGCGCCGCCTCGAAGATCGCGCGCGCCTGCATGCGGGTGATCTCCGGGAAGCTGATCGCCAGGCGTACCCCGCGATGGCCGAGCATCGGATTGGCCTCGCGGTGCTGCTCGACGAGCTGGCGCAGGCGCGCGGCGTCCACCCTCATCTTGCGCGAGAGGCTCTTGATCTCCGCGCTGCCCTGCGGCAGGAACTCGTGCAGCGGCGGGTCCAGCAGACGGATCGTCACCGGCAGGCCGTCCATCGCCCGGAAGATCCCCTCGAAATCCTCGCGCTGCATCGGGAGGAGACGGCGGAGCGCTCGCTTGCGCCCGGCGCCGTCCTGGGCGAGGATCATCTCGCGCACCGCGTCGATCCGGTCGCCCTCGAAGAACATGTGCTCGGTGCGGCAGAGGCCGATCCCCTCCGCGCCGAACTTGCGGGCGGTCGCGGCGTCGTGCGGGGTATCGGCGTTGGTGCGCACCGCGAGCCGCCGGATCTCGTCCGTCCACGACATCAGCCGCTGGAAGTTGCCCGAGAGCTCCGCCTCCACGGTGGGCACCTGTCCGAGAATCACGCGGCCGGTGGAGCCGTCGAGGGTGATCCAGTCGTCGGCCTCGACGGTAACGCCGTTCACGACGAAGCGCCCATACGCCTCGTCGATCACGATCTCGCCCGCCCCGGCCACGCAGCACTTTCCCATGCCGCGCGCCACCACGGCGGCGTGCGAGGTCATCCCCCCTCGCGCGGTGAGGATCGCCTGCGCGGCGACCATGCCGTGGAAGTCCTCCGGCGAGGTTTCGCGGCGCACCAGGATCACCGCCTCCCCGGCGCCGCCGCGCTCCGCGGCCTCGTCGGGATTGAAGACCACCTGGCCGGAGGCGGCGCCGGGCGAGGCCGGCAGCCCGGTGGTCAGCACCTGCACCTCGGCACCGGGGTCGATCATCGGGTGCAGGAGCTGCTCGATCTGATCGGCTTCGACGCGGAGGATCGCCTCCTCGCGGGTGATCCGTCCCTCCTCGACCATGTCGGTGGCGATGCGCACCGCCGCCGCGGCCGCGCGCTTGCCGGTGCGCGTCTGCAGCATGTAGAGCGCGCCGCGCTCGACGGTGAACTCCAGGTCCTGCATGTCGCGGTAGTGCCGCTCGAGGCGCTCCGCCGCCGCTGCCAGCTCCCGATAGGACTCCGGCAGGTGATGGCGCATCTCGGAGATCGGCAGCGGATCGCGAATCCCCGCCACCACGTCCTCCCCCTGCGCGTTGATCAGGAACTCGCCGAAGAGCGCCGGCTCCCCCGTCGAGGGGTTGCGGGTGAAGGCCACCCCGGTGCCGGAGGTCGGGCCCATGTTGCCGAAGACCATCGAGCAGACGCTGACCGCGGTACCGAGGTCGTCGGGAATCCCGTTCACCCGCCGGTAGGCGCGCGCGCGCGCATTGTCCCAGGAGCGGAAGACCGCCTCGATCGCTCCCCAGAGCTGCTCCTGCGGATCCTCCGGGAAGGGGGTGCCCGTGCTCTGCCGCACCAGCGCCTTGTACTGCTCGACAAGCTCGCGAAGCTCGCCCGCCTCGAGGTCGGTGTCCTCCTTCACGCCGCGCTTGCCCTTCACCTCGTCGAGCAGCGTCTCGAAACGTTCCGCCGCCACGCCGAGCACCACGTCCGCGTACATCTGCACGAAGCGGCGGTGCGAGTCGAAGGCGAAGCGCTCGTCGCGGGCGTTCTCCGCCAGCGCACGCACCGTCTCGTCGTTGAGGCCCAGGTTGAGGATCGTGTCCATCATCCCCGGCATCGAGACCGCCGCGCCCGAGCGCACCGAGACGAGCAGCGGATCGCTTCCGCCTCCGAAGCTCTTGCCGGTCGCCTCCTCCGTCTGGCGCAGGTTGCGCTCGACCTCCTCGCGCAGTCCCCCGGGCAGCTCTCCGCTCCGCAGGTAATGGCGGCACGCCTCGGTGGTGATGGTGAAGCCCGGCGGCACGGGCACGCCAATGCGGGTCATCTCCGCCAGGTTGGCGCCCTTGCCACCCAGAAGGGCCTTCATCTCCTTGCCGCCCTCGCTCTGACCCGCGCCGAAGAAGTAGACGTAACGTTGAGGCATGTGAATTCCCGCTGGGTTGGTGGGTGGAGAGAACGGGGAGAACGACAGAGG
This sequence comes from Longimicrobiaceae bacterium, assembly GCA_051006015.1. Lineage (GTDB taxonomy): Bacteria > Gemmatimonadota > Gemmatimonadetes > Longimicrobiales > Longimicrobiaceae > JBPCIT01. The sequence continues at coordinate 5,533 of JBPCIT010000192.1, forward strand.
CAAGTAGGCGCCCATTATGGAACCATCGCTCGTCCGTTCACCGCGTGGACGCTACCTCGGATCGTGCTGTCGGCTCGCCATCGGGAATGCCACGGGCGTAGTGTCGGGGAAACCCCCACCCCGATTTCAGACGCGATGCTGACGCAGCTGGCCGGATCCATAGGCAAATGGAGTGAGGCAGGGCACCAGAGGCACGGGCACACGCCCGTCGCATGTCACGGCAGCGGGACAGGGCAAGGCATCACGTCGCATCACTCGAATAGGTCGGCGTGGGTGCCGGTACGCACCAGGACCAGTTCCGCGTCGGTTGTCCGGTAGATGAGTAGCCAGTCAGATTCGACGTGGCACTCGCGATGCCCTGCCCACTCTCCCTTCAGCTTGTGATCCCGGTATCGGGACTCCAGCACTTCTCCCCGCAGGAGCGCAGCCAGCACGGGGCGCAGCTTTCCAGTGTCCTTCCCTCTCCGCTCCATGCGCCGCAGATCGCGGCTGAAGCGGGGAGTGAAGACTGGTTGCAGCATTAGATTCCGACCTGCCGGAACAAATCCTCCGAATCCTTGGCCCGGATCCAGTTGCTCGGGTTCTGGCTCTCGCGCAGTGCAGCACGCGTCTCCTCATTGGGAACGTGTTCAAGCGCCCCGCATTCCGGGCACGGCTCCTCCGCTGCCCGATCGCGCAGGTACTCGAGGAAGCGGCGAGCTGCGGGCAACTCCTCCGTCGGGAGCTCGTCCACCAGCCGGTGCAGCAGATCCTTCGAAACAGTTGCCATCGTCCTACTTCTCCGCCATGAACGGGTACTCGAAGGAGCGCGCGGGCGCAAAGGTCTCCTTGATGGTGCGCGGCGAGATCCAGCGCAGCAGGTTGAGGATCGAGCCGGCCTTGTCGTTGGTGCCGCTGGCGCGGCCGCCGCCGAAGGGCTGCTGCCCCACCACCGCCCCCGTGGGCTTGTCGTTGATGTAGAAGTTGCCTGCGGCGTTGCGCAGCTCGGCGTCGGCCTGGCGGACGGCGCGGCGGTCGTTGGCGAATACGGCGCCGGTGAGCGCGTAGGGCGAGCCGCGATCCACGATGCGCAGCGTCTCCTCCCAGCGTGCCTCGGGGTAGACGTGCACGCCGACGACCGGGCCGAAGACCTCCTCGCACATCAGGCGGTAGGCGGAGTCCTCGACCTGCACTAGCGTCGGTTCGATGAAGTAGCCCTTCTCATCGTCGTACTCACCACCGGCGATCACCTCCACCCCTTCGCTGTCGCGGGCGTGGCGGATGTAGCCGCTGATCTTGTCGAAGGCCTTCCGGTCGATCACCGCGCCCATGAAGTTGCGGAAGTCCCGCACGTCGCCGACGCGGATCTCGCTGAGCATCCGCAGCGTGTGGTCGCGCACGTCGGGCCAGATCGAGTCGGGGACGAAGACGCGCGAGGCGGCGCTGCACTTCTGTCCCTGGTACTCGAAGCCGCCGCGAACGATGGCGGTGGCGAGCGCCTCGGCGTCCGCGCTGGCGTGCGCGACGATGAAGTCTTTGCCCCCGGTCTCGCCCACGAGGCGGGGGTAGGAGCGGTAGCGGTCGATGTTCTCCCCGACCGTCCCCCAGATTGACTGGAAGACGGAGGTCGAGCCGGTGAAGTGGATGCCCGCCAGATCCGGGCTGTTCAGCAGCGCGCGGCTGACGGCGACGGGATCGCCGGGGATGAAGTTCACCACTCCCGGCGGGAGCCCCGCCTCCTCGAGCAGCTTCATGATGTAGTAGCCGCTGTACACCGCCGTCGCCGAGGGCTTCCAGACGGCGACGTTGCCCAGCATCGCCGGTGCGGTGGGCAGGTTGCCCGCGATCGCCGTGAAGTTGAAGGGGGTAATGGCGTAGATGAAGCCCTCGAGCGGCCGGTGGTCGAGGCGGTTCCACATCCCCGACGAGGAGAGCGGCTGCTCGCTGAAGATCTGCTGCGCGAAGTGGACGTTGAAGCGCCAGAAGTCGATCAGCTCGCAGGCGCTGTCGATCTCCGCCTGGTGCGCGGTCTTGCTCTGCCCCAGCATGGTCGCGGCGTTCAGCGTGTAGCGCCAGCGGGTGGCGAGCAGGTCGGCGGCGCGCAGGAAGACGGCCAGGCGATCCTCCCAGCCCCAGCTCGCCCACTCGCGCTGCGCCTCGATCGCGGCGTCCATCGCCGCGCGGATCTGCTCCTCACCGGCCAGGTGGTACTCGGCGAGCACATGCGAGTGGGCGTGCGGCATGCGCGCCTCTGCCGTGTCGCCGGTGCGGATCTCCTTGCCGCCGATGATCAGCGGGATCTCGATGCGCTCGCCTGCCATCCGTTCGAGCGCCGCCTTCAACTCCTGGCGCTCGGGGGTGTCCGGGGCGTACGAGAGGATTGGCTCGTTCTGCGGCTGCGGGACCTGCGGTATGCTGTTCATCTGGAGTCTCCTTGTAGATGCAGAGCTTTGTCAGGTTGCAAGATATCTGCCCCTATCGGAGCACGCCACTGGAGCGTATGATGCACAGACACGTCATGCGATTTCCCGCGCGGGTGCCTACGTGCTTCGTGCCGGAGCCGGGAGCCCCGGTTCTTCTCCACGGCCTGATAATCCCCAGCCGAGCGTTGTGCGATTGCTGATGCACCGATCTCCGATCCACGCCCCGCGGCGACGCCCCGGGGTGCGCGGGATGCTGTTCGCCGGTGCCTTCGCACTCACCATGTGCTCCCTTCCAGCGGCGACGGCCGCGGCTCAGGACCCGGATACGCTGCCACGCTACCGGCTTCCCGAGGTGCGGGTAGAGATCTCGCGCCTCGGCGTCGGCGGGATGCCGCTGGCGCGGGTGCCCTTCGGCGCGCAGGTGGTGGAGGGGGAGGAGCTGGAGCCCTGCACGCTGCTCGGAGCGCGAGTGGAGCGCGACCTCGGCCGCGCGACTCTTCGCGAACGTCGAGAACCTGCTCGATGCGCGGTACGCCAGCTTCGGCGTGCTGACGATGAACCGGCTGACCGATCCCACCGCGCCGCGTGTCGAGCCCTTCGTCACCCCCGGTCCGCCGCGCCGCATCGTCGCCGGTGCGCGCGTGCGGCTCTGGTGAGATGAGAGATCAGATCCGTCTGGAGATGTTCGAGATGCTGTGCGGACGGCGTGCGTTCCTGCGCGCGGCGGCGCT
>JBPCIT010000193.1:0-10847 GCA_051006015.1 Longimicrobiaceae bacterium
GGATATCCGTTCCGCCGCGGTGCACTAAGGGGGGGTTGTACACTGCGGCGAGCGTGGCAAGGACGAACTCGTGATCGTGTCCGCGAAGACGTGGGAGGAGCTCACGTCCAGACGGCAAGCGGAGATCGTGGCAGCCGAGATGCCCGCCGATCCGTTCGCGGTCTTCGACCTTGCCCTTCAGGACGGCCGTTTGGGAGCCGGTGAGGAGCATCCGGAACCGCGGCGGCGTGCAGCGCGCGTTCCGGATGAGAGCGGCCTGTCGGTCGCAGAAATGGTCCGGCTCGCTGGTCCGGAAGAGAGGCCCGTGCGGCGCCGCCGCACCGAGTCGTAGCGTGCGGTGGCCCTCCGCGCGGCGGATGTCTATCCTTCGGAGCCCCGTGTTCTCCTGAGCCAGGGCGATATTTACCTGGCTCCGAGCGTGGTGATCTGGTCCGCCCTCACCCATCCTGTACCGGCCGTGATTCCGCCCGCGCCCGCAAGCCCCGGCGAATCCGCCTTGGTTCTAGCCTGGGTGAAGACCGCCGCCTCCTCGGAGCACGTGCCGGAGATCACGCTCGCCACCAGCTGGACACCGGTCCTCGTGCTCTCGCACGACTGCGAGATCGACAAGGAGTTCAACGAGTACGTGGATTGGCTGATCGATCAGGGCGATTCCGAGGAAGCGGCTGTGCGCGAGGCTGAGGAGAGATCCGACCTCGATCGCTACATCGTCGTCTCTCCGCTCCTCCCGTATGATGAGCGGGTCGTCTCACCGGGCAAATTCGAGGCGATTCGCTCGGCTCAGAAGATCGGGTATTTCCCGCTCCCGCCCATGCCAGCGTATTCGGGGGCGGAGTTCCTCGTCCATCTCTCCCGCACCACGACCGTGGAGCGGATCCTGCTGTCGCGCCGCTACAAGATCGGCTCGCTTTCGGATCTGGCTCGCCAGCTGCTGCGCTTCAAGCTGGCCGAGGTGCTTGCGTCCCGGAGCCTTGCGGCCGTCAGCAAGCTCGAGGTTGCCATCGGCCAGCGCATCACGGATGTGCGCACGCTGAAGGTGAAGCGTAGCGACGCGACGGTGGTGCTGGTCCTTGAGGACGGCGCGGAGCTGCACGTAGGCGCGAAAACCAATCGAGAATCCGCAGCTCCCGAACGTACGAGACGGAGTGAGGCGGAGTGAGGCGGAGTAGATGGCACGGACACCGAGTTCCTTACGCTGCCGGGGTACGCGCGGCTGGAATGAACGAAAGTGCCGAGTGCGAAGTGAACTGTGCGCTTGCACGAAGGGTCGTTGACAGCATAAATTGTGAGCACTACTATCATAGTATCAACGACACACCTGGATGAGTACCTGGAATGCCAACACGAGAGTCCAGATCGAGGAAGGGAACCGCGCCCCAGCGCTCGCACGCTACGGCTGGGGTTCAGCACGGTGCGCTTACTGCCGCCTTCCTGCAGCGCTATACCCCTCTCTTGCAGCGGCTGGGGGAGGCTGCCCCCGCGCAGGCGCTGCTCAATGCGCTGGCGGCGAGGGACGATGTAGGCGGCCTGGCGGAGCTCCTGGCGGGCGTGGCGCCGCTCGATCCACCGCGCCCCGATCCGCTGGCTGCCGCCTATGCACGGGGCGTGCGGGCGAAGGAGGAGCTTCTGGAGAAGGCCGGTGGCGGCTACCGGGCCGGCGAGGTGGCCGAGCTGCTGGGTGTCACTCCGCAGGCGATCCACGCCCGTCGCCAGCGCGGAACGCTGCTCGCCGTGGCGCAGCTCAATGGGGAGTTCCTGTATCCGGCCTGCCAGTTCACCGGGAGCGGAGTCGTGCCGGGGTTGGATCGGTTCCTCAAGGCGTTCCACGTACGAAGCCCGTGGACGCAGCTAGCCGTGCTCCTTTCTCCGAGCCCCCAACTGGACGGAAAAAGTCCCCTCGAAGCGCTCCTCAGTGAGGATTCGGAGGGCGCGTTAGCGGTTGCCCGCACCTACGGAGAGCATCTCGGATGAGCGGCGGACCCGGAGCCCCCGGGCCGCCGCCGCTTCCGCCTGCCGACCTCTCTACGCGTCCGCCTCCGCTGCACATCTGCGCCGCCGGAAGACTTCTCTTCCGGATCCACCGGGTGATTCATGAGCCCATCTTTTTCGGACCACCCTCCGGTGTGGCGCCACAGGGGCGGTGGGATGCCCCGGGCGGGGAGTTTCGGGTTTGCTGCCTGGCGGAGGAGCCGCATCTCGCCTTTGCAGAGACCTTCCTGCGGACGCCGGGCATTCAGCTCCTCGAACGGGTTGACCTCGGCGAGCGCTCCCTCGCCCAGATCGAGGTGCGGCGCGATCTGCGGCTGGTGGCTCTGCATGGCCCCGGTCTGGCGCGCGTCGGTGCCACGGCGGCAGTGGTGAGCGGTCCGTACGCCCTCACCCGGCTCTGGTCGCTCGCGCTGCACCAGCATCCCGACGCCCCGGACGGCATCCGCTACCGCGCCCGACACGACGACGACAGCTTCGCCGTCGCACTCTTCGATCGCGCGGCGGACAGCATTGCAGAGCGGGAGCGAAGAGAGTTGCTTGCTCCCGAGAGCATCATCGACATGGGCGTCTGGCTGGCGCGTTACGGCGTCGGCCTCCTTTGAGCGTCATTCTCAGCCCTCGACCTGCGTGCTGCAGATCAGCCACGTCGGAAGTGGCACCACCACCTCCTCGCCCGCGGGGATCAATTGCACCGCCGATGCGGACGCAGGTACCCTGTCGGGTACCTGCGCAGCCAGCTACACGCCGGGCCGGGCAGTGACGCTGACGGCTACGCCGGCGGCCAGCTGGCGCTTCAGCGGGTGGAGTGGAGATGCCGACTGCAGTGATGCGAAGGTCACGATGAATGCCGCGCGGCGCTGCACCGCAACCTTTACGCGGCTCTGACACACTCACGCACCTCCGCTTTGTTTAGCCGACCACTTCGACCACCCGCGAGGCGGTGAGTGGCTCGCGGCCGGGAACGGTGACGGTGAGCTCGATGCGATAGTGGCCGGGTGAGACCTGCGGTATCTCCAGCTCCAGGGCGCGGGGGAGCACCGGCTCCTCCGTCTCCGAGGCCTCCTGCCAGCGCACCCGCACCGGGTTGACCTGCCGCACCATCCCCATCCGCTCGCCCAGCCGCCGCAGCAGGCCGCGGTTCTCGTTGACCATCACGATGCCGACGGAGAAGGGGTCGCGCGCCGTCAGACCGTAGACCTCCCAGAAGAGGACAATCCGCTCTTCCGGGCGCAGCCGCAGCGAGCCGCGGGCGGAGGGGACCGCCTCCGCCAGCGAGGCCGGCAGGCTCTCCGTGGAGCTGAGCACGATCACGTCGGAGAGGGCGAGGCCGTGCGGGGGGATGGCGGTCAGCGTCGTGCCGAAGCGCGCACGCGCGGCGCGCTTCTCCGCGGGAGCGCGTACCTCGAGGCTGAGCAGCGTCGGCCCGGGTGTGCTGGTCAGGCTGAAGCTGCCGTCGCCGCCACTCACCAGGCCGTGCACCATCGCAGGCGCGGAGCGCTCGTCGCGCAGCAGGAAGAGCCCGGCCTCCAGCTCCTGCACCTCTGCGAAGAGGGTGTCGCTGCGCGTGTCGAAGGCGGCCACCACGACCACAGAATCGCCGCGGGTGAAGACCCCCACCTGGTGCTCCAGCTCGGCGAAGGCAGGCGTGTAGGCAGGTGCATAACTGACGCGGGCACGCTTCGCGTTCAGCTCCCACTCGGCGGCGGCGATGCCCGCCGGATCCGCGACGACCCGCGGGCTGGGGAGGAAGCTGCGGCTCCCGCGCGGGTAGCGGCTGACCATCCCGTCGGTCTGGCGGCTGAAGTTGCTCGGGCGGATCCGCTCCCAGCCGGCCGGCCAGCCGTAGCGGAGCAGAAGCTCGCGCAGATCGGAGCCCCAGACGATGCCGTCGGTGGACTTCGCCCGGTCCTGCAGCCGGTCCAGCACATGCCGCGAGTAGTGCTCCGAGCGCGCTTCATTTCCCGGCAGCAGGTAGAGTGGCTTCGCCATCCACCAGAAGCGCTCCTCGAAGGCGGCACGCTCGGTCTGGGGGATGCGGCGGTAGCTCCGCACCTCGCTCGCGTCGAGGAGCACCGAGAGATCGCTCCAGCGGCGGCGCTCGCGCTCCGGCATCTCCCGCAGCGCGCGGGCGAAGGCGGCGTCCGCACCCTCGTAGTCGCCCGCGCCATGCAGCGCGTACCCCTCCAGCGCAAGGCACCACCAGCCCGAGCGGCACTCGCGCGCGGCGTCAACCGCCTCGGCGCCCTGCTCCGCCTCGAGCAGGTAGCGGACCCGCTGTCCCGCGACCCAGGCGTCGCCCGGGAAGTCCGCCGCCGCCACCGCCAGGCGGGCAAGCAGATCGCGCCGCGCCTTCTGCACCGGCTCCGGCTCGGGGGGCGGCTCCCAGGTGGAGTCGCCGTCCCCGTACCAGAGGCAGAAGCGGCCCACCCGCTCGTCGCACTCCCCGCCGCCCCGCGAGTTCGTCCAGGGCAGATGGTTGCGGCGGATGCTCTCGAAGCGCGCCTGCGCGGAGCGAGCGGCGCGGAGCGTACGGGCGGAGTCCGGCGGTGGCGGCGGCGCCTGCGCGGCGAGCGGAGCGTCCGCGAGGAGCAGGAGGAGAGAGAAGGCGAGCAGCGGGAGCGGCCGGATCAAACGAGTGCAAAACATGGGAGATCTCCTCCGGAATCGTAGACAGACGCTTTCCGGAACGTTCACTGCACGGCGTCGGCGAGTGGGATCGTGAAGCAGACGGTGCTTCCCACACCCTGACGGCTATCCACCCAGATGCGGCCCTCGTGGCCCTCCACGATGCCGCGGGCGATGGCGAGTCCCAGCCCCCGCCCCCCATAGGCGCCCTGGTCGCCCTGCCAGTACGGATCGAAGACGTGGGGCAGATCCGCGGCTGCAATTCCCGGTCCGGTGTCGGAGACCGAGAAGCACACCTCGCTACCGAGCAGCTCGGCGCGCAGCACGATTCGTCCCCCCGGCGGTGTGAACTTCACCGCGTTCCCCACCAGGTTGAAGAAGACCTGCAACAGCCGTCCGCGATCGGCGAGCACCGCGGGCAACTGCTCGGGGAAGTGGCTCTCCAGGTGAAGGTGCTCCTCCTCGGCCACCGGCTGCAGCATCTCGAGCACCTCCTCGAGCAGGGGCGGGATCTCCTGACGCTCGCGCTGCAGCACCAGCTGCCCCTCCTCCAGCTTCTCGGTCTCCAGGAGATCCTGCACCAGGCGGTGCATCTGATTGAGCGAGCGCTGGATCGTCTCGATCTGGCTGCGCCCGCGGACGCGCCGCTCCTCGGCCGGGGTGCTCGAGAGCAGCAGCTCGACGTGGAGGAGCGCGGCGTTGAGCGAGTTGCGCATGTCGTGCGAGACGACGTGCAGCAGCTCCTGCCGCGCCCGCGCGGCACGTTCGGCCTCCGCGTAGAGCCGCGCGTTGTCCACCGCCAGCGTGACCCGGCTGGCGAGGTCCTCCGCCATTCCCAGGTCGTCGCTGGTGTAGCGCCTGCCCGGAGTGGAGCAGCTCAGGCTGATGGCGCCGAAGGCCGCACCCCCGGAGACGAGCGGCACCACCATCAGCGAGCGCGGGTCGATGAGGCGGAGGACGTCGAGGCTCTCGGGGGATTCGCCGCGCACGCCCAGCAGCTCGGGGCCGACCTCGGGAATCAACTCCGCCTTACCGGTGCGGATCACCCTGGCCACCGGGCTGATCATCGAGTCGAGATCCGGCGTCCGCACGGTGAGCAGCTGCTGCAGAGAGGCGTTCTCCCGCGGGCCGGAGTGCGCCGCGGCGAGCCGCTCGAGCTGCCCCTCGCCATCGAGCATGTAGACGATGACCGCGTCGGCGAGCTCCGGCACCAGGAAGCGCACCATCGCCCGCAGGGTGTGCCGGTAGTCCACGGAGGAGGAGAGGATGCGGCTCGCCTCGGCGAGCACCCGCGAGCGCCGCGCCGCCGCCTCCGCCTGCTCGCGCGCGGCCTGCTCCCGGATCAGCTGCTGCACGCGCTCCTCGGCGCGCGTACGTTCGCTGGTGTCCCGGATCAGCCAGCGGATCTCCTCTACCCGCTCGCCGTGCTCCCCGCTCACCGCGCTGAGCGCCACCGGAATGGGAGGCGCACCGCGCGGCCGCAGCCGGAGCTGCCACTCCTCGACGCGGACCCACTCGCTCACCGCGGTGAGCAGCGAAGCGAAGTCGCCACGATCCTCTTGCTCCAGGTAGAGCAGCAGCGGCTTGCCGGTCAGGTAGCGCTGCTCGATGCCCATCAGGCGGGCGGCGGCACGGTTCGCGTCGCGGATCACGCCATGCTGGTCGGTCATCAGATACGGGTCGGGCGCGAACTCGAAGAGCTCATGGTACCGATGGCGCTCGGCGGCGAGCGCCAGCTGCGACTCGGCGAGCGCATGGTTCTGCTCGCGCAGCTCCCCCTGGCTCACCCTCAGCTCCTCGACCGAGGTGTGCAGCTCCTCGATCAGCTCCTCGACCAGCCCGCTCACCTCCGCGGAGATGCCGCTCTTCGCGTCGAGGTGGAACTTGGCGAGGCGCTTCTGCGTGTCGCGGACGTACTGCTGGAGGCGATCTTCCGCCGGCGTAGCGCGCTCCCGGAGGGGGTCGGCGCTCACCGTCCGCCTCCGTCGGCACCCCACTCCTCCAGCACCAGGATCACCCCCCAGAGGCCGCTGCGGTCATTCCGAAGCGGCGTGCAGGTCACCCGGCACTGGAGGGCGCGCCCGCGGCGGTTCGTCGCCGGGAGCACCTTCACCTCGACAGGGGACGACCCCGCCAGGCAGCTGCGCAGCGTCTGCTGCAGCGCGGCGACCGGGAGGCCGATGTCGAGACTCAGAAAGGACTCCCCCACCGCCTCGTCGGCACGCAGCCCCCAGAGGTCCTCCGCCCTGGCGTTCCAGCTCTGCACCCGCAGCTCCCCGTCGAGCACCACGGCTCCCGTGTGCAGCCCCGCAAGGATGGATTCCAGGTAGCTGTTGACCCGGTTCAGCTCCTCCGTGCGGCGCCGCAGCTCGTCGTTGATCGTCTCCAGCTCCTCGTTGGTGGAGTGGAGCTCCTCGTTCATCGTCTCGAGCTCTTCGTTGGTCGCCTGCAGCTCCTCGTCGGTGGTCTCGAGCTCCTCGATGGTGGACTGCAGCTCCTCATTGGTGGTCTCCAGCTCCTCGTTGGTCGCCTGCAGCTCCTCGTAGGCGGTCTCCAGATGCTGATTCGCCTGCTGCAGCTCCTCCTCGAGGCGGTGGAAGCGCGTGACGTCGGTGAGGGTGATGGATACCCCCAGCGGAGTGCGGGCGCCGTCCAGCAGCGGGACGACCTGAACGTCGAGCCGGTGGATGGTGCCGCCCGGGAACGGGTACTCGACGCGGGGGAGGGAGATCGGCCGCCCCTCCCGGTAGGCTTCCTCGATGCGCGAGCGCAGCTCGACGGGACGATAGGAGAGCTCGAGGTCGCGGAAGGGGCGGCCGATCTCGCGCTCGTCCAGCCGGAAGAGCCCACGCGCCTGCTGGTTGGCCGACACCAGGGCCCCCTTGCGATCGATCACGAGCTGCGCCACCGGCGTGAGCTCCAGCGCCAGATCGAGCAGCTGCGGCTGGGGGCTGCTCGGCGTCTCCGCCGGCTGCTTCTCGCCGCCGGCCTGGCTCAGCAGGAGGAGACGCTCGCGCAGATTCGGCTTCGGCACCTTCGTGAAGATCCGCGCCTTCAGGTCTGCCGGCACGAAGAGGTTGCTGCGCGTCAGCAGCATCTCGGCGCGGCCCAGGAAGAGGTAGCCGCTGTCGTTCAGCGCCAGGTGGAGGCGCGCCAGAATACGCGACTGCGCCTCCGCGGTGAAGTACATCAGCGTGTTGCGGCAGACCAGCATGTCGAGGCGGGAGATGGGCGCGTCGCGCGCCAGGTCGAGCCGCCCGAAGATCACGGTGCGCCGCAGCTCCGTCCGCATCGCGTAGCGGTTGCCGCTCGTCTCGAAGTAGCGGTTGCGCAGCTGCTCGGGAACGTTCTCCAGCTCCGCCGCGGTGTAGCTTCCCTGGCGGGCGCGGGCGAGCGCCTCGTCGTCCACGTCGGTCGCGTAGATCTTCACCTGCTCCTTGAAGCGCTCCCATCCCAGCGCCTCCGCCAGCAGGATCACCAGCGTATAGGGCTCCTCGCCCGTCGAGCAGCCGGCGCTCCAGACGCGGATCGGCTCCTCCGCACGCTTGCCGCGGACGATTCGCGGGATGAACTCCTCCGCGAGCCTCTTCCAGGCTTCCGTGTCACGGAAGAAGTCCGTGACGTTGATGAGGATGGTGTTGAAGAGCTCGGCGAACTCGTCGGGATGGACCTCGAGGTAATGGCGGTAGGCGTCGAACTCCTCGACGCCCACCTCGGCCATGCGCTTGCGGACGCGGCGCATCAGGCCCGCCGGCTTATAGCCGGTGAAGTCGAAGCCGCTCTGCCGCTTCAGAAACTCCAGCAGAGCCTCGAAGGCAGCATCGACCTGCGCAGTCGTGGGTGGCTCTTTCTTCATGGGAAACGCCGGGGGGAAGGAGTGCTCGGCGCGGGTCGCGGCTCGAGCCCCACGACTTCGAACTGTCGCTATCTGATGCACGAGAAGCTGACGAAAAACATACGGCTCGCAGGAGAATCCAGCAAGAGCCGCAGAATCCCGTGGCGCCCCGAGCTACGGCGATTCCGGCTGGAGCGGCAGGCATGCAGTGAAGGTGGTGCCGCTTCCCAGGGTGCTCTCCACCTCGAGGGTGCCGCCCAGCAGGTTGGCGATGCGGCGGCAGACAGCGAGGCCGAGGCCGGTGCCGCCTCTCTCGCGAGTGTTCCCCTGCTCCGCCTGCCAGAAGGGCTCGAAGACCTTGCCGAGGTTCTCCGGCGCGATGCCGATGCCGGTGTCGCGCACGCGGAAGATCGCGCTCTGCTCCGCCGCCTCCAGCTCCAGCCGGACCTCCCCCTCGCGCGTGAACTTGAGGGCGTTGAAGAGGAGGTTGACGAGGATCTGGCGCACCTTGCCCTGGTCCACCACCGCGTGCAGCGGCGCCTCCGGGAGGCACAGGCGGATGGCAAGCTTGCGCTTGGCGGCGAGTGGCTCGACGAAGTCGGCGACCTCGCGCGCCAGCTCGCAGAGGTCCGCGGCGTGCGGCTGCTGCTCCTCGCGGTCGGCCTCGAGGCGGGAGAAGGTGAGCACCTCCTCGATGAGCTGCAGCAGGTGGCGCGCGGCGCTGTCGATGCGGTCGACCTGTTGGCGCGCGGGGACCGGGATCTCCGCGGGCACGCCCATCTGCAGCAGCTCGGCAAAGCCGAGGATCGCGGTGAGGGGAGTGCGCAGCTCGTGCGACATGATGGCGAGGAACTCCGTTTTGGTCCGGTTCTCCGCCTCCGCGTCGGCGCGTGCCAGCCGCTCCGCGGCGAGCTGGCGCGCCTGCTCCTCGCTCGCCTTGCGCTCGCTGATGTCGCGCACCAGCCAGCGCACTTGAGCCGCATCGCGGGTCGGAATCTCGACGAGGCGGGTGGTGACCGCCACGGAGAGCGGTGGCCCCTCACGCGGGGTGAGGGTCAGCTCCCACTCCCTGCAGTCTGAGCAGCGGCAAGCCGGCTCAGGCGGCTGCGGAACCGCTGGCGCTCCTCAGCCGCGCCGCATCCTCGCCAGCATCATGGGGCGGGTGGTGCGCCAGCTCGCGTTCGGGCTGCTCATCGGCTCGCTGCTGTCGGGCGCGCTGTTCTCAGCGGCCGGCTTCAGTCTCGGACGAGCCACCGTCCTTATGGTCTCCGTCACGGCGATCATGCTGAGCGTGGGCTTGCTCGCAGCGCTCGGACCCGCGCGGAGAGGCCTCAGGATCGAGCCGACCGAAGCGCCCCGGGCAGACGCGTAGCCGGATGCTCACCACGGCGGGTACATCCCGGCACCCTTGAGGGAAGACGAATGGCCTCGCCGCCCCTGGCCGCCTCATAGCCACCGGAGGATGTGGGTCGTGAACGCAGCAAGCCGCAGGAGCGGGTGCTCCTCAAGGTGGGTGCGTAGGGGCGGATCGCTGGTCATGCTGGAGGCAGTGCGGATTTCCAGGTGATTGTTTCATCGGCGCCGCTCTGTTTCACCGTGGTGAAACAACCGACACTCGATGAAACGATCGCCACGGGCGCAAGAGATGGGAGCACTCCCTGGCTCGCGTCAGGCTGTGCCGCCGGAGCAGCGATCTGCCTTGCCCCAGTGCTGTGGCAGCATTATGTTTTCCGCCGCACCTGCACCTGCGTGCCCCTCCTCCTGCAGCGGTGTCCTCAACGGAACCACTGCCCCGCAGCGTCGCTGATCTGGGTTGTCAGATCTGCCATCTACCTACGGTCCAGACGAATGCTCACCGGCGAACTCCGTAACCAGATCGACCGCATCTGGGACAGCTTCTGGTCCGGCGGGATCTCCAACCCGCTGGAGGTGATCGAGCAGATCACCTACCTCCTCTTCCTCAAGCGCCTCGACGACCTGCACACGCTCGAGGAGCGCAAAGCCGCGCGGCTCGGGCAGCCGATAGCGCGCCGCTTTCCGGAGGGCAGCGATTCCAGGGGTCGCCCGTACGAGGATCTCCGCTGGTCGCGCTTCAAGAACTTCGCGCCGGCCGACATGTACACGGTGGTCGCCGAGCACGTCTTCCCCTGGCTGCGCACGCTGGGCGGCGACGACTCCACCTACGCGCACCACATGAAGGACGCGCGCTTCACGATTCCCACGCCCGGGCTGCTCGCTAAGGTGGTGGACCTGCTCGACAACGTCCCGATGGAGGACCGCGACACCAAGGTGGACCTCTACGAGTACATGCTCGGCAAGATCGCGAGCGCCGGGCAGAACGGCCAGTTCCGCACGCCGCGCCACATCATCCGGCTGATGGTGGAGCTGACCGCGCCGC
>JBPCIT010000194.1:0-3144 GCA_051006015.1 Longimicrobiaceae bacterium
ATCCAGGAGGGCCTCCGCAGCAAGGAGCCCTTCGCCTTCGAGCATCGGGCGATCCACGCCGACGGCTCGTTCCGCTGGCTCTCCTGCCGAGGTGAGCTGCTGCTGGACCGAGCGGGCACCCCCCTGCAGATGCTCGGCACCGCGCAGGACGTGACGAAGCGCAAGCGCGCGGAGGCGGCGCTGCAGAAGCGGGCGGAGAAGGCGCAGCGCTTCCAGGAGGCGCTGCTGGAGCTGGCGCGGGCGAACGACCCCGACCTCGAGTCGGCGCTGCAGCGCATCACCCGCGTGGACGCCAATGCGCTCGGGGTCGAGCGAGTCAGCGTCTGGTTCTTTGATGGCGGCGGCTCGGAGCTGCGCTGCCGGGTGCTCTTCACCCGTCCGGATGGCAGCTACGGTGGGGGGACGGCGCTCCAGGCAGCCGACCTGCCGGACTACTTCGCGGCGCTGCGCGAGCGGCGTGTGGTGGCGGCGCACGACGCGATCGCGGACCCGGCCACGCACGAGTTCGCCGACGAGTACCTGCGCCCGCTGGGCATCACCTCGATGCTCGACGTACCCATCTGGCGGCGAGGCGAGGTGTTCGGAGTCGTCTGCCACGAGCACGTCGGGCCGCGGCGGGAGTGGATGATCGAGGAGCAGGACTTCGCCGCCTCCATCGCCGACATGGTCTCGCTGGCGCTCGAGGCGTCGGAGCGGGTGCAGGCCGAGCGGGCGCGCGCCGAAACGCAGGCGGCCGAGACGGCGAACCGGGCGAAGAGCCAGTTCCTGGCCAACATGAGCCACGAGCTGCGCACCCCGCTCAACGCCATCATCGGCTACAGCGAGATGCTCCTCGAGGAGGCCGGCGAGCTGGGGCAGGCGGAACTCGTCCCCGACCTGGAGAAGATTCGCACGGCGGGAAAGCACCTGCTGGGGCTGATCAACGACATCCTGGACCTCTCTAAGATCGAGGCCGGCAAGATGGAGCTCTACCTGGAGCGCTTCGAGGTGGCGCAGTTGATCCACGAGGTAGGCAGCACCGTGCGGCCGCTCATCGAGAAGCGGGGCAGCACGCTTGCGCTGCGCCTGGGCGAGCTGGGGCAGATGCGGGCCGATTCCACCAAGGTGCGCCAGATCCTGCTCAACCTGCTCAGCAACGCCGGCAAGTTCACCGAGCAGGGCAGCGTAACGCTGGAGGCCGAGCGTGAGCGGGGTCGGCTCACCTTCCGCATCCGCGACACGGGCATCGGGATGACGCCCGAGCAGGTGGCGAAGCTTTTCCAGCCCTTCACGCAGGTGGACGCCTCGACCACACGCAGGTACGGCGGGACCGGGCTGGGGCTGACGATCAGCAAACGCTTCGCCGCGATCATGGGTGGCACCATCCAGGTCGAGAGCGAGCCGGGGGTGGGCACCACCTTCACCCTGCATCTGCCGGCGGAGGTCGCCGATCCCGTAACCGCTCACTCTCCTGCCGCCTCCGATCCCGCGGCAGTGGCCGCGGAGGTGCTCGAAGCGGCCGACTCCGCGGACCCCACCGTGCTGGTGATCGACGATGAGGTCAGCGCGCGGGAGGTGATCGGGCGGATGCTGACCCGCCAGGGGATGCGCGTGCTGCACGCTGCCAGCGGAGAGCAGGGGCTGCGGCTGGCGAGGACGCACCGGCCGGACGTGATCACCCTGGATGTGATGATGCCCGGGATGGACGGCTGGACGGTGCTCGGCGCGCTCAAGGCCGATCCCCTCCTGGCCGAGATCCCGGTGGTGATGGTCAGCATGGTGGACGAGAAGAATCGCGGCTACTCGCTTGGCGCGGCCAAATATCTGACCAAGCCCGTCGAGAGGGGGAAGCTGATCGCCGTGCTGCGGCAGCTTCTCGGGAATGTTTCGGAAAGCGCGCCCCTGCTGGTGGTCGAGGACGACCCCGCCGTCCGCCACATGCTGTGCGAGATGCTCCAGCGCGAAGGATGGGAGGTGGTCGAGGCGCCGAATGGGCGGGTCGGGCTCCAGCGGGTGGACGAGCGGCGGCCCGCGCTGGTGGTGCTGGACCTGATGATGCCGGATGTGGATGGATTCGAGTTCCTGCAGGCGCTGCGCGGGCGGGAGGCGGGGCGAAAGATCCCGGTGGTGGTGCTCACCGCCAGACCTGTGACGCAGGAGGAGCGGCGGCGGCTGGAGGGACGCGTCGAGCAGGTGCTGCACAAGGGCACCTACTCCCACGAAGAGCTGCTGCAGGAGATACGTGGCGCCCTCCACACCGCGGCGCCGCCACCGGCCGAGCGACCTGTGACGGGAAACAGGGGGTAGTCCCCTACCGGTGCCTGCTCTCCAAACCGATCGAGGAGCTTTCGAGAAGATGCCGAAGATACTGCTGGTCGAGGACAACGAGATGAACCGTGACATGCTCTCGCGACGGCTGCAGCGCAAGGGCTATGAGGTGGTGGTCGCGGTCGATGGTGAGCAGGGCATCGAGCGGGCACGCTCTGAGATTCCCGACCTCATCCTGATGGACATGAGCCTGCCGATCAAGGACGGCTGGACGGCGACCCAGGAGCTGAAGGGGGATCCCGACACCCGCGCGATCCCGATCATCGCGCTGACCGCGCACGCCATGTCGGGCGACCGCGAGAAGGCGCTCGAGGCAGGCTGCGACGATTACGACATCAAGCCGATCGAGCTGCCGCGCCTGCTCGGGAAGATCGAGACTCTCCTGAAGGAGTGAGGCTCTCGTGAGCGACAGCGTGGCCGAGCGCCCGCAGGGGGAGCAGCCGGTGGCATCCGCCGCCGCGCAGCGCGCCCTGCTCGCGCATCTGCGGCACGAGCTGCGAACGCCGATCAACGCCATCATCGGCTACAGCGAGATGCTGACCGAGGATGCCGCGGAGGCCGGGCACGAGCGGCTCGCTTCCGACCTGGGGAAGATCCGCTCGGCGGGGGGCAGGCTGCTCGACATCGTCAACCGGCTGCTCGACCCCGCCCACATCGAGAGCCACGCCGGCGAGCTGGACCTCGCCGAGGTCGAGGCCCGGCTCCGGCATGACGTGCGGGTACCGAGCAGCACCGTGATCGGCTACGCCGAGCTGCTGCAGGAGGAGGCGGCGGAGCTGGGGCAGGAGCACCTGATCGAGGACCTGCAGAAGATCCACGCCGCGGGCAAGCGGCTGA
>JBPCIT010000195.1:0-8736 GCA_051006015.1 Longimicrobiaceae bacterium
TACAGCGGCGGCCGGGTGCCGCGGCGGTTACAACGCGGGAGGCTGAGGAGGGATCTCCCTCCTCCGCCTCCCGCATCTCATCGCCAGAGACCTTCCGTCACCCCCTGGGAATCCGCCGGCGGCGCACCGCTGCCGCGGCCTGTGCGGACTCTCAGCGCGCTCGCCAGGTGAGGCCGATGCCGATCTGCGCGTAGCGCGGATTGCGCGGCCCCACCACGAACCGGTTCTCGTTCTCTCCGGCGGCGCCGGGAGCGAAGATCTGCACGACGTTCGCGAAGGGGGAGAGAGCGAGCCGATCCCTGATGCGCACGTCGTAGCCGGTGCCCAGCTGCACGCCCCAACCGCCACCCTCGATCA
Organism: Longimicrobiaceae bacterium; assembly: GCA_051006015.1. Lineage (GTDB taxonomy): Bacteria > Gemmatimonadota > Gemmatimonadetes > Longimicrobiales > Longimicrobiaceae > JBPCIT01. Next base: position 358 of record JBPCIT010000195.1, read on the forward strand.
TCGCATCCCCACCCCCGAGCACCGAGAGCCCTGCGCCAAGGCCGCCCTTGAGGTAGAGGTTCGGGAGGCCGGCGCGATGCAGCGGATAGTACTGGGCGATGAAGGAGAGGAGCGCGAGCGTGGCATCGCGGTCCTGCTCTCCGCCGCGCCGCGCCCACAGATTCACCTCGCCGCCGATCATCAGGTTCGGGCGCAGCGCGGCACCCGCCGCCACGTAGCCACTGAGACCGTTGCCTCCAGTCCAGGGATCGCCCCGGTCGAGCGGCTCCGGATCGCAAGGATCGCAGTTGATGCGGCTGTTGCCGGGGCCCAGTCCGAAGCCGATCCAGAAGCCCTCGCGGTGCGGTGAATCGGCGGGCCTCTCCTGGGCGGAAATCGGGGTGAATGCGAAGGTGCCGGCGACGAGCAGCAGCGCCGCCAGGCGGGTTGGGGATAGCAGACTCGGGTTCATTCTACCTCTGGGGGTGTGAGCGACTGCCGACAAACTTATGGTTCCCCTGTGGCGCGCGCCAGAGCTGCTGTTGCGTACCTGCGGATCGGTGGGCTAACGGCCGCTGAGGTAGTCCACGGCCAGATGGGCCATGGCACGCACCCCGACGGGGAGCGCCCCCTCATCCGCGAAAAAGCGCGGGGAGTGGTTTGGAGGCGCATCGGCAGGATTCGTACCCTCGGGAACGATGCCGAGGAAGAAGAACAGCCCGGGAATCTCGCGCTGGTAGTGCGCGAAGTCTTCGGCGCCGGTGACCAGCGGGGCGATGGCGACGGCGCCCTCTCCCCCGACCCGCCGCAGGGTGCCACTCATGCGCTCGGTGAGCGCCGGATCGTTGTAGGTGACCGGGTTGTTTCGGTTGATGACGACCTCCGCGCTGGCGCCGGCGCTCTGCGCGATCAGCTCCGCGGTGCGGCGCACGCGCTCGTGGATGTCGTCCTGCATCGCGGTGTCGAAGCTGCGGATAGTGCCGACCATCACCACCGAGTCGGGGATGATGTTGCCGCGCACCCCGCCCTGAATGCTCCCGATGGTGACGATCGCCGGGGCGGCGGTGACGTCCACCTGCCGGCTGGCAATCGTCTGCAGCGCGGTGACGATCTGCGCGCTGACCACCACCGGATCCACGCCACCCCAGGGCACCGCGCCGTGCGTCTGCCGCCCCCGCACCACGATGCGCAGGTTGTCCGAGGCGGCCATGGTTCCCGCGGGCCGGTACCAGATCGTCCCCACCGGCTGCGGCCAGACGTGGAGGCCGAAGATCGCCTCCGGCCGCGGGTTCTGCAGCACTCCCTCGCGCACCATCAGGCTGGCGCCGCCCTGCTCGCCCGGGGGAGGGCCCTCCTCTGCCGGCTGGAAGATGAACTTCACGGTGCCGGGCAGCTCCTGCCGCATCCCGGCGAGCAGCTGCGCCACCCCCATCAGGATCGCGACGTGGTTGTCGTGCCCGCAGGCGTGCATCACCCCCACCTCCTGGCCGGCGAAGGTGGTGCGCACCCGTGAGGCGAAGGGCAGATCCACCTCCTCCGTCACCGGCAGCGCATCCATGTCCGCCCGCAGCGCGACCACAGGGCCGGGTCTGCCGCCGCGCAGCACACCCACCACCCCGGTGTGCGCCACCTCCGTCTGCACCTCCATTCCCAGCGAGCGCAGGTGGTCGGCGACCAGCTTCGCGGTGCGGAACTCACGGTTCGAGAGCTCCGGGTGCTGGTGGATGTCGCGCCGCCAGGCGACGACTTGCGGCAGCACCTCGGCGGCGCGGCGGTCGATCTCCGCTCCCAGCGAATGGGCGGTCTGGGCGGCGGCGGGAGCGGCCTCCATACCCAGCAGCAGGCAGGCGAGTGCGAGGGCCAGGTGGCGCCCTGCGGCTCTGTGACTATCCAAGATGCACTCCGGCTCGGGAAGAATTAGGGGTGATGCGGCAATATACGCGCTTCGCTCGCGATTGTGGAGTCACTCCACCGCCCGGCCGGGGAATTGCACGCGGCGGCGAATCGCTGTACCCTGTGCCGCACAGCTGCGCCGACCTCCCGGCGCGGCGCGATCTCCAGGGAGAACTCGTTCGATGAGCGGAATGCAACACAGCAGATTGTCGATCGTTGTCGGCACGATGGTCCTACTCCTCGCCGCCGGCTGCCAGCACGCCGCGCCGCGGGTGGCGTCGCCGGCTACGCCCGCTGGCCAGACGTTCGACCGTTGCAGGCCACTGGCCGCGGAGGCGAGGACGGCCTGCTACGAGGAGAGGCTGGTCTCCATGGTCCGCCAGGAAGGGGTGCCGGCGGCGATGGAGGCGCTGAGCCAGCTCAGCGAGCTCGACGAGGATCTGCGGCGCGACGGCCACGTCTACGCGCACGCCATCGGCCTCGCCGCCTACACGGGTGCCGACGAGGTCGGGCAGCGGTTCGGCGAGTGCACACCGATCTTCCAGTCCGGGTGCTATCACGGCGTCGTCCAGGCCTACTTCGTCGATCTCTCGGGGAGGCAGGGGGGCATCGATGCGGACGCCGTCAACGCACTGTGCTCCGAGCAGCGCGGCCCGGAGGGCGGCCGCTGGCTGCTCTTCCAGTGCGTCCACGGGCTCGGACACGGCCTCACGATGCTGTATGGACACGACCTGCCGCGCGCGCTGGAGGGATGCGACCTGCTGCTCGACAGCTGGGAGCGACGCTCCTGCTATGGTGGGGCCTTCATGGAGAACGTGGTGAATGCGACGATGCCGCACCACCCGGCTACCCGCTCGCCCGCGGACGCCGAGCACGGGTCGCACGCGCAGCACGTCGCTACCGCCGCGCAGCCGAGCGAGCACGCGCACCATGCCGAGGGGCACGAGGAGCACCACGGGGGACACGCGGCAGCGACCGCGCCCTTCAAGGCGCTGGACCCGGAGAATCCCCACTACCCCTGCTCGGAGCTGGACGAGCGCTACCTGAGCGCCTGCTACCAGATGCAGACCTCGGCGGTGCTCTTCTTCAACAAGCGTGACTTCGCCGCCACCGCGCGCTTCTGCGACGAGGCGCCCGATTCAGTGCGGCACCTCTGCTACCAGAGCCTGGGACGCGACATCAACTCTTACGCAGAGCAGAACCACGCGCAGACCATCCGCCTCTGCGCGGTGGGCGATCCACGCTACCGTTCCTGGTGCTACATCGGGGTGGTCAAGAACCTGGTGGATCTGACCGCGCGGGCGGAGGATGGAATCGCCTACTGCCGCGCGATCTCCGAGGCGGAGTACAAGCGCGCCTGCTACGAGGCGGTGGGGGAGCAAATCTGGGTGCTCGAGCAGGAGGTGGAGCGGCGCGAGGAGCTCTGCCGCTCCGCCGAGCCCGCGTACCTCGACCTCTGCCGCGGCGGCGCGGATCTGCTCGCGCGCGAGCCCGTCGCCCGCGCCACTCCGTAGCGCAAGCGTCGATTGTTGATTGGGTGTGCGGCATCGCGCAGGCCCCCTCTCCGAATCGTCTCTTCGCTCCTCGCCACCCCTCCCCCGAATTCGATGCTGTTGGCGAAATGCTCGGCGTCAGCTCGGCACCGGCGCTCCACCGGCGACTAAAGTCGCGGCTGGGACTGCACAAAGCCCGCCTTCGCGGGCTGCAACTGCGGCTTCAGTCCGCGAAGGCGGACTTCGTCCCGTTGCAGCCGCGGTTTCAACCGCCGGTGCGGGGCGGCAGCGAATTCGCCAACAGTATCGAGTTCGGGGGAGGGGCCGGGGGAGGGGGTCCGTTCCTGCCGCCTGGACCTGCAGACGACTACCGCTCAAGCGCCTCAACCGAGCCGGAAGGCGGTCGAGCCGATGCGGCCGCCCCGCTCGAAGTAGATCACCACCCCCTGCTCGGCGGTCTGCTGCAGGGCGCGCGCGGCCTCCTCCGCCGAGCGGATGCGCACGCGGTTGATCTGCAGGATCAGGTCACCCTCGCGCAGCCCGATGCGACGGCCCTGCTCCGAGAGGGAGATGATCAGCGCGCCCTGCTCGTTGCTCAGCCCGCGCTCGGCGCGGATGGCGGGGGTGAGCGTCACCAGCTCCAGCTCGCGCAGCGCGCGGATCCGCTCGGCGCTCACCGAGGGGAGGTCCTCCGGCACCAGGCGGACGGCGCGCTCCTGCTCCCCTGCGGCGACGCGCACCTCGATCGCCTCGCCCACCCTTCCCTGCAGGAGACCGGCTTCCCAGTCGAGCGGGGTGCGCACCTGCTTGCCGCCGACGCCGCGCACGACCATCCCCTCGCGCAGCCCCGCCCGCGCCGCAGGAGAGCCAGGCACCACCTGCGCGATGCGCACCTCGCGGCTACGGCGGATCCCCTCCCTCTGCAGCGGCTCGACCTCGGCACCGATCCAGGCGCGGCGGATGGAGCCGTTCTCCACCAGATCCACAGCGATGCGACGGGCGCGGTTGATGGGGATGGCGAAGCCCAGCCCCTCGCTCCCGCCGCCGCGCGAGAGGATCGAGGAGTTCACCCCCACCACCTCGCCTGTCGCGTTGACCAGTGGCCCACCCGAGTTGCCGGGGTTGATCGAGGCGTCCGTCTGGATCATGTCCAGGTAGTAGCCCCGCTGCTCCTCGCCACCGGGGATGATGTTGCGTCCGACCGCGCTCACCACGCCGGCGGTCACCGCGGGCTCGGTGTTGGAGAGCAGGAAGCCCAGCGGGTTGCCGATGGCGACCGCCCACTCGCCGATCATCAGGTTGTCCGAATCGCCCAGCGGCGCCACCGGGAGCGGCTCACGCTGGCCCTGCGGGAAGCGGATGCGCACCACTGCCAGGTCGTTCAGGTCGTCGGTGCCCACCACCTCCGCGTCGAAGTCGCGCCCGTCGGGGAGGGTGACCACCACCTCGCCCGCGCCGCGCACCACGTGCTCGTTGGTCAGCACCAGCCCGTCGGGATGGATGATGAATCCCGAGCCCAGCCCTGGCACCTCGCGCTGGTAGCCGGGCGGGAGGAGCATCTGCTCGAAGATGGAGCGGGGCATCACCCGCTCGCGCCGCAGGACGTTGACGCTCACCACGGCAGGCGCCACCCGCTCGGCCGCCTGCACGATGGCGGTGCGCCGTGAGGCACTGACAGCGTCCTGTACGTCGGTGGCAGCGCGCGGCTCTCGCGCCGCGGGCGCCAGCTCCTCGGCGAGGGCGCTGCGGCGCTCGCGCTGGATGGCGGGGGTCTGGGCGCACCCCGGCGCCGCCGTCAACATCAGTGCACCCAGCAGCGCCGCGCCGCCGAGAGCTCTGCGAAACGATGTGCTCATGGCTGAAATCGTCGTCTGGATTGTAGCTCGAAGCGTATTGACTTCGGGTACCGCCTAGATGCAGCCGAGAGGCGAATGGTTCCCAGGCTGCCACCCCGGTCCCTCCGAGTGGCGCGTGGAGTCTCCCGTCGTCGTCCCCTGGAGTGGTGCCGTGCCGCATGCACAGGAGCGAGGCTACTCCCAGCGAGGGCTGGAGCTCTCCAGAGCAAGACACCGCGCGGAGCGGTGGGTGAAGTTGCAGCGCGCGAAAAGACTTATGTGGTGCGAACGGGGCAACGCGTCACACCGACCGAGCAGTGGCCAGCTGCTCCGCCTTTCCGGCTGCGGGTAGGAACGTACTACCTCGGTGCAGAGCTGGACCGCGGGTTCGCCCTGTCTCGTGCCAGCCGCGCCGAGATTCGAGGAGCCAAGCTCACCTCACCTCTTCTCAGCCGCGCCGCTGGCCCCCGAGGAAGCCGCCCAGCATGCCGACAACGTCGTCCACCATGGAGCCATCGCGGTTCCGGTCCAGCAGCGAGCCGAGCACCGCGGTCAGCCCTGCTCCGCCCGCAGCGCCTCCCCTAGCCTTCGTCTGCCGGGAGAGTCCGCCCATCACCAGCGCGGCGACCAGCGGCAACATCCTCTTCAGGATGGCGGGATCGATCCCCGTCTGCTCGGATGCGCGCGCGGCCACCTGCCGGCTGACGTCCTTGTTGCCGAAGACGTGCCCGAGAACGGCGTTGCCGTCCTCGATGGTGGTCGGCTGCGCGAGAGTGGTCGGGTCCTCCAGGTAGGCGTCGTGGCGGCCGCGCCCGAGCGCGGAGACCAGGCCGGAGAGGCCAGGCTCGGTAGCGGTGTTGCGCTGGAGCCCGGCGGCCAGCGCCGGTACGAGCGCGGCCACTGCCGCTTGCGCCTGCTCCGGCCTCAGACCGAATTGTGCGGCCAGCTGATCAACGGCACGACTACCTTCGGGCCCGGCGATCGTCTGCAGGATGTCCATGAGACCTCTCCTTGTCGGTGTCCGGCACGATCGCCAAACAGTTGGTCGGGCGATCCAGTCAGGGCGCTCCTCGCTTCGCGACCTTTCCCATCCGGAGGAGGAGCCCGGCTCCTCCAGCGGCGCCTGGGTCTCACCCTCGCGCGAAACGTGGCGGTGAGAGCAAGGAGTCGGGCTCAACGTAGCCGGACGCGCGCAGAGCCCGCAAGCACGAGGATCCACAGGTGACGGGACTCCAACCGCGCGCCCTCGCGCTCGCAGCCACCCGCCCGCATTGACATGGGCGGGGTTCAACCCTGGACGCGGGTATGCTCGCCGCCGGGCCAGGCTGTGTGGAGAACGTGGACCTGATCTTGTGGAACGATCATGACGCAGCCGAGGTGTCGATCAGGCCTGCATTCCAAAGAGCGAGAACAACATCCATCTGTGAATTTTGATTCTTGCCTGGGTCTGCTCCGGACTCGGTCATCACACGATGCCACAGATCGATCTTGCTCCCAGACGCCAGACCAGGATCTGCAACATGCAACCGCGCCGCCGCCACCGAGTAGCTGCGATTTAGACTCGGGGAATCCACCTTCCTGCAGGTGCTCGCAGATACACCTCTGATCAGTCCTGCCTCACAGAGCCCCAAGAATACTTCACGGGGGCAGCCCTTTTTATTGGCTTCCGGAGCGTCGGGAAAAACCTCTGCCGCAACATCCCGCCACGCCTCATCGGCTGAAGTATGGCCATCGCGCAGCAGTGTTGCGGCTTGAACCGCCGTCGTACCGTACTTGCCCATTCACGAACTCCTGCGAGACGATGCTGAAGTTGACGCGGCAACACTGGCGCGTGGGCTGTAGACGGACCGTACCGCAATTTGGAGCAAAGCGGCTGCAGCTGAAAAGGGTTCGGGCCGGAGATGCAGGACAGCAAAGCCACCCGCAGGATCGGAAACCGCACCCGAGAGCCGCAGCGCCCAGGGCGGTCTTCCGGAGCGCCGAAGACACGTCACCGGGCACCCCGGTATCGCGCGAGTTCGCACGGCCAAACTGGTAGTCCCTCCGAACGAGCGGCGCCCAGCCGCGCCGTGCGTTCAGGCGAGCGCCCGCACCGCCCGCAACGCCGCGTCGATCTCCTCGGGCGAGTTGAGCAGGCCCGGGGTGAGCCGCGCGTACGAGGTGGCGTAGGGGGTGGTGCTGCCGATGATTCCCTGCTGACGGAGCCGCTGCACCACCTGTCCCGGACTCATTCCGCGCACGTCGAAGCAGACCAGCCCCGCGGAGAGGCTCTCCGGCATCGGGGTGTGGAGCTTCACGTTCGGCATCCCGGCCAGCCCCTCCTTGAGCTGCCGGTTCAGCTCGTGGATGCGCGCTGCCACGCGCGCCTTGCCAAGGCGCTGGTGGAATTCGAAGGCCTCCTTCAGCGCCCAGCGGTGTTCGAAGGAGTGGAAGCCGCCCGGCGTCATCTCGCCCCCCCAGCTGCCGTCGCGGGTGAAGCTGGGGATGGTGGGCGCCACCGCCGCCTGCGCGCGCGGGTTGCCCCAGACGATGCCGGTGCCGCGCGGCCCGAAGAGCCACTTGTGCGTGCCGGCCATCAGGAAGTCGCACCCCAGGTCGCTCACGGTGCCGTCCTCGACGCCGAAGGCGTGCACGCCGTCCACGCAGAAGATCACCCGATCGTTCTGCGCACGGCCGGCGTTCACCCGCTCCAGCGCCTGCGCAATCCGGCCGATGGGGAGCTTGAGGCCGGTGCTCGAATGCACCCAGGTGACCGCCACCACGCGCGTGCGCGGCTGCACGGCGCGGCTCAGCGTCTCGACGATCTCCTCCTCCGTCACCTCCTCGAGGCGCCGGTAGAGCGGGATGCGGCGCAGCGACGCCCCGGAGCGCTCGGCCTTGAAGCGCAGCGACTCGTGCGTGGCGCGGTGGTCGTGTTCGGTGGTGAGGATCTCCTGACCGGGGCGCAGAGCGAGGCCGTTGTAGACCAGCCCCAGCCCCATGGTGGTGCTGTCGGTGAGCGCGATCTCCGCGGGGCGCGCACCCAGATAACGGGCGGCGGCCTGCCGCACCTCTCCCTCCCGACTCGAGTATCCGCCGTAGAGGTAGTGGGGCGGGTTGTCGTCAAGGCCGCGGCGGTGGCGCTCGATCGCCTCGCGCACCGGGCGCGGGTGCGAGGCGAGCAGCAGTCCGGCCAGGTG
>JBPCIT010000196.1:0-3319 GCA_051006015.1 Longimicrobiaceae bacterium
CGACAACACCCCGTCGGTGGGAGAAGGCAGGGTCCGTATTCCCCCCCCCCCCCGCGGGGGGGGGGGGGGGGGGGGGTGGCCCCCGTACGTCGGCTGCCGCGAGCCGCGGCTGTCCGTTTGACGCCACAAAGTGCTGCAGTTATGTTACAGCCGGTTTTTCGTGGGGTTTTTCATCCCGGACGGAGGGTGCATGGCGCTACGAGAGCGCTTCCGCAGGCGGTCGGTCGCCGAGTCCCTGGAGCTGCTGGCGGCCGAGGATCCAGAGCGGGACTTTGTGGTGCTGGGGGATCGTCGACTCACTTACGGGCAGGTCGAGGCGCAGGCGAACGCGCTGGCCGCCGCGCTGCACGAGCTGGGCATCGAAGCGGGAGACCGCATCGCGCTGAATCTTCCCAACTGGCCGGAGTTCATCGTGGCGATGTTCGCCGCGGCGAAGCTCGGGGCGATCATCGTTCCCCTCAATCCGAAGTTCACCGCACACGAGCTGCAGTACATGCTCCGCCACTCGGAGTCGGTGGCGGTGGTGACGGCGGAGAACTATGAAGGGGTGGATTACCTGGCGCGCTTCGAGGGATTCCTCACTTCGCTCCCCGATCTGCAGTATGTGATCTCGGTCGGCGAGGAGGACCTGTGGTACGACGACCGGGTATACCAGTTCGAGGATCTGCTCTCGAGCGGGGAGGGGCGCGAGTACCCGCGTTCCGAGGTGGATCCGGAGGAGGAGGTCTTTGCGATCCTCTACACCTCCGGAACGATGGGCAAGCCGAAGGGCGTCGCTCTCACCCACACCAACCTGCTCGCGACGGCGGCTGCCAGCGCTGACGCCATCGGGATGACGGGGAACGACGTGGTGTTCGGGCTCACTTCGTTGTTCAACGTCTTCGGGCTAGGGCCGGGGGTGATCGGGACGGCGGTGGCCGGGGCTACGCTGGTGCTGCAGGAGAACCATGATCCCACCGAGGCGCTCGAGATCATCGAGCGCGAGCGGGTCACCGTTCACCACGGCATCCCCACGACCTTCATCACCGAGCTCCGCGAGCCGAGCCGCGCGGAGCGGCGGCTCGGGAGCCTGCGCACCGGGATCATCGCGGGCGCGCCGGCCTCGGAGGAGCTGGTCTCCATCGTGCGCCACCACCTGGTGCCCGACATCCGGCTCGCGTACGGTCTGACGGAGACGGGTTCGACCGTCACCATCACCCGCGAGGACGATCCCCAGGGGAAGAAGCTGACGACCGTGGGGCGGCCGATCTCTGGTGCCGAGCTGAGGATCCTCGACCTGGACGGCTCGATCCTCCCGGAAGAGTCCGTCGGCGAGATCGCGGTGCGGGGGGTGGGGGTGATGAAGGGGTACTACCGGCAGCCGGGCGAGACCGCCAACTCCGTCACCGAGGATGGCTTCTTCGTGACCGGCGACCTGGGAATGGTGGACGACGAGGGGTACCTCCACGTCCTCGGGCGCCGCAAGGAGATGATCATCCGCGGCGGATACAACGTCTATCCGCGCGAGGTGGAGGATCGGCTGCATGCCCACCCGGCGGTGCTGGACGTGGCGGTGGTGGGGCTCCCGCACGAGATTCTCGGCGAGGTGGCGTGCGCCTGCATCATCCCGGTCGAGGGAGCGATCATCACGGGCGAGGAGATCAAGGATTTCTGCCGCGAGGTGTTGGCGGATTACAAGGTTCCCGACCTGATCCGCTTCCTGGACACCTTCCCGATGACGGGAAGCGGCAAGGTGCGGCGGGTCGAGCTCTCGCGCATGATAAGCGCGGAAGAGTCGAGTCGACGCTCCTGAGTGGCAAACTGGAAGAGCACGCGAGACCCCTCCAGTCGTCCCCTGCTGCCCGAGCAGGGAGAGACGGAGGGGTCTCGCCACACACATCAACAGAGAGATAATGTGCGAGAGATGATACCTTCACCCGGCTGGCGTGCACCGCATGCCGGCAGCATGAACGTCAGCCACGCGCCCAATGCGGCGCTGCTGATCGACTTCGACAACGTCACCATGGCCATTCGCAGCGACCTCGGCAAGGAACTCAAGGCGCTGCTCAACTCAGAGGTGATCCGCGGCAAGGTCTCCGTGCAGCGGGCTTACGCAGACTGGCGGCGCTACCCGCAGTACATCGTGCCCCTCGCGGAATCCTCCATCGACCTGATCTTCGCTCCCGCCTACGGCTCCGCGAAGAAGAATGCGACCGACCTGCGCATGGCGATCGACGCCATCGAGCTGGTCTTCACGCGCCCGGAGATCGGCACCTACATCCTGCTCACCGGGGATTCCGACTTCTCGAGCTGCGTGCTCAAGCTGAAGGAGTACGGCAAGTATGTGATCGGCGTCGGGATGCGGGAATCCTCCAGCGACCTCCTCATCCAGAACTGCGACGAGTACTACTCGTACCATGCGCTCTCCGGCCTCACGCGGGCCGATGAGGTGATCGAGTCGAAGGAGGATCCCTGGCAGCTCGTCCGGCGCGCGACGCAGCAGATGGTCGCCAACCAGGACGTTATGCGGACGGATCGTCTGAAGCAGGTGATGCTGACGATGGATCCCGCGTTCGACGAGAAGAAGCTGGGCTACACCAAGTTCTCCCGCTTCGTGCAGGAGGCCGCCACCAAGGGGCTGCTGCAGCTCAAGAAGATGGAGAATGGTCAGCTCGAGATCGTCGTCGACGGCGTTCAGCAGCCGGCGGTCGCCCCCGTCGCCGAGCGGGAGCGCGAGCGCAGCGAGAGTCCCCGCTCCCGACGGGGCGAGAATGGCCGTCGCGGCCGGCGTGGAACCTCGGACGCCCCGCGCGAGCGCCCCGCGCCCACAGCTCCGGCCCCCGCCCCGATCACCATCTCCGACGAGGCTGAGGCGGGGGTAGCGGCGCCGGTGGAAGCCGCTCCCGCGGCCGCTCCGCTCGGCGCCCCAACGGAGCCGCACTCCGCGTACGCGCTGCTGCAGCAGGCGCTTGGCGCCCTTGCCGGCCGCGACGGGAAGTGGGTGCGCGACGGCGACGTGAAGCGCAGGATGCTCGAGATCTCTCCGGAATTCGACGAGGGCAAGCTCGGCTTCCCCAAGTTCAGCCGCTTCCTGCGGCAGGCGCACGACGCTGAGATCATCGATCTCAACCGCGTCGGCACCGGCCACTACGAGGTGGCGCTCTCCGCGCGGGCGCCGCGGCTGGCTCCGTCCCCCGCTCCTGAGGCCAGGGTGGAAACCCCGGCCGCACGGCAGGCTCCGACGGCCGCGCCGCAGTCGGAAGCGGCGGCCGCTCCGGCCGCCCGCACTCCCATCGCGGCCGAGACGCCCCGCCAGCTCGGCGCGCTGCGAGGGCGCCGC
>JBPCIT010000197.1:0-5029 GCA_051006015.1 Longimicrobiaceae bacterium
GCGAGCGGCACCGCCACCGCTACGAGGTGAACAACCTCTACCGGGATGCCCTCGCAGACGTGGGGATGCGCATGAGTGCCACCTCGCCAGATGGCAATCTGGTCGAGATGATCGAGCTGCCGGAGCACCCGTGGTTCCTGGCGACTCAGTTCCACCCGGAGCTGAAGTCGCGTCCGCTTCGCCCGCACCCGCTCTTCGCCTCCTTCGTCGCCGCGGCGCTCGACCGCCGTCGCTCGCGTGAGGACGTCGATCTGCCGGTGGCAGCGGAGCGGAGAGAGAGGATCCAGCCGGTGGAGGTGGGGGATTGAGTCCGGAGCGGCTCTTCCGCTCCGGCGGTCCCTTCTTCCTCATCGCCGGCCCGTGCGTGCTCGAGGAGGACCGCCTCAACGTCAGTATCGGCGAGGCGCTCGCGCGTCTCTCCGAGGAGCTGGATCTCCCGATAATCTTCAAGGCGTCCTTCGACAAGGCGAACCGCTCCTCCGCCGGCTCGAAGCGAGGCCCGGGAATCGAGGAGGGTCTGCGGCGGCTGGCGCGGGTGCGCGAGGCCACCGGCCTGCCGGTGCTCACCGACGTGCACCAGCCGGAGCAGTGCTCTGCGGCGGCGGAGTTCGTAGACGTGCTCCAGATCCCCGCCTTCCTCTGCCGCCAGACGGATCTGCTGCTCGCCGCCGGAGCGACGGGCCGGCCGGTGAACGTCAAGAAAGGGCAGTGGATGGCTCCCGAAGAGATGCGTGGCGCAGTCGCGAAGCTCCGCTCGACGGGCGCGGAGGCGGTGGCCCTCACCGAGCGCGGCACCTTCTTCGGGTATGGCAATCTGGTGGTGGACATGCGCTCATTCTCCGCGATGCGGGAGGCATGCGGCGCGCCCGTCATCTTCGACGGCACGCATTCGGTGCAGCGGCCGGGGCAGGGCGAGGGCGTGAGCGGCGGAGATCCGCGATTCATCCCGTCGCTGGTCCGCGCTGCAGTGGCTGCGGGCGCCGATGCCCTCTTTCTCGAGGTGCATCCCGAGCCGGCGACGGCTCCATCGGACGCGACCAACATGCTGCGGCTCGAGCGGCTCCGTCCGCTGATGGATGAGGTGCTCGGCATTCGGGCCGCGCTTGGACTCGGCCACCGGGAGAGCCTCCATGCCTGAGCCGCGCCCGGGGCGTACGCTCGCGGCGACCGCGCCGGAGATCCGCCTCGTTGCGCTCGACGTGGATGGCGTGCTCACCGACGGCGGCATCTACCTGGGCGCGACTGACGCTGGCGAGCGGGTCGAGATGAAGCGCTTCGAGATCACCGATGGCCTTGGTATCCACCTCCTCCAGGAGGGGGGGATCGAGGTGGCGATCGTCACCGGCCGTGAATCGGCGTCGGTGCGGCTGCGTGCGGAGGAGCTGCGGATCACCGAGTGCCATCAGGACCGCGGCGCGGCCAAGTTGCCGATCATGGAGAAGCTGATCGCGCGCTTGAATCTGCGCTGGAATCAGGTCGCGTTCCTCGGAGACGACCTTGCCGACCTGCCGGTGCTCCGCAGGGTGGGGCTTCCCGCCGCCGTAGCCAATGCGGTTCCGGAGGTGCGGGCACACGCGCTCTGGGTGGCGCGGCGCCGCGGCGGGGAAGGTGCCGTGCGTGAGTTCGCCGAGGCCTTGCTGCGCGCGCGCGGAGCGTGGACCGGCGGTGTGTACCGCTACCTCGAGCAACGGGAGTCCGCGGCATGAGCGCCGCCACGCAGGTGATCCCGCTCGCTCCCGCGGACGAGCGGGCCGAACCCGACCTGCTCGAGAGCGCCCGCCGCGTCATCCGGATGGAAGCCGCTGCCATCGCCGCTCTCGAGGAGCGGATCGACGCCAGCTTTGCTGCCGCCGTCGAGGCGATCCTCGCCAGCAGCGGCCGGGTGATCGTCTCCGGTGTCGGGAAGTCGGGGATCGTCGGCCGCAAGATCGCGGCGACGCTGACCTCTACCGGCACCCCCGCGACCTTCCTGCACCCGGTAGACGCCCTGCACGGCGACCTCGGGATCGTTGGTGAGGCGGACGTTGCGATCCTGCTCTCGAAGAGCGGCGAGTCGGAGGAGCTGCGCGGGCTGCTCGAGTATCTGGGACGGGTCGGCGTTCGCGTGATCGCGATGACCGGCTGCACGGATTCGACGCTGGCGCGCCATGCCGACATCGTGCTGGACTGCAGCGTCGAGGAGGAGGCCTGCCCGCACGATCTGGCGCCGACCTGCTCGACCACCGCGGCGCTGGCGATGGGCGATGCGCTATCCGTCGCACTCCTGCTGCGGCGCGGCTTCGGGAGGGAGGACTTCGCTCGCATCCATCCGGGCGGCGCTCTGGGCCGGAGGCTGTTGCTGCGCGTGCGTGATGTGATGATCAGCGACGATCTGCCGCTGCTCGCGGCGGATGCGACCATGCGCGAGTGCGTGATGCTGCTCGCCGAGCGGCGCGGTACGGTTGCCGTGGTCGACCCGGAGGGAATTCTCCTCGGCGTGGTAACCTCTGGCGACCTCACACGGCTCATGGAGCGAGAGGAACACTTCTTCGGGATCCCCGTATCTGAAGTCATGACCGCCACGCCGAAGACGAGCGACGCGGACCAGTTGGGTGCCGTGGCCGTGGGAATCATGGAGCGCCATGGAGTTATGGCTCTCCCGGTGCTCGACGCGGAGCGACGCGTCATCGGCTTGGTGCACCTCCACGATCTGATGCGCGCGGGCGCAATTTGAGCGATATGCGAGCCTTTCTCTTACTGGTTATCCTGCTCCTGGCGGCGACCGGCTGCCAGGATGGAACGACGGCCCCGCCGGTCGCCGCGGATCAGGATCTGCCCGCGGATCAGATCGCCTACGGCGTGCAGCACATCATGACGACGCAGGGCGTGCGTAAGGCAGTGCTTGATGGCGATACTGCCTATCTCTACCAGTCCGGCCGCACGATGGACATCGTCGGGGTCGAACTCACCTTCTACAATGAGGCCGGGAGCCAGACCGGACACCTCACGGCCGAGACCGGCAACTACGATTCCGCCTCCGGGCAGATGGTCGCGCGGGGGAACGTCGTGCTGACCACGCTGGACACCGACGCGCAGCGGCGACTGGAGACGGAGGAGCTGCACTACGACCTCAACGGAGACCGCATGTGGAGCGACGTAGCCGTCGTGCTGCACGACGGGCCGACCACCGTTTTCGGCACCAGCTTCCGTGCCGACGCCCGCTTCCAGAAGCGGGTCATCGAAGGCGCTCGTACCACCGGCGGCGTGCGCACCGAGTCCCGCGGAATCTCCTTCTGATGCGCAGCTTGCTCCTACTTCCGCTGCTCACCGCCGCCCTGCTCGCGCTGCCGGCGCTGGCGAGTGCGCAGGCGCGCGACTGCAACCTCATCGAGAGCGTCCGCTACGAGGAGACGGTGCAGGGAGGCGTGTCGATGGTCGCCATCACCGGCCCGTTCCTCTTCCGCTGTGCAGACGGAACCGAGCTGCGCGCCAACTACGGCACCCTCAACCAGGGGACGCGGGAGCTCTTCCTGAATGGCAACGTCTTCTACCGCGATCCGGAGCGGCAGATGACCGGTCAGCAGGCGCGCTACTCCTCCGCGATCCAGCGGCTGCATGCCACGGGCGACGTGGTCTTCACCGATATCATCGGTGGCTCTGTGCTGCGCGGCCCGGAGGTCGAGTACTACCGCGTGATGCCGGGCCGTCCGCTGGCGCAGGTGATCGCGACGCAGCGTCCGCATGTGACACTGCGGCCCCGCTCGCAGCGCGGCACCGGCGGAGAGCCGCTCGAGGTAGATGCGGATCGTGTCACGATCGTGGGTGAGGACCAGTTCTCCGCCGTGGGACGGGTAGTGATCACGCGCACCGACATCAATGCCAACGCGAACGAGGCTCGCTTCGACTCCGCCCGCGAGCTGCTCGAGCTGCGAGGCAACGCCAACGTCCGGGGGGAGCAGTTCGACCTCACCGGCGACCGTATCGACGCGATCCTTCCCGAGGGTGGCCTGCAGCACGTGCTCGCACGCCGCAACGCCGCCCTCGAGGGAGAGGATCTCCGGGTGCAGGCGCCGGAGCTGCAGCTCTTCTTCGCTCGTGACTCGCTAGAGCGCATGGTCGCGCGGAGCCAGGCCGAGGGGGCCGAGCCGGGGCGCGCGACGGCGATCTCGCGCACCTTCCGGCTGGATGCTGACTCGCTCGACGCGCTCCTGCCGGGGCAGCGGCTCGAGCGGGTGATCGCCGTGGGCAGCGCCCGCGGTGAGGCTCGCGATACCACCGGAGCCGGGCCCGATGGACAGCCGGCGGCGGAAGCTGTCGCATCGGGGGAGGCCGCGGCCGGCCTGGTTATCGACCGGGACTGGATCCTCGGTGACACGATCATCGGGTTCTTTTCCGCCGTGGATACAGTTCCACCGCCGCCAGACACCGCCGGGCAGGAGCGGCAGGCGGAGGTGCAGCTCGACCGAATTCTCGCGCAGGGCTCGGCCCGCTCGCTCTACCGCATCCGGCGCAACGACGCACCGCAGGAGGCGCAGCCTGCGCTCAACTACCTGGCGGGCGACCACATCGAGCTCACCCTCGCCGGGGGCGAGCTGGAGGTAGCGAACGTGACCGGGCTGCGCCGCGGCGTCTACCTGGATCGAGCCCCACCAGCGCCCGCCGAGGAGCCGGTAGAGGAGGACACCAACGCCACGCCGGCTGCACCGCCGGCTGCTGCGGCAGCGGCGGGCAGCGCCGGCCGCGCCTCTCGAGGGAGGCGGCCGTGAGCGATCTCCGCAGACTCGAGGATTTTCTCTCCCGCTGCGATCTCTCCTGTCGCACCGCGCTGCGGGTGCTGCTTACGAGCGCGGATGACGAGGGTCGGATCAGCCGCAACGACCTGCTCGAGGGCGTGCAGCGCGAATACCGCCAGCTGCGAGGTGCGGGTGGTCCGCTGCCGCGCTCACACCCCGAGCGGGATGAGATCTCTCCGTTCCTCGCCGACTCGCAGTTGGAGTATTTCGAGGAACACCCGCTCGGGCACCTAGTTTCCGAGGGGCTCGTCAAGCTC
>JBPCIT010000198.1:0-3167 GCA_051006015.1 Longimicrobiaceae bacterium
GTAGGTGTGCTGCGCCGCTCCACCGCTGGCGCGCGTACCGCGATGGCTGATGGCGACGCGGAGGTGGGGAGCGGGGGTGGCGAGCTGGGGCGCCTGGGCGCCGCGGAGCTGAACCGCGTGCGACCGGGCGAGTGGCCGTATGGCGGGCCCGTGGGCGAGTGGTTCCTCGACCCCGCACCGCGCGCGCACGCCGCGCCGCAGGAGGAGAGGGTACCGGCGCCAGCGCGCGCTCACACCACGCTGCGGGAGCCGGCGGGCACGCTCGCCACGCGGATCGAGCGGATCGATCCGGAGACGCCGCTCGCGATCGCCGAGCAGCCGTGGTACGCCCCGCCCTGGATGGCGGTGCGCCGCCCCAGCGGGTTCGCCTCCCCCGCGCCCGTGCCGAACTACCGCGACCTACGTTTCGCGCCGGTCGCGTTCACCCCTCCCGACCCGGCGGAGTACCGCATCGAGCTGCCGAGCGGAGTGACGGCGTTCGTGGTGGAGGACTCCCTCCTGCCGATGGTGCAGGTCACCGCCCTGGTGGACGCCGGCGCGATCGGCGATCCCGCCGGCAAGGAGGGGCTGGCGGCGCTGACCGCCGAGCTGCTCCTGCGCAGCGGCACGGAGAGGCGAACGCACGTGGAGGTCGAGGCGGCGCTGAACCGGCTGGGCGCCACGCTTCGCATCGACAGCGACCGCAACCGGACCCGCCTGCGTGCGGTCGCGCCCGCGGCCTCGGCCGACTCCATGATCGCGCTGATCGGCGAGCTGCTCGCCCGCCCCCGTCTCGAGGCGGCCTTCGAGGCGGAGCGCGAGCGGCTGGCACTCCGTTCCGCCCGCGCAGCCGACGACGCGGCGATGCAGGTGCGCTCGCTCTTCGAGCGGACCCTCTATGGCGAGAACCACCCCTTCGGCAGGCCGCCCACCGCCGAGTCGGTGCGCGCACTCACCCTCGAGGACGTGCGTGCCTTCCACGCCCGCCACTATCACCCCACGCGCATCGCCTTCGCGGTCTCCGGCGCGACGGAGCGGCCGCGGGTGGAGCGGGTGCTCGCGGAAGCTTTCTCCGCCACCGGCGGTGCATCCGCCCCTTCCTCCGGCACCTCGACTTCGCTGCCGAAGCCGCGGGAGGTGAAGGGGCGGAGGGTCGCCACGCGGGACCTGGATACCCGGCAGGGGCACGTGATGCTCGGCCACCTGGGCATCCAGGGGCAGCCGAAGGACCACGCCGCCCTCGAGCTGATGCACCACATCCTGGCGGGCGGCGGCTTCATCTCGCGCATGATGGAGCTGCTCCGCACCCAGACCGGGATCACCTCCGCGCTCTACAGCGAGGTGGAGCCGGGGCGGGGCACGCCGAATCCCTACCTCTGGCGCTTCAGCGGCAACCCCGAAACCCTCGCCCGCGGCGTCCGCCTGGCACTCGAGGAGATCCGGAAGATGCGGGATGAGGGAGTGACGGCGGAGGAGTTCGAGGCCGCGCGCACCGCGTACCTCGACGGGCTGATCCCCGCCTCCTACGACACCCCGCACAAGACCGCCGAGCGGCTGGCGCAGAAGCACCTCTTCGGGCTCTATGACTATCAGTCGCCGCAGTACCTGAACTACTACGCCGGCGATGCTGCCGAGCTGGAGGCGATCCGCCGCCTGACGCACCAGGACGTGAACCGCGCCGCCCGCAAATACCTGCGCCCGGACGACCTGGTCATCACCGTGGTGGGGCCGCTGGAGCAGATCTGCGCCGCGGCCACCCCCGCGGAACGCGCGCTCCTCGGCGCGCGGTGAGTCCGGGTGTCGGCGCCTGCGATCCTTCCGCACTGGCGCTTCTGGGCCACGTCTCCCATATTCCCGAATAGAAGCCGAAGATAGCGGATGCGCGGTGCTGGCATCCGCAGCGGGTCGGGAGCACCGGAGCGCTGGCGGAGGACGGCATGGAGCTGTACAAGATCCAGGGGCGCGGCGTGGCGGAGAATCCGCCGAACCGCTTCGAGACCCTCGAGTTCCTCCCCGATGACGAGGCGCGGGACCCGGACGATCCCGGCCCGCGCACCCGCTTCTTCCGCGACACCACCCGCACCATCATCGCGCGCAACAACAGCCCGGACGTCGGCTTCGACGTCAGCATCAATCCGTATCGAGGATGCGAGCATGGATGTGTCTACTGCTACGCTCGTCCCACCCATGAATGGCTCGGCTTCTCGGCCGGCCTCGACTTCGAGACGAAGATCCTGGTCAAGGAGGAGGCACCCGAGCTGCTGCGGCGGGAGCTCTCATCGCCGCGCTGGAAGCCGACGACGCTGGCGCTGAGCGGCGTGACAGATCCTTACCAGCCCGCCGAGCGGCGACTGCGCCTGACGCGCCGCTGCCTGGAGGTGCTGGCGGAGTTCCGCAATCCGGTAGCGATCATCACCAAGAACCATCTGGTGACGCGGGACCTGGACCTGTTGGGGGAGCTCGCCCGCCACCGGGCGGCGATGGTGAACCTCTCGATCACCTCGCTCGACGCCGAGCTGCAGCGGGTGATGGAGCCGCGCACCTCCACCCCTGCCCGCCGTCTGGACGCCATCCGGCAGCTCGCGGGGGCGGGCATCCCGGTGGGAGTGATGGTCGCGCCGGTGATCCCCGGCCTCACCGACCACGAGCTGCCCGCGATCCTGCAGGCCGCCGCCGACGCGGGCGCGTGCACCGCCGGCTTCGTGCCGCTGCGGCTGCCGCTGGGTGTGAAGGATCTCTTCGAGCACTGGCTGGAGACCCACTTTCCGGAGCGCAAGGAGAAGGTGCTCGGCCGGGTGCGGGGGATGCGCGGCGGCAAGCTGAACGACCCGAATTTCCGCTCGCGCATGCGCGGCGAGGGCGCCTACGCCGAGCAGATCCGCGCCCTCTTCCATGTCGCCCGGCGCAGGGCAGGGCTCAGCCAGGATTGGCCGGGGCTCTCCACCGATTCCTTCCGGCGCCCAGATGCGACGGGGCAGCTCGGGCTCTTCGACGGAGGAGGGGCCGACAGCAGGTAAGCGCCCCACTCCGCACCCCTCCTCGCCACGCGCCTGCAGATCGAAGAGTGTGTCTGCTGCACTCTGCACGGCAGCAAAAAGGGGCATTGCCTGCACGGTTTTTGTGCAAGGGGCGATCCCCGAATCCGGTCCCGCCCACACGTTGGCGTGACAGATTCCCCGCCACGCGCA
>JBPCIT010000199.1:0-8684 GCA_051006015.1 Longimicrobiaceae bacterium
GTCTACGACAGCTTGGGGCAGCGGCAGAAAGCGCTGGAGTACTACGAGCAGGCGCTGCCGATCCGAGAAGAGGTGGGGGACCGAGCGGGGCTCGCCACCACGCTCAGCAACCTCGGCCTCGTCTACAACAGCCTGGGGCAGCGGCAGAAAGCGCTGGAGTACTACGAGCAGGCGCTGCCGATCCAGGAAGAGGTGGGGGATCGGGCGGGCGAAGCGGTGACGCGCTTCAACATCGCGATCGTCTACAGGCAGGAGGGGCGGTTGGCCGAGGCAGTGGTGCAGTTGCGGCGGGTGGTGGAGTTGGACGAGCTAGTTCAGTCTCCAGATCTGGAGCAGGACAGGGCGATCCTTGCCCAGCTCGAGGCGGAACTCGCAGCGCAATCGCAGTAGAGCCAACGATGCACCTCGTAGCCCCCGAGTCCACCCGGCGAGCAGCTGGGGCAGGCGCGGAAGGCGCAGCGGCGGAACGAGCTGGCACGGAGGAAGGTCGCGGAGCAACCGAGATGCTGACACGGGAATGAGCAACCACATGGACGCGCCGTACGTTGAGCTGAGGGAGGGGATTTACCGTATTGCTGGCACTCGCGTGTCGCTCGACTCCATCGTGTATGCCTTTCTGGCCGGGCAAACCGCGGAGAGCATCGCGCAGTCGTTTCCAGTGCTGACGCTGGAGCAGGTCTACGGGGCCATCACCTTCTATCTCGCGAACCGCGCGAGCATCGATGCCTATCTGCGCGAGGAGGAAGCGGCATTCGCTTCCCTGCGAGAGGAATGGCGCGACCGCGACCCGATGTTCTATCAGAAGATGGCTGACGCTCGGCGGCAGAGGCAGACTCTGCCGCGATGAGCGTGCGGTTCCAGGCGGATGCCGATCTGAACCAGATCCTGCTGCTGGCAGCGAAGCGGCGCGAGCCCGCGGTGGATTTCCAGAGCGCCACGGAGGCAGCTCTGGCCGGCCTGGATGACAAAGAGGTGCTGGCGCTTGCGGCCAGTGAGGGGCGCGTCCTCGTTACACACGACCGCAGAACCATGCCCCGTCATTTCGCCGAGTTCATCGCCACCGAGAGTAGTGCGGGGGTGTTGCTCATCCCGCAGCACCTGCCGGTCGCTGCCGCGGTAGATGACCTGATGCTGATCTGGTACGCCACCGAGAAGGAGGAATGGATCAACCAGATCCGTTCGCTGCCCCTCTGACGCTCCGTCATGTTGACGCGAGTCGAGTAGAGGTGTCTGTCCTGCAGCGGCTGCTGTGCGAGCTGAAGTGGCCCTAGACTACACTCCCGCACCCGTTCCCTCACCTGCGGAGGCTGGTCCCCATGCGTGACAACACAAGCGCCGCCTACACCGCCCACCACGACACCTTCGCCCGCGACCACCTCCCGCCGCGCGAGATGTGGCCGGAGATGGACTACTCGGGCATCCCTGAGCTGAGCTACCCGCCGCGCCTCAACGCGGCGGTCGAGCTGCTCGACCGGATGGCGGAGGGGGAGGCGGGCGAGCGCACGGCGCTGCTCTTTCCCGATGGGCACTGGACGTACCGCCAGCTCCTCGAGCACGCCAACCGCATCGCCCACGTGCTGGTGGACGACCTGGGGCTGGTGCCGGGAAACCGGGTGCTGCTGCGTGGGCCGAACAACTCGATGATGGCGGCCTGCTGGTTCGCGGTGCTCAAGGCGGGCGGGATCGCGGTGGCGACCATGCCGCTGCTGCGCTCGCGCGAGCTGGCCTACATCGCCCAGAAGGCGCAGGTCCGCCTGGCGCTCACCGACTCGCGCATCGCCGCGGAGATGGAGGAGGCGGCGCGCAAGGTGCTGGTGCTGGAAGATGTCGTCCACTTCAACACCTTCCATGCTTCCGCTCTCGAGGTGCTGATGCAGGACAAGCCGACGAGCTTCGCCAACGTGGACACCGCGGCGGACGACGTGGCGCTGATCGCCTTCACCTCCGGCACCACCGGGCAGGCGAAGGGGACGATGCACTTCCACCGCGACCTGCTCGCCAGCTGCGACTGCTTCCCGAAGTACGTGCTGCGCCCCGAGCCGGACGACATCTTCTGCGGCTCTCCCCCGCTCGCCTTCACCTTCGGCCTCGGCGGGCTGCTCCTCTTCCCGATGCGCATCGGCGCGGCGGCGCTGCTGCTCGAGCAGGCGCCGCCCAAACAGCTGCTCGAGGCGATCCAGGAGCACGGCGCCACCGTCTGCTTCACCGCGCCCACCGCCTACCGCGCGATGGCGGAGATGGCGCCGGACTACGACCTCTCCTCGCTGCGTAAGTGCGTCTCGGCGGGGGAGACGCTGCCGCTCCCCACCTACGAGGCGTTCCTCGAGGCGACGGGGATCCGCATCATCGACGGCATCGGCGCGACGGAGATGCTGCACATCTTCATCAGCTCTGCCGAGGAGGAGATCCGCCCCGGCTCGACCGGGCGGGTGGTGCCCGGCTCCCGCGCCACCGTGCTCGACATGAGCGGCAACGAGGTCCCCCCTGGCGCCGTGGGCCGCCTCGCGGTGAAGGGACCCACCGGCTGCCGCTACCTCGACGATCCCGAGCGGCAGGAGGGATACGTGCAGAATGGCTGGAACCTCACCGGCGACGCCTACGTGAAGGACGAGGAGGGCTACTTCTGGTACCAGGCGCGCACCGACGACATGATCGTCTCTGCCGGCTACAACATCTCCGGTCCGGAGGTGGAGAACGTGCTGCTCGACCATCCGTCGGTGGCGGAGTGCGGCGTGGTGGGTGTGCCGGACGAGGAGCGTGGCCAGGTGGTGAAGGCCTTTGTGGTGCTGCGCGAGGGATACCCGCCTGGCGAGGCGATGGTCAAGGAGCTGCAGGAGTTCGTCAAGTCCGAGATCGCGCCCTATAAGTACCCCCGCCGGATCGAGTTCCGCGAGAGCCTGCCGCGTACGCAGACCGGGAAGCTGCAGCGCTTCCGCCTGCGGGAGGGCGGAGGGTGAGCGCGCGGTGAATTCTCCGTACGATGAAGCATACGGAATACTTCGCTCGCCGGGTTCTCCAGCAGCGTCCGTACATCCGCCTGGCTTGGTGTGAGGACACGATTAGAGATCCTGATTACGCCGAAGAGCAGGAGGATGGAAGCCTCCGGTTCTGGCGCTATGTGCCGGAACTCGGACACTGTTGCGGGTCGTAACCCTGCAGGACGGTGCGACCCTGCACAACGCTTTCGGGGACAAGACCTTTCGACTGCCGGAGGACTCATGAGGCTGGAGTACTTTCCCGAAACCGATACACTCTACATCCATCTTCGAGACGGACCTGGAGCAGACGCTAAGGAGGTGGCTCCGGATGTCGTGGTGGATCTGGATGCGGAGGGGCAGGCAATCGGGATCGAGATCGAACACGCCAGCACGCGGACGGATGTTACCAAGCTCCACTGGTCCAGTGCATTCCATCCGCTACAATCCGCAGCATCTCCGTGAGGCAAGCCCCGTGCGGTCCTCTTGTCACCGGAATCATACCATGCGACCAGCGCTGAAGTAGAATGCAGATCCTCCAGCCCGAGGGTTGGGCGCCGCCCCGCGGCTACTCCAACGGAATCACGGCACAGGGGCGTATGGTCTTCGTCGCCGGGCAGATCGGCTGGGACCCGGCGACCGGCGAGTTCGAGAGCGACGATCTCGGCGCGCAGGTGCGCCCCGCGCTGCAGAACGTGGTCGCGGTGCTGCGGGCGGGCGGGGCGGCGCCCGAGCAGGTGGTTCGGCTCACCTGGTACGTCACCGACAGGCAGGCGTATCTGGACGCGCAGCGCGAGATCGGCGCCGCCTACCGCGAGCTGTTCGGCCGTCACTTCCCACCCATGACGCTGGTGATCGTCGCCGGGCTCCTCGAGGAGCGTGCCAGGGTCGAGATCGAGGCCACCGCCGTGGTGCCCGACTGAGCCTGTGTCTGCGCAGGTGAAGCAAGAATCGGATTGAGGGATTCGCGCCTCCGTGCCATCGTTCAGACGCCACGATGACTCTGACAAGGAGAGCCTCTATGTCGACGATGGATTACGCGCGGATCGAGAAAGCGATTCTCTTCCTGGAGGGCGACTTTCGCCGGCAGCCCTCGCTCGCCGAGGCTGCCGCCCGCGTCGGGCTGAGCGAGTACCACTTCCAGCGTCTCTTCCGGCGCTGGGCGGGGATCAGCCCCAAGCGCTTCCTGCAGTACCTGACGGCGGAGTACGCCCGGGAGCTGCTGCGGCAGTCGCGGAGCACACTCGAAGTGGCCTACGACGCGGGGCTCTCCGGGCCGGGCCGGCTGCACGACCTGCTGGTGAGCGTCGAAGCGATGACGCCGGGAGAGCTGAAGCGCGGCGGCGAGGGCCTCTCCATCCGCTATGGCATCCACCCGAGCCCCTTCGGCGACTGCCTGCTCGCGCTCACGGAGCGGGGAATCTGCGCCCTGGCCTTCCTGGTGGATGAGGGGAAGGAGGTCGCGATCGAGGAGCTGCGCGGCCGCTGGCCGGGCGCGCAGCTCAGCGAGGATCGCGCTGCCACCCTGCCGGTTGTGCGGCAGATCTTCGATCTCCCACGCGAGCACGGCGGCGGCGCGCTGAGCCTGCACCTGAAGGGCACCAACTTCCAGCTCAAGGTGTGGGAGGCGCTGCTGCGCATCCCGCCGGGCTCCGCTCTCAGCTACGAGGATGTGGCCGCCGAGGTGGGAACGCCGCGTGCCGCTCGCGCGGTGGGAAGCGCAGTGGCGCGGAACCCGGTCGCCTTCCTGATCCCCTGCCACCGGGTGATCCGCCGAACGGGCGCCTTCGGCGAGTACCGCTGGGGAAGCGCGCGCAAGAAGGCGCTCCTCGGGTGGGAGGCGGCGCGCCTGCACGCGGCGGAACCCACCTTCCAGCCTGCGGCCGCCCTGGCGGATTGAACCGGCTCCGGCGCGGGCGAGTGCCCCCTGCCCGTGGCTCGTGTGACCTTCTACTCTGCCGGATCGTCAGAGAGCGTGTCCGCCGCACGTTTCCGAGCCATGAGGTTATCCTATGCAGATGTTTCGTTCGTATGTCCCGGAGTACACTCCTCCCAAGCCCATGCCCCTGCGAGCCAGAGATCCCGAGCGCTGCGCCATCGCCTCCACCTACTGGGCGGTAACGCTGCTGCTCGCCGCGCTCGAGGTCGGGCAGAACATCGACCGCCTGGCGCGCTACACCGGATGCAAGCGGAGCTTCGTCGCCAGCTGCGCTCGCCGGCTCGTCGACAGCGGGGTGTGGCAGGGCGGAGAGATGATCTGCGAGTGGGCGGTCGAGCGCGAGGCGCACCCCTCCTTCTGGAAGGATGTGGCGGTCGCCGAGGGCAAGCTTTCGCGGCACACCGACGAGGCGGGCCACTTCGAGTGGATGGCCGCGGGTACCCGGGCCAAGCCGATGGGCGGGACCGCTCTGCAGGAGCATCTTCCGCGGGCGGTGCGCTACGTCCCGCCGAGCGTGCTGCTGCGGGCGGCCGAGAGCCCTTCCGCCGCCGGGGCGGAGGCGAAGAACGAGAGGCGGGGAAGAGAGCTTTCGACTGCCGATGCACCTGAACCAAGCGCTCCAGCGCCCGCTCCGGCTTTCCTGCACCTCCCCCAGCGCAGCGCGCCTCCCGTAGATCGCAAGCGCGAGCTCTTCCCGGACGCCGTCTGGCTCCAGTAGGGTTCTCCCCAAACCTCTCCCGAGAGCATCGTCCTCGCATCCTGCCCGGCCCGCTCCCTGCACGGGGGCGGGCCGGCTCGTATGGCTCTGCCACTGTGTGGGTGGGAGCTCCCGGACCTTGCGTGTGCGCCTGCCGCGTACGATTGTGGGAGTGTACGCCCCCATTCGCAGTACGGAGTCCCACTGCCCGGTTCGCGCGCGAATCGGGCAGGGTGGCATCCCCTACAGCAGGAGATTCGAGCATGGCAGAGCAGACGAAGTCCCCCCCGATCGAGGAGCGCGGCTACGCCTACCCCGACGCGCTGGTCTCGACCGACTGGGTCGCCGAGCACCTGAACGACCCGAACGTGCGTCTCGTCGAGTCCAACGAGGACGTGCTCCTCTATGAGACCGGGCACATTCCCGGCGCGGTCAAGACCGACTGGCACACCGACCTGCAGGATCCCCTGCAGCGCGACTACCTGAACGCGCAGAGCTTCGCGGAGCTGATGCGGGAGAAGGGGATCGGTCCCGACACCACGGTGGTCTTCTACGGGGACAAGAACAACTGGTGGGCGACCTACGCGCTCTGGGTCTTCCGCCTCTTCGGGCACCGCGACCTGCGCGTCATGGACGGCGGCCGCAAGAAGTGGACGGACGAGGGACGGGAGCTGACCACCGAGGTGCCGAGCTATCCCCCGAGCGACTACCCGGTCGCGGAGCGCAGGGACGACGAGATCCGCGCCTTCCGCGAGGACGTGCTGCAGCACCTCCAGCGGCAGGGGCAGATGGTCGACGTGCGCTCCCCCGAGGAGTTCCGGGGCGAGAAGCTGCACATGCCGGAGTACCCGCAGGAGGGCGCGCTGCGCGGCGGCCACATCCCCGGCGCGAAGAACGTCCCCTGGGCGCGGGCGGTGAATCCCGACACCAGCGAGTTCAAGAGCGCGGAGGAGCTGCGGGCGATCTACGAGCGGGAGATCGGCCTCTCGGGGGAGGATGAGGTGATCGCCTACTGCCGCATCGGCGAGCGCTCCTCGCACACCTGGTTCACCCTCACCTACCTGCTCGGCTACCCCACGGTCCGCAACTACGACGGCTCCTGGACGGAATGGGGCAACGCGGTGCGCCTGCCGATCGAACGGTAGATCCGCTCCGCTGCAGGCCCCCTCCCCCGGCCCCTCCCCGAACTCGGGGGAGGGGAGAACTGCGCCGGTCAACCTTTCTCCCGTAGATCCAGTCGCTCCAGCCGGAAGAGCGGGGAGTCGAGGCTGGCGGTGCCCTCGGTGATCCGCTGCGCGAGCAGCTCGCCGATCGCGCCGGAGAACTTGAAGCCGTGGCCGGAGCAGGGGCTCGCCAGCCACACCGCCGGGTGCTCGGGGTGCCGGTCGATGAGGAAGTGGCCGTCCGGGGTGTTGGTGTAGAGGCAGACGCTGGAGCGCAGGAGCTCGCCCGCGGCGGCGGGCACGTACTGGTCGAGCAGGCCGCGCACCGCGGCGACCTCCTCCTCCCCCACCTCTCGCCGCACCTGCTCCAGCGGCGAGCGCTCCCCGCCGTGGTGCAGCGCGACCTTGACTCCTCCACCGAGATCCGGGATGCCGTAGAAGATCCGCCCCGGCGCCGTCTCCCAGAGAAAGACAGGACAGCGCTCCGGCGCGAAGGCCTCGGCGTCGCGCGCGGGGCGCAGCCAGTGCAGCACCTGCCGCGCGACCTCCAGCGGCAGCCAGGGCATGAGCCCCGGGAGCCAGGCGCCGACTGCGAGCACCAGCGCATCCGCGTGGTAGCGATCCCAGGGCGTGAGCACCTCCACCCCCTCGCCGGTGGGGCGCCAGCGCGTGAGAGGCTCGGCAAAGCGCAGCGCCGCGCCATGCGCGCGTGCGGCATCGAGGTGCGCCTGGATGCACGCCTCCGGGAAGAGCACCCCGGCGCGCGGCTCGTACACGCCGACCTGATCGGGTGAGGGATGGAGCACGGGGAAGCGGCGCCGCACCTCGCCGGCAGCGAGCCGCTCGTGCGGCAGGTCGTGCAGCTGCGCGCTGCGCAGCGCTCCCGTGACCACCTCCCTCTCCGGCGTGCCCAGCATCAGCGCGCCGGTGATCCGCAGCAGCTTCTGCCCCGTCTGCTCCTCGAGCTCCGCCCACAGCTCGTAGGCGCGCTGGACCAGGGGGACGTAGGCAGGGTGCTCGAAGTAGGCCTCGCGGATCACCCGCGACTCGCCGTGCGAGGAGCCCAGCTCGTGAGGCGGCGTGTGCCGGTCAAGCCCCAGCACCCGCAGCCCGCGCCGTGCCAGGTGGAAGGCAGCGGCGCTCCCCATCGCGCCGAGGCCGGCGATGATCACGTCGTAGCGCTCTGCCACCCCGCTACTCCCCCGTGGCGGTGCAGCCGCTCACCGGTTGCCGCGGCCCGTGGCTCCGCGCGGCAGCAGGGCGATGGCGCGCAGCGGGCCGCCGGAGCCGCCCTCGATCTTCATCGGCAGCGCGATCACCGTCGCGCCGCGCGGCGGGAGCTGATCCAGGTTGGTCAGGTTCTCGAACCCCGGCACGTCGCGCGCGGCGGCGATGCGGTGGACCATGAAGTCCTGCGACTGGCCATGGTCGATGGAGGCGGCATCGACTCCCAGCGCGGCGACGCGCCGCTCCTCGACCAGCAGCCGGGCGGCGTCCTCCCCGTAGCTGGGGAAGCGCAGCCGCGACGCGTCGCCGGGGGTGTCGTCACCCAGGTAGCCGCGGCGGTCGGGCCAGAAGCGGCTCCACCCGGTGCGCAGCAGCACGATCGTCCCCTCGCGGATGCGGCCGTGGCGGCGTTCGAAGTCCAGCACGTCCTGGCGGGTGAGCCGGTAGTCGGGATCGGCCCCAGCCTGCTGCGAGATGTCGATCACCACTGCCGGCCCCATCAGCTGCTCGAGCGGGATCTCATCCGCCGTGCGGCGCCCCTCGCCGAAGTGGATGGGCGCATCGAGGTGCGTGCCGCCGTGCTCGGGGGTGCAGATGGCGTTCGCCGAGTAGAAGTAGCCGCCCTCGGTCGGGCCGTACGAGAGCTGCTCGAGCCGGAAGGTCGAGGGCGAGGTGGGCCAGTA
>JBPCIT010000200.1:0-2898 GCA_051006015.1 Longimicrobiaceae bacterium
ACCTCGATCCTCCACTGCTTTCGGTGCTCTATCCCGCTCCCGGTGAAGAGGCCGAGGCGCAGGCGCTGCTGGATCAGACGCTCTACACGCAGCCGGCGCTCTTTGCGATCGAGTACGCGCTCTGCGAGCTGTGGAGGTCCTGGGGAGTCGAGCCGCACGCGGTGCTGGGGCACAGCGTGGGCGAGTACGTGGCTGCCTGTGTTGCCGGTGTCTTCAGCCTGGAGGAGGGGCTGGGGCTGATCGCCGAGCGCGCTCGCCTGATGCAGGCGCTGCCGGCGGGCGGCGCCATGGCGGCTGTCTTCGCGGGCGAGGAGGAAGTTCGACGCGGGGTGGCGCCCTACGCACAGCAGGTCGCGATTGCCGCCCTCAATGGTCCTGAGAATACCGTGATCTCGGGCGAAGGGATGGCAGTGCAGCGGGTCCTGGAGGAGCTGGCAGCTCGCGGAATCCACTCCCGCGCGCTCCAGGTCTCGCACGCCTTCCACTCTCCCCTCGTGGACCCCGTCCGGGCGCCCTTTGCCACAGCGGCGGCGTCAACACGATTCGCGCCCCCGCGGATGGCCCTGATTTCCAACCTCACCGGCCGACCGGCGGGTGCGGAGATCGCTACACCCGAGTACTGGACGGAGCAGCTGACCGCGCCCGTCACCTTTGCAGCGGGCATGCATTCGCTCCGCGAGAGTGGCTGCCAGCTTTTCCTGGAGGTCGGACCGGGCTCCACGCTGGTCGCGATGGGGCAGCGCTGCGTGGGCGACGGGCTCTGGCTCGCTTCCGTGCGTTCGGGCAGGGATGACTGGGCGCAGATCCTCGACAGTCTCGCAGCGCTGTACACGTCTGGAGCCGTGCCCGATTGGGAGGGATTCCACCGTGATCATTCCCGCCAGAAAGTGGTCCTCCCGACCTACCCATTCCAGCGTACACGTTACTGGCCAGCCGAGCGGAGTACGCGACCGGCTCCTGCTTCGCAGGAGGACGCCCCGGACCCGCTGGAGATCGGAGACTGGCTATATCGGCCCACATGGCGGCCTGCCGCGCGCATGGGTGAGGCGGATTCCCCCGGCACGACGCTGCCTGGCCACTGGCTCATTCTCGCTGATGATGCCGGGGAGGGCGTGGCTCTAGCAGCCGCGCTGGAGGCCCGCGGCGACCGCTGCACCATTGCACGACCCGCCGGCCAACCGGCGGGTGGAAGCGGCGTCACCCGCTCGTTCGATCCCGCCGATCCCGCAGCGCTGCAAAGCTTGATCTCCGAGGCTATGACGGCAGAGGCTCCGCTACGGGGTGTCGTCCACCTGTGGAGCCTTGACTCGGCCCGCGCGGACGTCCTGGAGTTAGCCGCGGTGGAGCGGGCGCTAACCCTGGGCGGTGTAGCGGTACTGCACCTCGTGCAGGCGCTGGCGGCGGCGAAGCTCGACCCCTCAGCCGAGGCACCCCGGCTCTGGCTTGTGACGCGGGGCGCGCAGATGGTCGGAGAGGAGCCGATCCAGGCAGCGGGCGTCGCGCAGGCGCCTATGTGGGGAATCGGCAAGACGATTGCGCTCGAGCACCCGGAGCTCTGGGGCGGCGTGATCGATCTGGACCCCGCTCGGAGCGGCGACGACACCGCGCGAATCGTCGCCGAGCTTCGGCACCCGGACGGCGAGAAGGAGATCGCATTCCGCGGTCGCGAGCGGCACGTCGCGCGCGTCCTTCCCGCCGGGCCGGCCGTGGCCTCCGCGCACCCGTACCGCCCGCGTCCGGATGGCGCCTATCTCATTACCGGCGGCCTCGGCGGCCTCGGGCTGCAGGTGGCGCGCTGGCTCGCGGAGCAGGGCGCTCGTCGGCTGATCCTGCTGAGCCGCACGCCGCTGCCGCCCCGCGCCGCCTGGAAGCAGGTGACCGACGCTCCGCTCGCCACGCAGATCGCTGCGATCCGCCAGCTCGAAGCGATGGGCACGAGTGTCCATACGGCCGCGGTGGATGTCGCCGATGAAGCCCAACTGAGCGGGTTCCTGACGAGCTACGAGGAGGAGGGCTGGCCGCCGATCCGTGGTGTGGTTCATGCCGCCGGCGTCACTCACGACCGCACCCTGCTGCAGATGGATAGTGCGGCGCTGGAAGCCGTGCTGCGCCCGAAGGCCCACGGCGGCTGGCTGCTCCACCGCCTGCTGCAGGACGCGCCGCTGGACTTCTTCGTCCTCTTCTCCTCGGCCGCGTCGCTCACCGGCTCTGCCGGGCAGGCCAACTACGCCGCAGCCAACGCATTCCTCGACGCGCTTGCCCTCCACCGCCGCGGGAAGGGTCTGCCCGCACTCAGCATCAACTGGGGCCCCTGGTCCGAGGTGGGCATGGCGGCCCGCGCCGACCTCGAGGAACGAAGGGCGCGCACCGGCATCGGCACGATCCTCCCCCGCCAGGGGGTCGAGCTGCTCGGCCGGCTGCTCCGCCAGGACGCGCCTCAGGTGGGCGTAGTGCCGGCGGCGCCCGCTCGCTTGCGTGAGGCGTTCCCCGCCGGTACGCCCTGGCTCTCCGAGCTCCCGCTGGAAGCATCAACCGGCGCGGCAGACGACGACGGCGAGCGAGCGATACGCGACCACATCCTCGCGGCGCCCACCGGCGAGCGTGCGGGCCTGATGCTCGACCATCTGCGGCGGAGGATCGCCCGCATCATCGTGACGGATCCCACGGCGATCAGCCCGCGGCGCAGCGTCATGCAGCTGGGGATGGACTCGCTCATGGTCGTCGAGCTGATCCGCGCGCTGAACCGGGATCTGCAGCTGACACTCTATCCGGGCGAGATCTTCGAGAGCCCATCGATCGAGGCTCTGGCGGAGTACCTGCTGGCGGAAGTCAAGAGGGCGACGGGCGGAGTGATGATCCCTCGCGGGGGCAATGGTTCGGCGGCCCCCGCCGAGATAG
>JBPCIT010000201.1:0-9785 GCA_051006015.1 Longimicrobiaceae bacterium
CTGCGGCAGGACGAGTTCGACTTCGCCTCCGCTCCGCCGGCGGCGATCGCCGGGCCGGAGAGCCGCGAGGAGCTGCTGCGCACCTTCGATGAGAACGCGGCGGCGCTCAAGGAGGCCATGTCGAAGACGGGGGAGGCGGCACTCGGCACGCCGTGGACGCTGCGGCGCGGGGAGCAGGTGCTGCTGCGCCGGCCCCGAGGTGGGGTACTGCGCTCGGTGGGCATCAGCCACATGATCCACCATCGCGGGCAGCTCAGCGTCTACCTGCGCCTGCTGGACGTGCCGGTGCCGGGGCTCTACGGACCGAGTGCGGACGAGCGGACGTCCTGACGGTGCCGGTCGGCCGGTAGTCGGTATGGCGAGGGGTGTGTCAGCTTTTCGGGTGGCGAAGCGTTCTCTGTCGTACCGATCGCTTCGTTCGCCCGTGGCCCCCCATGTCATGGGTGCACCGCCTGCAGCCGTGATGTCGCATCTCCCGCCGGGGCGTTATCTTGCGGTCGCCCCCTCCGCGCAAGGTCAGCGGGACCCGAGCGCTGCCGCCTCTCCCCACTTCCGGTCCGGATCGTGAAAATGTCGCCTAAGGCCCGCGCCGGTGTGGATGCCTGGCCGAGCCTGCCGCTGGAAGCGTGGGACGATACGCGCGCCACGCTGCACCTGTGGACGCAGATCGTCGGGAAGGTGCGCCTGGCGCAGGCGCCGATGCTCAACCACTGGTGGCAGGTGCCGCTGTACCTGACCGCGCACGGCCTCACCACCGCCGCGATGCCGCACGGCGAACGCATCTTCCAGATCGACTTCGACTTCCTCGCGCACGAGCTGCGCATCCTCGCCAACGACGGCGCTTCCCGCACCCTGGCGCTCACGCCACGCTCGGTGGCGGACTTCTACGCGGAGTTCATGGCGGCGCTACGCGAGCTGGAGCTGGAGGTGAAGATCTGGACGATGCCCGTCGAGATCGACGACCCCATCCCGTTCGACGAGGACCGGGAGCACGCCTCCTACGATGCGGAGCATGCTCAGCGCTTCTGGCGCGCGCTCGCACAGGCGGATCGGGTGCTGCAGCGGAGTCAGTCGCGGTTCCTCGGCAAGAGCAGCCCGGTCCACTTCTTCTGGGGGAGCTTCGACCTGGCGCTGACGCGCTTCTCCGGCCGCCGCGCTCCGCGGCACCCGGGTGGCGTCCCGCACCTGGCGGACTGGGTGGTTCGCGAGGCGTACTCGCATGAGGTGAGTAGCTGCGGCTGGTGGCCGGGCGGAGGCGCGGTGAAGGAGGCCGCCTTCTACAGCTACGCCTATCCCGAGCCGGAGGGGTACAGGAGCTGGCCTATCGAGCCGGAGGGCGGCTTCTACAGCGACGAGCTACGGGAGTTCGTGCTGCCCTACGAGGCGGTGCGCCGGTCTGCGGATCCGGATCAGGCGCTCCTCACCTTCGTGCAGAGCAGCTACGAGGCGGCGGCGGAGATGGGGAAGTGGGATCGCGCGATGCTGGAGCGCGCGCCGGGCGATCCGATCATCACGCGAAGCTGAAGACCCCTTGCCGGTGCCTCGCCTGCTCGACCGCCGCATCCTCTTCTTTGGGGGAAAGGGAGGCGTCGGGAAGACCACCCTCGCCGCGGCATACGCCATCCTCTCCGCCGAGGAGGGGGCGCGCACCCTCCTCGTCTCGACCGATCCCGCCCATTCGATCTCCGACATCCTCGATCACCCGCTCGGCCCGGAGCCGCGCGAGGTGCTGGACCGCCTGTGGGCCATCGAGATCGATCCCGAGATGGAGACGGAGCGCTACATCGCGGGGGTGAAGGCGCGCGTCCGGGAGGTCACCTCGCCGCGGCTGCTGGCGGAGGTCGAGCGTGAGATCGACGTGGCGCGCGTATCGCCCGGCGCGGAGGAGGCGGCCCTCTTCGAGCGCTTCGCCGAGCTGATGCAGCTCGCGGGCGGCGAGTATGATCGGGTGATCTTCGATACCGCCCCGACCGGCCACACCCTGCGCCTGCTCTCGCTGCCGGAGCTGATGACGGTGTGGATCGCCGGGCTGGTGAGCCGCCGCCGGAAGATGAGCGCGCTGGGGCGGATGTGGCGCAACGTGGCAGGCGCTGCGGCGGGAGAGGAGCGCGAGGAGAACGATCCCGTCCTCGAGATCCTCGAGCGCCGGCAGGAGCGCTTCCGCCAGGCACGCGCACTCGTCACCGACGCGGCGCTCGCCGCCTTCGTCTTCGTGCTCATCCCGGAGCGTCTGCCGATCCTCGAGACCCGCAAGGCGACCGACGCGCTCACCCGCTACCGCGTGCCCGTGGGGGCGGTGATCGTCAACCGCGTCCTCCCCGCTGACGCGGAGGGTCCGTTCCTTGCGCGCCGCCGCGAGCGGGAGCGGCACTACCTGGAGGAGATCGAGAGCAGCTTCCGCGGCAGCCGGCTCTTTCATCTGCCTCTCTTCGAGACCGACGTGCATGGTCTCGCCGCGCTCCGTCGCGTGATGGACGCGCTCCCCCCTGAGGAGAGAGATCCACGATGAGACGCCAGCCAGCAGCGGGAGCTGTACTGGTGGTCAGGCTGCACTGATGCGGCTGGCGCCGCGGCAGGAGCGGTTCGATACGATCGTGATCGGCAGCGGATTCGGCGGCTCCTTCGTCGCGCGCGCGCTGGTCCGCGCCGGCGAGCGGGTGCTGATGCTCGAGCGCGGCGATTGGGTTCCGCGCAGCGCGCAGAGCTGGGAGCCGGAGGGATTCTTCACCCTCACCTCGCACTACGGCAGCGATACGCCGTACCGGGTGCGCACCGGGCGTCGCGAGCGGACCGAGGGCGCCTGCTACTGCGTCGGCGGTCCCTCGGTCTTCTACGGCGGCGCATCCTTCCGCTTCCGCGAGGCGGATTTCCGCGCGGCGCCTGAGATCGTCGGCGATTCCGGCGCGGAGTGGCCGCTGCACTATGCCGCACTGGAGCCGTACTACACCCGCGCCGAGCGCATCCTCGGGGTGGCGGGCAGGGCAGCGGAGGACCCGACGGAGCCCTCTCGCAGCGGACCGTACCCGCAGCCGGCGCCGGAGGCGGCGGCGACCACACGCGTCGTCGAGAGCGCCGCGCGTCGCCTGGGACTGAACCCTTTCCCGATCCCGCTCGCCATCAACTACGCGCCGGAGAGCGCACGGCAGTGCGTCGCCTGCGTCGCCTGCGACGGTTTCGCCTGCGCTGTCGAGGCGAAAAACGATCTGGCCACTGTGGTGCTGCCCGAGCTGATCCGCCGTGGCCTCACCCTGCGCCCCAACACCGTCGTCACCCGGCTGGTGGCCGAGGGGAAACGGGTGGTGTCGCTCCAGTGCTTCGACAGAGAGAGCGGGGATCGGGTGACCTACCGCGCGCGGCGCTTCGTGCTCGCGGCGGGAGCACTCGCGTCACCGCACCTGCTGCTCGCGTCCGGGCTGGAGCGGCTGAACCCGGGAGGACGGAGCGTCGGGCGCTACCTGATGCGTCACTGCAACGCCTTCGTCTTCGGGGTCTTCGCGCGCGACGCGGATCCGGGGAGGCGCTTCCATAAGCAGATCGCCATCCAGGACTTCTACTTCGGGCATCCCGCCATCGCGGCTCCGGCGGGCAAGCTGGGCAACATCCAGCAGGTGATGGCGCCGCCGGTCGGTCCGGTCAGCGACCGGCTCCCGGCTCGGCTGCGCCGGCCGCTGGGGCCGCTGGTCGCCCGCGGGGTGAGGCACCTCACCGGACTGCTCGTCATCGCCGAGGACCAGCCACAGCGGCAGAACCGGGTCGAGCTCGACCCTAGCCGCAGCGATCGCTTCGGCCTGCCGCAGCTGGTGGTCACCCACCGCTACACCTCCCGGGACCGCCTCGCCCGCCTGGCGCTTATCCGGCAGGCGCGTCGCATCCTGCGCGAGGCGGGCGCCCTCTTCACCCTGGTACACCCCATCGAGACCTTCTCGCACGCCGTGGGAACGGTGCGCATGGGAATCGATCCCGCGACCTCCGCGCTGGACGAGCACTGCCGCTTCCGCGGGGTTGAGAATCTCTACGTGGTGGACGGCAGCGTCATGCCGACCTCCGCGGGGCTGAACCCGAGCCTGACGATCGCTGCCAACGCGCTACGGGTGGGGGATCACCTCGCGCGCAATCCGACAGCGCGGCGAGCCATCAAAGCTGCCACACCAGGCTGACGCGCCATGCCATCTGCAGATCCCAGCCGGACACTGAACCTCGCCTTCCTCGGCTGCGGCGCCGTGACGCGGCGGCACAGCAGGACCCTGAAGCGCCTGGATGACGGCGTGCAGCGCTTCTACGCCAGCCGCGATGCGGCGAAGGCGCGGGAGTTCAACCGGAGCCTTCGCGGCAGTGGCGCCTTCGGCTCCTACGAGGAAGCGCTGCGCGACGAGAAGATCGACGTGGTGCTGGTCGCGACGCCGCCGGTCTCCCACCTCGACCTGACGTTGCAGGCGCTCGATGCGGGGAAGCATGTGATCGTCGAGAAGCCGCCCTTCCTGCGGGCCGCGGACTTCGACCTGGTGGAGCGGGCCCAGCAGCGCACCGGCCGCAGGGTGATGGTGGCCGAGAACTACTTCTACAAGCCGATCGCGGAGCGCATCCGGCAGATCGTCGCCTCCGGCGCGATCGGCGAGGTGCGCATCCTCTCCGTCAACGCGCTGAAGGAGCAGAGGCTGGAGGGCTGGCGGGAGCGCGAGGATCTGGCGGGTGGTGGGGCGCTCTTCGAGGGCGGGATCCACTGGGTCAACTTCATGGCGAATCTGGGACTGCCGGTGCTCTCCGCGCACGGCTACCGGCCGGGCGGCGGCTCCGGGCCCGACCGCAGCATGGTTGCGGTCTTCGAGTACGCCCAGGGTGCAGTCGGCACCCTCTATCACTCCTGGGAGACGAAGTCGCCGCTGAAGGGGCTGCGCCTCTCGCGCATCTTCGGGTCCCACGGCTCGATCACCTTCGAGTCCAACGGCCTCTTCCTGCTGCTTTACGGCGTGAGGCGGCGCATGTACTTTCCCCGCCCGCGCGACCTGCTCGGCTTCCAGGCGATGTTTCGCGATTTTCTGGGCGCGCTGCGCACCGGCGAGGAGCCGCGCTTCGACCTCGCGCGCGCCCGCCGTGATCTGGAGCTGATCGAGGAGATCTACCAGTCGCTGGACCGCACCTCCAACCTGCAGAGCGAAGGTGCTCGATGAACCTGATCCTGGCTGTGCTCGTCGGCCACGTCGCCGGCACCCACACCGCGACGTGGGGGATGTACAAGGATGCGCCCCACGAGGGGTTCACCGTCCCGAAGTATGTGCGCAGCATCGTGCTCGCCGGAGCGATCGGCCTGGTGGTCTACCTCGTCACCGGCCTGGAGCTGAGGGATCCGGGTCAGCTCGCCGTCTTCTTCGGCCTCACCTACGCCATCGAGCGGCTGACGCTCGAGCTGTGGAAGGGCTTCATCCGCGAGGAGGACCAGTCGAAGTACTTCATCCCCATGCAGTTCCACATCCTGGGGCGGGTGGTGCACAGCCGGGCGCTCCGCTGGTCGGTGCTCGCGGCCGTGGTGGCGCTGCTGCTGCTGATCGGGTACGGTGTGCACCGTCTGCAGGCGACGGATCACGGCATCCCGCAGTGGGTGCTGCTGGCGACGATCGGCAGCCTCGGCGGCTGGCTCACCGCCTTCGGGGGTGCCTGGAAGGACGCGCCCATCGAGGGATTCGAGACGCTGAAGTTCTTCCGCAGCCCGTTGATCTCCTTCTTCTGGGCGGTGCTGCTCTCGCGCTTCACCGGCGACATCCTGCTGATCTCGCTGGCGGCGGCCGGCTACAGCGTCGCCACCATAGAGACGTACAAGACCTTCTTCTTCCCGAGCAAGCCGCGCGGCAAGTTCGCAGGCAAGCCCGTCCTCTACCCGGAGATGCTCGAGCGGCGGCAATACTTCGTGCCGGGGTACGCGGCGATCTGGGTGGGGATCATCGGACTCTTCGTGGCGGCGTTTCTCTCCGGCTCGCCCCGCTGACGCGGGCTCCTCCGACCCTCCTACAGCCCCGCCCCGAAGTACAGATCCATCCGCCAGCCGGTGTCGCCGCGCAGGGCACGGGCGAGATCGACGCGGATCAGGCCGTCGAGGAAGCTCGCGCCGACACCAGCCGAGAGCAGTGTGGGATCGAGCTGGATGTCGTCGCGCACTCCCGCCCACCCCGCGTCGGAGAAGAGGACGAGACGGGCGCCGGGCAGGGCATTCGCCACCTCCGCGCGGGCGCGCCAGAACGCTTCGCCGCGGGCGGCATTGCCGCCGTAGCCGCGGACGGTGCCGGGGCCGCCCAGGTACCAGAGGCTCTGTACCGGCAGCTCGCCGAAGGAGCTGCCGCCTGCCACCTCGAAGGAGCTCATGAACCGGTGGTTCAGCGGGAAGGCGGTGCTCAGCGTCAGCGACGGCCGTGCGAAGTCGAACGTTCCGGTGGAGCCCTCCACGCCGGCTTCGGCGCCCCAGCGGAACCCGGCAGGATCGCGCCCGCGGAAGGTGCGGAGCGCGAGCGCCGCGCCCACCTGGTTGGCGTGGTCGGCCGCGATGTTCTGCCGGAAGTCGTGCTCGCGGTCCCAGAGCCGCGGCAGGCTCAGGTTCGTCTCCTTGAGCGCGTCGCGCTGCTGCTCGGCGAAGAGGCGCCAACCGTATCCCTGCGGCTGCGTGCGCGGCGGCGACCCGATCAGCTCGACGCCGAGCGTGCGGAAGTAGTCCCCGTCATCGCGCCCGAGCAGGAGCGCGGAGAGAGAGTTGCCGAGCCCGAGCGATCGGCTCCCCGGGTCCACCGCGGCGAGGCGGCGGTAACCGGCGAGGCGGTAGCGTGCGTCTATCGTCTCGCGCACCGCCCCCAGCTCGACGTTCGGCTCGAGGTCTGCGACGCCCAGCCGGAGTGTCCCGTCCGCGGTGAGCGTACCGAAGTCCACATCGGCACGGGCACCAACCGAGAGGCCTTCGACGCGGTTGTAGCGCAGCAGATCCAGCCGCGCGACGCTCCAATCCACCGTGGGCGGCTGCAGGCGCCAGATCGGCGGCTGCATCTTCCTCAGCATCTCGGTGATCTCGTTCAGCTCCGCATCGGTGAAGAGCACCGGCCCTTCGGCGAAGATCGAAGGCGGAAGCTCAGGACTGTTCAGCAGCGAGGCCGTGTCGGCCGGCACCTGAACCGCGAAGAGGCGGCAGCGCCCGCCCTGGCAGTGGCAGGTGAGCCTGGTGGCGCGACGCTCCTCCCGATCGGGGCAGCGCTCCAGCACCGCTTCCGCGTCCGCGGCGGCAGCAACAGGAGCGGCGGCCACGTCGCCGGAGACGCGGTAATCCGTGTAGCTGCGCTCGTAGCGCACGAGCCCGCCCAGACCTCCGAGCGCTCCCACCTCGACCGTCCCCTCGAAGGCGATCAGCCGCGGCAGCCACCAGCGCATGTTCCAGAGCCCGTACTCGATTGTGATGTAGCGGACCTCGCCGCGGATCGGTTGGACGAAGCCGGGGACCTCATCCCCCTCGTCGGTGTCGAGCGCGATGTCCCAGGGCCGCGCCGGGCGCACCACCGCCCGCACCAGGGCGTGCGTATCCGCATCCAGCCAGAGGGAGCCGCTCGCCAGGTAGAACTCGCGGCGGCGGGGGATGAGCTGCAGCTCGAGCAGGCGGAGTGTCCGGCCGTCGGCGAGGCGAACCGTGGTCGTCTCGCCGGAGCGGAACTGGTAGTGCGCCTCGCTTCCCTCGGCGAGCGGGTGGCGAATCGAATTGTCGTCGTCGGTGAATGCCACCTTCACCAGGTCGGCGTGGCTCGGGTCGTAGGCAAGGTGGACGGCGTGTCTTCTCAGGTTGTCCGGCACGCTGACCCCGGCGGTGAACATGGGCGTGGCCTGGCGGGCGCCGAGCAGCTCCACGGTACCCTGCCCGTCACGTCGCCAGTGAATGCGCGCCGCCGTCTCCTGGATGAAGAGCTGGCGCTCGCGGCGGAGCACCCGTACCCCGCCCTCGACTCGCTCCCGCGCGAGCACCTGGTACTCCTCGATCGAGCGGTCCACGACATCGCGGCGCTCGCGGGCGCGTGCGACGAGCTGCCGCGCCCCGGCGTCGAGATAGGCGCTCGAAAGTGTGGCGGCGTCCAGCGGAGCGGGGGGAGTCGCCGTGTCGGCGGGGGCGGTCTGGTAGCCGAGCAACAGCGCGGCGGCAAGCGACAGCAGCATCGAAGTCTCCGTAGGGTGAGAGGGAGGTGGCTGCGTCTTCTACGGCACCGCCAATCGGAAGGTTTCAGCCGCACACCGAGGAGGTGTACCACTGCGGGTCGGAAGGTCGTGTCGGGAGGGACCCGATGGAAGTGCAAGCTCCTATGAGCGCCGATGTGACAGGTGGGGAGATAAAGAACCGCCGCCCCCTCTCAGGCGACGGCGGGAACTGAGGTCGCCACTGCGCGCGGCGAATCGTAATCGGCGGAGTGTGATCGGGTGTGTCGAGCTACGTTTCGGTCTTTCTCACCGTCCCTCGCGGCCGAATTGCATGCCTGCAGCGAGGTGGCTACTCCTCCTCGTACGCCTCCGCCCGCCCCTGCTGACCCTTCGCCGTTTCCTCCCGCAAGCCCTTGAGACGTGCGGCCACCCGTCCGACGCGGTTGCCCAGGTTCCGCGCCGTGGCGAGCTCCGCTTCGAGCGGCTCCAGGTCCCCTTCTGGACCGGCGACCGTACCCGGCCCATAAGGAGAGCCACCCATCGCTTCCGCGGTCATGATCTGCGGGTTCTGCCCGTACGGGGTGCCGACGAAGATCATGCCCAGGTGCAGCAGGGGGATCAGGCTGGTGATGATGGTGGTCTCCTGTCCGCCCTGAATGGTCGCCGTGCTGGTGAAGATGCCGGTGGCTTTGTCCTCCAGCTCCCCTTGCTGCCAGAGGGGACCGGTGGTGTCGATGAACTGTTTCACCTGCGAGGGCATGTTCCCGAAGCGCGTCGGAAAGCCCCAGATGATGCCGTGCGCCCAGCGGAGGTCGTCATGTGTGACCAGCGGAATCTTCGACTGATCCTCCTGCGCCTCGACGTAGGCTTCCTGGCTGGAGAGCGCCTCTTCCGCCTCCTCGAGCTCCGGCACGCGACGCAGCCGCACCTCCGAATTCTCTACGCTGCGGGCGCCGTCGGCCACCGCGCAGGCCATCGTGTAGGTGTGGCCGTACGTGCTGTAATAGACAACCAGAACCTGGGTCTTCATGCCGGTTTCTCCTTGGGTTCGGGGCGGCTCGAGGGGGCGCAAGGAGCATGCCCTCTAACCTCCGCTTTCCGCAGGCGGCGGCGTCTGCGCGATGGCGGGCGGTGAAGGCGCGGACTACATTGGCGAAAGATCGGAAATCCTGATCTCACAGGAAACCATGTCTCCCGTAGCGATGGATCGTTCCCACTACCCTACTTACCTATCGCGGCTTCAGGATCCCGAGGCTGACAGCTACATCCGGAGCCTTTCGCCGGCCGAGCGCTGGGCGGTGGTCTGGCCGTTGACCCTGCAGGCGTGGGCGTTCAAGCAACCTGTCGACGATGAATCGCGACTTCGCCGAGATATTGGCCGCGGGTAGTGACGTACTTATGGTTGGTAGAGGGGATCTGCCGCTCGGCTGCGGTTGTACTCGTGCAGGAACAGCCGCAGGCAGATCTCATGCATGTAATCGCAGTTGGAGAAGGAGAGCGTCCGCCGGACGAAGCGCCCCAGCCGCTGGCGCAGGGTGAGGTTCCAGCGCTCCAGGTGATTGGTCTCTCCGCTGCTCTTCTCCACCGGCGCATGCTGCTCCTCGGGAATCACGCTCTGGTAGGCCTGCCAGAAG
>JBPCIT010000202.1:0-2711 GCA_051006015.1 Longimicrobiaceae bacterium
GTGCGGAGCAGGCTCGGTTCGCGCGCGGTGTGCGGCCGGGGCACCGAGGCACAGGCCGCCACCAGCAGCAGAAGGAGAGCCGCCGACGCGTTCTGAATCATCCACGCAACGTCGTGTAGCGGCTTACTGCGGCGGACGCCGCAGCATCTCCTCCCGGCGGGCGCGGAACTCGGTGCCCGGGTTCCACTCCGGCCAGCGCTCGCCGTGGGCGACGCGGTAGCCGACCTGGAAGAGGAGCTGGGTATCCTCGACGGCCCCGGCGAGGTCCCAGTCCGGCTTCACCTCGTCCGAGGGTTTGTGGTAGTCGCGTGCGGTATACTCGGCACGCTTCTGCTCGCCATAGCCCGCTGGCTTGCCGATGTACTCGACGCCCGAGTCGGTGTAGAGCGCGGGCACGCCCTGCTTGGCGAACTCGAAGTGGTCGGAGCGGTAGTAGAAGCCCTTCTCCGGCTCGGGGTCCGGCGCGAGCGTTCTCCCCTGCCCCGCCGCGGCCTCGCGCAGCACGTTGTCCAGCGTGGTGTTGCCGTAGCCTACGACGACGATGTCGCGCGTGCGGCCCCACTGGTTGACGCCGTCGATGTTGATGTTCGCAACGGTTCGCTCCAGCGGATAGAGCGGATTGCTGGCGTAATGCTTCGCGCCGAGCAGTCCCTGCTCCTCGGCGGTCACCGCGAGGAAGAGGACCGAGCGCTCGGGCGGAGTGGGAAGCTGGGTGAACGCCCTGGCGATCTCCAGCATCGCAGCGGTGCCGGAG
The DNA here is from genome assembly GCA_051006015.1 of Longimicrobiaceae bacterium. GTDB lineage: Bacteria > Gemmatimonadota > Gemmatimonadetes > Longimicrobiales > Longimicrobiaceae > JBPCIT01. The sequence continues at coordinate 755 of JBPCIT010000202.1, forward strand.
GCGTTGTCGAGAGCGCCGTTGTAGATCTGGTCGCCGGTGAGCGTGGTGTCACGCCCGAGATGGTCCCAGTGGGCGGTGTAGACCACGTACTCGCTGCGGCGCTGCGGGTGTGAGCCCTCCAGCTTCGCGATCACGTTGCGTGACTGCACCTGGCGCGTGGTGTTGCGCAGCCGGAAATTCGCCTGCGCGTTCAACGACACGGGACGGAAGTCGCGGCGGATCGCGGCCTGCTTCAGCGCCTCGAAGTCCTGCCCGGCCGCCGATAAGAGGCGCTGCGCCTGATCGCGCGAGATCCACGCCTCGACCGCCACTCGGTCGCGATTCCCATCCGCGCTGCTGATGTCGAAGTTCTCCTGTCCCCAGCTCCCCTGCACGACCTCGTAGGGGTAACCCGCGGGGCCGGTCTCGTGCACGATGATCGCCGCAGCGGCGCCCTTCTCCGATGCGATCTCGTACTTGTAGGTCCAGCGGCCGTAGTAGGTCATCGCGCGGCCGCCGAAGAGGCTCTCGTCCAGCTTGCTCGGATCGGTGGGATCGGGAACGGGAGGATCGTTGATCAGCATCACGATCGTCTTGCCGCGCACGTCGAGCCCCTTGTAGTCGTCCCAGTCGTACTCCGGCGCGACGATGCCGTAGCCGACGAAGACGACGTCCGAGTTCTGCACGCTGATCTCCGGCTGCACCCGCCGCGACACTGCGACGTAGTCCTCGGGAAAGCGCATCGGCATGGCGCGGCCGCCGACCTGGAAGGAGGCGGTGCCACGGGAGGTGATGCCGACCAGTGGCACGTTCTGAGTGTAGCTGCCGCCCGGGTTGCCGGGCTGCAGCCCCATCCCGCGGAACTGCTCGGTAAGGTAGTTCACCGTCAGCTCCTCGCCGCGCGTTCCGGGCGCCCTCCCCTCGAACTCGTCCGAGGCGAGCACCCTCGTGTGCCGGAGAATGCCCTCGGCGGTGATGCTGGCGAGCGCCGCCTGCGTGCCCGGAGTGGCCGCGACGGCGGTGGTGCGTTCCAGCGGTGTGGGCGCGCTGGCCACCTCCGGCCGCACGCGGCCACCACAGGCGCCGACCACCAGCGCGCAGAGAGCGACCTGCCCGATTCGTGAAACGTAGCTCTTCACAGATTCCTCCACGGAAGTTGCTCGGGTGTCCGGAGCCCGCCGGCGGGCATCCGGAGAATGGTACAATGATAAGAAACATCTGCCTTGCGCGCACGGGGGGGATGACGACGCGACGCCCGTCTCGGCGGAGGCGTGGCCGCATTCGAGCTTCCCAGACAGAGCGTGCGCGCGGTCGTTACCCCATCCACCCCGTCAACTGCGCCGCCCGGCTGATCGCCATCTCCAGCAGCACGAGCGTCGCGAGATAGCCAGCGAGCAATCCGAACATCTTGAGGCCGGTGCGCGCCCGCGGCTGCTGATAGAAGCGGCCCATGGCGAGGAAGAGATAGGCGAAAAGCAGGTATTCGAATGGTGTCATCGCATCATGCAAATCTGGAAGACGATGTCCCGCGAGGAGAGATCTTCGGGCGTGAGCAGGTTGAAGAGGTGCGCCGAATTCCTCGAGGGCATGCCAGACCCGCGGGGCGTTCTCGGGAGTGGAATGCACCCAGATGTCCAGATCCCCAGTCGCGCGCGGTCGGCCATGCACCGCAAGCGCATGTGCGCCGACCACCAGGTGCTCAGCCCCGGCGGCGGATAAGGCGGCCAGGTAGTGGCCCACTCGTGGTTGGTAGAGGGGATCTCGCGCTCGGCTGCGATTGTACTCGCGCAGGAACAGGCGCAGACAGATCTCGTGCGTATGATTGCACTTGGAGAAGGAGAGCGTCCTCGTGACGAAGCGCCCCAGCCGCTGGCGCAGGGTGAGGTTCCAGCGCTCCAGGTGATTGGTCTCTCCGCTGCTCTTCTCCACCGGCGCATGCTGCTCCTCGGGAATCACGCTCTGGTAGGCCTGCCAGAAG
>JBPCIT010000203.1:0-17811 GCA_051006015.1 Longimicrobiaceae bacterium
GCTTCTTCGCGCGCGAGATCAGGGTCTCCCGGGCGGTGCGCAGGCCGCGGGCGACTGCCTCCGGGGTGACGTCCTTGAGGCGCGTCCGCATCCCCTGCTCGGCGGTGACGGTGGCGATCCCCGCTCCCATGAAACCGGCGCCCACCACCCCCAACCGCTCCACCCGGCGCGGCTCGATTCCCTCCGCGACGCCGCGGTCGTTCTTGGCGGCGGTGGTGACGAAGAAGAGGTGGACCAGGGCGCGCGCCTCGGGGGTGACGCTCAGCTCGCCGAAGGCGCGGGCCTCGCGATCGAGCCCCTCCGCGAGCGGACGGTCGAGCCCCTGCTCGACGACCTCGAGGATGCGCAGCGGCGCGGGGTAGAGGCCGTGGGTGCGGCTCATCACCTCCTCGCGCGCCTTGCGGAAGATGATCTGCCGCATCCCCGGCAGCGTCTCCATCCACTGCGGCGAGCCCCTCGGGCGCGCGGCGCGCGGCTGACGCGTCCCCTCGGCCAGCTCGCGGGCCACGCGCTTGGCGACATCGAGGAGGACGGCGGCGGGGACCACCTCATCCACCACCCCCAGGCTGCGGGCGCGGCGGGCGTCGAGCTGCTTGCCGCTGAGCATCAGGTCGAGAGCCGCGCGCACGCCGATCAGCCGCGGCAGCCGCTGCGTGCCACCGCTGCCGGGAAGGATACCGAGCTGCACCTCGGGGAAGCCCAGCTTGGTCCTGGGAGAGTCGGTCGCGATGCGGTAGGTGCAGGCGAGCGCGACCTCGAGCCCGCCGCCGAGCGCGACTCCGTCGATCGCCGCCACCACCGGGATCGGCAGCCGCTCGAGGCGGTCGAGCAGCTCCTGGCCGGTGCGGCTGGCACGCTCCCCGTCCGCCGCGGTGCGGAACTCCCTGAACTCCTCGATGTCCGCCCCGGCGATCCAGACGCCCGGCTTCTCGGAGACGATGACCACCGCACGCGGGTTCCCCTCCCGCCGCTCCAGCCGGCCGAGGATCTCGCGCATCTCCTCCGCGAAGGCGCGCGAGAGCACGTTGACCGGCTTGCCCGGTTGGTCGAGGCGCAGGATGGCGATCCCATCCTCGATCTCCATCCGCACCGGCGCCGGAGTCTCCTCGTTCACCATCGTTGCCATCAGCTCGTTCCTCTCTCCTGTATTCGAATCCCTTCACCGCTGCCGCCCGGCGCAGCCTTCAGGCCACCGCAGGGAGCGCGCCACCCGCCGCGTCGACCCGCCGGAGGATGATCGCCACCAAAAGGAGGAGGGGCGAGAACCCATGCGGATCCTCGCCCCTCCTCGGGCGCTTCGCGCCCTGCTACCGGGTCGCCGGGTGCGGCTGTTCGAGCCGCCGCCCGGCTGCCGCGTCTACGGCGTCACCGTCACGTTGCCGGTGGCGCAGAACAGGCTGCCGGTATTCGGATCCCGCTCCCAGAGCGTGACCCGCTCCGTATCCATCGAGAGGTTGCCCTCATCGATCAGCCGCTGGGTGCGGAAGACCACTACCACGTCGCGGTTGCCGTCCATGTTCAGGTCGGTGAGGAAGAAGCGCTGCGCGGGAGTGCCATCCTCCCACGAGCTCTCGTCCATCCTCAGTTGTCGCAACCACTTGTGCAACTCTTCCCTGGGTTCGGGGACGAGAGTGTGGCGTGGCATCGCGCAACAGGCGAGACGCGTGTGTCCCACCTGTTGCGCGGGCTGCGAGTCAGGGTGCCCGGCTCAGCCGCACCTCTGCCAGGATCAGCCCCACGTTGTCCCCGCCCGCATGATCGAAGACGATGCCGGCGGAAGTGGTCGAGGCCACCGGAATCGAGCGCGTATAGGTGGTCAACGGGGTGGCGCTCGGCAGGGTGAAGCTCTCACTGTAGACGCTGCCCAGCGACACCTCGACGGTGTTCGTGTCTCCGCGCTGCGAGCCGCCGAGCTGGAACTCCAGCACGTAGGTGGCCGGGGTCAGGGTGAACTCAGTCTTGGTCTCCATCCGGCCGGCGTTCCCGGTGCTACCATCCAGGTCGACGTACAGACCGTTGCCCGGATAGAGATCGAAGAAGCCGTTGCCGATCAGATCGACGGAGCCCCCGACGACGTTCCACTGGGTGAAGCCAAAGTAGTTGGGCTGCCCCACCCCGTTGTTCTCCTGGTCGAAGTTGTCGTAGAACAGCACCTCCGGCTCCCCACCGATCACCGTCACCTCGGCCGTACCGCAGTACAGCTGCTCGAATCTGCGGTCCCACCCCCAGACCGTGAGCTCCTCAGTCTCCTCCCCGAGGTTGTCCTCGTCCAGCAAACGATTCACCGCGAAGCGGAGCCGGATGTCGCGCCGTCTGTCGTTGTCGATGTCCAGGATCTGGAACGACTCGGCGGGCGTCCCGGTCTCGAAGCTCTCGCCCATGCGCAGATCGGCGGGCCTTGGGCTCCGCCCCCGCCCGAAGTAGGCTTCTACGTCGAGGATGTCGACGAAGACGAACTGATCGTCGAGGCTGATGTTGTTCGGCGTCCGCGCTGGCGGGCCCGAGTAGACGGCGTCCAGTGTCACCGGCGTGCAGGCCGCCATCTCGCCGCGAAGTGCGGCAGCGTTCATCGGATGCGGCGTGACCTCCCCGCCCGCCGAGGCTTGCGGCTGATCCGCGGGGGCCACGGCCGTGGGTTGCTGGTCGCTACAGGCCGCACTCCAGAGAAGGAGCGAGCCCGCGGCAAGTCCAGCAAATCGCGGCCGCCATGTGGTTCGTGATGTCATTGGTGTTCTCCCAGGGTGTGAGAAGCGCAAATGGGGAAGGCCGTACCGACCGTCACGTCCAGACAAGGCGTCCGAGCCCAATCGGACGTAGTGCCCCCGTTGCTATTACGGTGATGCATCGATGCGTGCGAGAAACGTTCGGTGCCGGAGAACCAGCGCGCCGGCGGGAAAAGCGGGCCAGCGCCATCGTGGCGGAGAACGGGAGGTGGGACGATCCATGAGATGCCTCCTTCAACAAACGAGTGTGCCGACGATCGCGTCAGCAACGCCCTTCGTCGAGGAGCCGATCCGTTTCCCTGGAGCCGAGCCGGGCAGTCGGCCCTCCAGAGAACCCCGCGGGCCAAGCGCCCGGCAGGCGGCATCCCTTTCAGAAGGTGAAGAGGACTTTGTGCGTCCACGGTCGGGAGGCGCGATCCCAGCGATCGTCGCCCGCGATAGCCTCAGGGGCAACCCCGCCCGTAATCCGCACCACACCGGTGGCCGCATCAAGCATGCCAAAGTTAGCACATTCGCAAGCAAAGAATTCACAGTTACTTGCGCCATCGGCGCGGCGGCAGGACCGAGTAGTGTGGCGTGGATGGCGGCAACACTGAGACACGGATGCCGCAGGTACGACCTGGATAAAATCGCGGAAAACGCCGACAGAATCGTTCAGAGTTCCTCAGGCGGTCGCCCGTCACAAGCGCGGCAGACGCGGCGGCCGGGTCGGGACGAGCCCGTTGCCGCGGTACGGCAACCACGAGTGCGCCCCGCGGAGTACCTGCTCGGCATAACCATTGGCGGGATCGCCGCCCGCGGCGCGAATCCGTGCTACCGTGCCGGGGCCGCGGTTGTAGGCGTGCAGCGCCTCGGCGAGGTCACCCTCATGGACGCGCAGGAGCCAGCGCAGGTAGCGGAATCCCAGGCGCAGATTGGTATCGCGCTCGAAGATCTCCTCGAGGGTGATCCCGGGCTGCAGCGACTCGGCGGTTCCCGGCATCAGCTGAGTCAGGCCGCGCGCGCCGGCGGAGCTGACCGCCCGCTCGCGGAAGCCGCTCTCGACGCGCACGAGGCGAAAGCCCAGGTCGGGATCGATTCCTTCCATGAGGGCTGCGCGCTCGATGGCCGCGGCGAGGTCCATCGTGATGCCGTAGCGCACCGCCCAGCGGATGACTGCCGCCTCGTGGGCGGCGGCCAGGCGGCCGGCGGCGGTGGCATCCATCACCGCGTCGCGTGCGTGCCGTGCAGCCGTGCGCCGGGGCGCAGAGTAAACGCGCAGAATCGAGAGAAAGAGCGCCGCCCCGCAGAGGCGCAGCAGCACGGTACGCAGCCCGTTCGCCGGCGTACGGCGGGAGCCGCGGCGGCGTGAACGCGGCCGCCACGCTGGAGACGAGGCTCGCCGACGGCGCGTGGGGCCGCCGCGGTGCGGGTGGCGATGGCTCGCGGGTGGGGGCACAGGAATGCTCGGTTCGTGGTCCGGCAGCGAAATTATCTCCGCTTCCTCACACAGACAAGCGGAGGAGAGCGCCGCCCACCGGAGCGAGCAGGCCGCTGGAACGTTCCCCGACGTGCCGCGGAGCCAGGCACGGCACGTCGCGCGGTCCCCGCTCGATGATCAGGTAGGCGGCTACCCGCGCGACGCCATCGACCAGCGAGGCGTTGCGCAGGGCGCACTGATAGGCGCCGATCCCGCGCACGCTGCCGTGCAGCGCCACCGTGCCGCCGCTCACCTCGACACGGATCTCGCCGGAGGCGATCGCCGGCTCCGCTCCCAACCGGGCCTCGACCTCGCGCTGGATCCGAAGATCCTGGGATGTGTCCACCACGGGCGCCGGCTCGATCTGCGGACGCGCACACCCGAGCAGGAGGGCGAGAGCGAAGCTGGCAACCACCCGAAGGTGCGTGCGGATCCGCAGCCTCCCTCGCCCGCTCGCGCCGTGGTCAGTTGCCATTGGCCATTGGTCGCCTGTTCTGCTCAGGTACGGTACCTCATCTCCTCTACGTGGGCGTCTACTTGCGGTTTCGGTCCCGCCCGCCGCTTGCAAGGCCGGGGCCAGTCTCCCGCAGCCGCGCCGCCGGGGAGATAGCCGCGCACCCTACCGCGCGCCGCTCCAGTGGCGCTATTTTTCGCCCATGCCCGGTTATCTCCGCCTCTCGCGAACGCACAGCTACTCGCTGCTCTTCGCCATTCCGCTCCTCCTGCTGTACGAGGCAGGGGCCGCCTATCTTGCCCAGGGTGAGGGAGCGGCGCTGCGCAATGGCGCCGACGTGCTCCTGCGCACGCTGCTCGCCGCGGGCGGCGTGCAGGGAACGCTGGCCTTCACCTCGCTGCTGCTGGCGGCGGCGCTGCTTCTCATCCTCTGGGAGCGGCGCCAGCGCACGGTGCCGCTGCGCGCGGCAGTCTTCGCGGGAATGACGCTCGAGAGCATTGTCTACGCTCTCCTCTTCGGCGCGGTGGTGGGGGCTGCGACCCAGTGGGTGCTCACGGGAGTCGGGGCACGGCTGGCGGCCGACGGTGCGTCATTCACCGCACTTCCCTTCTCTCAGGGAGTCGTGCTCTCGCTCGGTGCGGGGATCTACGAGGAGCTGGTCTTCCGCGTCCTGCTGGTCGGAGGGCTGGCCGGCGTCTTCCGCGCCAGCGGCCTGGCGGCCTCGCAGGCGGGCGGCTTCGCCGCGGTGCTGGCGGCGCTCCTCTTCTCCGCCTTCCACTACATCGGCCCCTACGGCGATCCCTGGGAGATCGCCTCCTTTCTCTTCCGCTTCCTGGCTGGCCTGGTCTTCAGCGTCCTCTTCCTGCTGCGTGGCTTCGGGATCACCGCCTGGACCCACGCGCTGTACGACATCTTCTTCCTGCTCGCGCGCGGGCTCTGAAAAGAGGGGCACGTCTTTCCGGCGGCTGCGCCCCCACTTACATTGGGAGGGTCGCGGCACATCCTCCCACGCTCCCGAGATCATGGACGACTCCTCGCTCACCTACCCGCTTACCGCTGTCAAGGGCTCTGATCGTGTGGTGGAGATTCTTCGCCTCGGACGTGAGGAGATCCTCCAGGACTGGCTCGACCGGGTGCGCGACCATCGCACCCACGAGCCTGGCCAGCTGCTGAGCGATCCCGTGCTGCTCGACCACATGCCGCAGCTCCTCGACGCCATGCTCGACCGGCTCGAGATCAACCGCTCGCGAGCGGAGGCGGAGCAGCTCGCGGCGGTGCACGGCTTCACCCGCCGCATCTCCGGCTACGACGTGGTGGAGGCGGTGATAGAGCTGCTGATGTTCCGCCGCGCGATCTGGAACCACATGAACGCGGTGGATGCCCCCGTCGAGGGAGCGTACGCGACCATGGAACGGATCGACGGCATGGTGGATCGGGCGGTGATCACCAGCCTGAAGGCGTTCCTCGACCCGAGCGCGCGCATGCTGGGGCGGCAGATCCCTGCGCTCGATATCGTTGCCGAGGTCGCGGACCCGCCGCTGCCCGAGAGCTGAGGCGCCCCCCCCGCGCCGAGTGGGAACTCCGTCCGCGCGCAGCGGGTAGAGCACCTCGAAGGTTAGCGTCCGGAATTCTTGCCGCTTGTCATTCAGGAGATCTCATGCGACCCGCATCTTCGCTCGTTCGTAGCATCGCCCTCGCCCCGCTCCTTGCTCTGGCCGCGACCGCGTGCGGCAACGGCGGCGGCACCGGACCGGCCCGCCTGACAACGGAGGAGGTAGGCGGCAGCTACCAAATTTGCTCGATGACGTTCGTACCTTCGGGCAACTTCGCACAACCAGTTGATATCCTCGCTTTGGTCGAGCCGGATTTCAGCCGCCTTGAACTCTCCTCGACGCAAAACCAGTTCAATCTGCTGTACCGTCTCCGGAGTGGGGGCCTCTCGCAGACCGCGCCGGGCACCTACACCCTTGGAACGAACACCGTCGACCTACAGTTCAGCAACTCCGTGGCTGTCTCGTCCCTGCTGCTGCCCACCAATCGCCGAGTGACCTTCGAGTTCCAGGACAACCCGAAGCGGCTCACACCAGCTGCGAACCCGGGCACGTATCTTGTGGCGAAGACAGATTATGAGCGGTTGGCGGGGAGCGATCCGAACCTCCGCGACCAGATTGAGGGCACCTTCTCCGCCAGCTTCACAACTGGAAGCTGTAGCTGAGCTGCCGCTCCGGACACTCCGCAGACACCAGGCCCGGCCGATGGTCGGGCCTGGGTGCATCATGGCGGTGCATTCGCTATTTTCGTCGCATGAACCGGCACCTGTTCTTCTTCCTCATCGTCGTCCTGAACATCTCTCCCTTTCCTCCGTCGCTGCTCACCGCGCAGGATGCCCGGACGGGGTGGGATGCCCAGCCGGCGCTCGTCCTGCTCGGCCGCGCACAGCAGCAGCGCACGCAGACGATGGCCGACACCGGCCTGATCAGCTATCAGGCGGACGCACGGGGATACGTCTATTTCTTCCTCGACCGGCAGGATACGGGTGAGCACCACCTGGTGAAGACGGATCAGATCGCGCTCGAGGTCTTCTGGCAGACCCCGGGAATGGTCAAGCAGCGCATCGTCGGGTGGCGCGACCGGATGGAGCTGCCGGCGAACCGGCTGCACTACTACCTCGACCGTCTCACGGTCGTGCAGGACAACTACCGCAACAACATCGTCATCGCGGACGGCGACAACGTCAACAACGTCCCGCACCCCGCCGCGCCCGGTGCGGAGGCGTTCTACAGCTACCGGCTGGCCGATTCGCTGGTGCTGCGGCTGCCCGGCGCCCCCGAGCCGATTCGCGTCTTCGAGCTGCAGGTGCGCCCACGCGACATGAACGAGCCCGCGGTGATCGGCTCGCTCTTCATCGATCCCCGGCAGGGCGACCTGGTGCGGATGAACTTCACCTTCACCCCGGCCGCCTACGTCGAGAACCGCCTGGACTACATCAACGTCTCGCTCGAGAATGCGCTCTGGCAGGGGCGCTACTGGCTGCCGCACGAGCAGCGGCTCGAGATCCGTCGCCAGCTTCCCGAGCTGGACTTCCCCGTGGGCACGCTGATCCGCACGCGCATGCGGATCGGCAACTATCGCTTCAACGAGGAGCTTCCCCTCTCGACCTTCATCGGCTCGACGGTGACGCTGGCGCCGCGCGCGGAGCGGGAGAACTTCTCCTTCGAGCAGGAGCTGTACGCGGATCTGCGCGAGCAGGGGGTGCGCACGAACCCCGACCTGCAGGAGATCCGGCGGCAGGCGATGCAGCTCGCGCGGCAGCGGGCACTGAGCGGTCTGCCACGGGTGCGGCTGCGCATCGGCGACGCCTCCGAGCTCTTCCGCTACAACCGCGCGGAGGGACCGGCGGTGGGGTTGGGCCTCTCCTACTACCCTGTCGCCACGGTCGGCAGCTGGCTGCGGGGCGGCTGGGCCTTCGGCGCCGGGCATCCGCTCGGGAAGGCGGGGCTGGAGTGGGAGCGCGGCGAGCAGCGGCTGGGCGTCTCCGCGTATGGCAACCTGGCGCGCGACGTGGGAATCGGCCCGGTGGCCTCGGGCGCGGCGAACACCGTCTCCGCCCTCTTCGCGGGGCGCGATTTTCTGGATCCCTTCTACGCCACCGGCGCCGAGCTGCGAGCGCGCTGGTATCCGGCGCCCGCCTGGACGGTGACCGGCGGAGCGCACGTCGAGCGGCACACTTCCGCGGTGCGGGAGACGGAGTTCTCGCTCTTCGGGGGCACGGAGGGGCTGCGGCCGGTCGCGCCGGTCGACGACGGGATCATGTTCGGCGGGATGCTGGGGATCACCCGCCCGGCGAGCCCCTGGGCCGCGCGCTGGTGGTCCGCCTCGCTCCAGAGCGACTTCGGCATGCTCTCCCCACGGGAGACGCTGGTGGATGGGGCGCGATACGATTTCGTGCGCGCGCAGGGCGAGGTCGGCTGCGGCCACCGCTGGGGTGCCGGCGGCACGGAGCTCGAGCTGCGCGGCAGCGCCGGCGCGGCGTGGGGCGAGCTGCCCCGGCAGCAGCTCTTCCTTCTCGGCGGGCGGGGCACCCTGCCGGGCTACGGATTCCGCAGCTTCGGCGGGGATCGCTTCGCGCTCGCCCAGGCGACCCTCTCCACCGAGCTGCAGCACCCCTGGCTGCGGGGCCGGCTGCTGGGTGCCGCGGGCTGGGCCGGCGAGGGGAGCGCCGGAGAGCGGGCGCTGCGCCTCTGGGGCGCCACCCCCACCGACGGAGTGCGCGCCAGCCTGGGCGCGGGCCTGGGCATCTTCCACGACATCCTGCGGCTGGACCTTGCCCGGGGGCTGGGCGAAGAAGGCCGCTGGGAGCTGATCCTCGAGGCACGCCGGTCCTTCTGGGACTTCCTGTAGCGTCCCGATGATCGCCGCCTTCCACCTTCCCGCTCTCGCTCATCTCCCCACCGCCACCTGGGGGTACGGGAGGGGGAAGAGCGGCATCGTGCTGCGCCTGCCCCAGCTCACGCCTGCTCTGCTGCGCCTACAGCTCGACTCCCTCAAGGAGGCGCACGACCACTACCTGGCGGAGCGGCCGGTAGAGGAGATCATCGAGGTCATCGACCAGGTGGCGGCGCGCCTGCTGGATGCGGACGACCCGCTGCGCCGGATCGCCGCCGCCGCGCTTCCCCTGGTGACCGGCTACTCCGCGCCGATGATCGAGCGCGTGCTCGACCGCATGGCGGCGGATTGGCGCGCCGACCGGCTGCGCGGACTGCTCGAGGCCGAGTTCGGCGACCCGCGGGTGCTGGACTGCTTCACCACGCGTCCCGGCGCGGGCGGAAGCACGCGTGCCTTCGGGCCGCGGCTCGCCCTGCACGTCTTCAGCGGGAATGTCCCCGGCGTCTCCGTCACCTCGCTGATCCGCTCCCTGCTCGTCAAGGCCGCCACGCTGGGAAAGAGCGCGGTGGGTGAGCCGCTCCTCCCCGCGCTCTTCGCGCAGGCGGTCGCGGAAGCCGACGCGGAGCTTGGCGCCTGCCTCGCGGTGGCCTACTGGCCGGGGGGAGATGAAGCGCTCGAGGGGATGGCGCTGGCGGCCGCGGACGCGGTGGTGGCCTACGGCGGGTCGGACGCTGTCGCCTCTCTGCGCGCCCGGACGCCCGCGCACTCCCGTTTTCTCGGCTACGGACATAGATTGTCGTTCGGCGTGGTGGCGCGGGAGTGCCTCACGCGGCGGGAGGCGGAGCAGGTCGCCGCGGCGGCGGCGCTCGAGGCCGCCACCTTCGATCAGCAGGGCTGCGTATCGCCGCACCTCTTCTATGTGGAGGAGGGCGGTGAGGTGAGCGCGCGGGAGTGGGCGAGGCTGCTCGCGGCGGCCCTGGCACGGCTGGAACGCGAGCTGCCGCGCGGAACCCTCGCCCCCGGCGAGGCCTCGGCCATTCGCCAGCTCCGCGGCGAGGCGGAGTTCGCGCAGATCGCCGGCAGCGGCGTCGAGCTACACGCCTCGGTGGAGGGGACCACCTGGACCGTGATCTACGATCCCGATCCCGCCTTCGCGGCGTCCTGCCTGAACCGTGTGGTGCGCGTCAAGCCGGTGGCCGAGCTGGAGGGGATCGTCCCGCGGATCGAGCCGATCGCATCCCTGCTGCAGACCGTGGGAGTCGCGGCGCACCCGCAGCGGCTGCGGGCGCTCGCCGAGGCGCTGGGCAGGCTCGGCGCCAGCCGGGTGGCGGTACTCGGCCAGATGGCCTGGCCGCCGCCGAGCTGGCATCATGATGGACGGCCGCCCCTGCGCGACCTGGTACGCTGGTGCGATCTGGAAGAAAGTGTGGAGCGTCGAGCGTGATGCGGGAGGAGGTATATGGCACCTCTCTTGCACACAAATGTTCATAGTAGATCGTGCATTTCCTCATCGCCGCACCGCTTATTTCCTGGACGCTGCAATGCCTGCCGAGCCCGAGCATCTCACGCATAGTCTGGCTGAGGCGCAGCCGGGCGAAGCGCTGGAAATCCTGGAGATCCTCTTCGAGGAGTCGCGCCGGCGCTGCGCCGAAGCGGGACTGGGAGTAGGCACGCGGGCTCGCTGCCGGACGCGCACGGAGGAGCGAGTCGAGCTGGTGCTCAACGACGGCCGTTGGGCGGAGGTCGCCGGCGACGTTGCCCCCTTCATCTAGGTCCACATGCTAGAACCCGGCGGCCCGGTGGATCTCCCCCGCGGCACGAATATAAGACGTCCGTTACCTCTAGCCCATCTCCCGGCAATGCACCAATCGTCAGAACGATCCAAGCTCCGCCGCTCCTGGCGGACCTTCGAGCTCCGGAATGCAAAGCGTATCGAGCGCCAGCTCGGCGACGGGCACACCCCCTGCTGCCCGGGCTGCGGGGCGCTGCTGGAGGCCCGGCCCAGCTCGCGGCTCGACCGCTTCCTGCCGCTCGACGCCAGCGGCTTCGATCTGGACTGCCGCGACTGCCGGCGCTTCCTGTGCATCGTGCGCCACACCGCTCGCTCGCTCCGCCTGGTGCGGATGCGCCGTCTGGTCGCGGCCGTGCGCGCGGTGGGAATCTCCGGCCCGGCACGCGGCGCGGTCGCGGCGTAGAGAGCAGCACGCGCGGCTCTCTGGCACGCGCGTTGCGACCCTTCCAGCTTGCGGCTCAGCGCCACCGACGTGGGTGGCGCCCCTCCATCCTGTCCAGAAGTGGCGCTTTCTGATGGCGATGCATCTCTTCAGCACACCGGTCGAGTGCAACCAGTGCGGTACGGTGGTGACCGACCCCAAGGTGGACCACTGCCCCAACTGCAATGCGCTGCTCAAGGAGCGCCGCACGCCGGGGCGGCTCGCCGGCGTCGAGCGCCGCTACGGCAATCTGCGCTTCCTGCTCGGCTTCCTGAGGTTCATGGGGGTGATCACCGCGGTGGTGGGCATCCTCCTCTTTCTCTTCGGCATCGGCGATGAGACGATCCCCTGGTCGGTGAACCTGCTGATCCTGCTCGGTTCGGTGGTGGCGGCGGTGGCGATCTTCGCGGTCGCGGCGCTCTTCGACGTGGCGATGGATCTGGAGGAGAACACGCGCGCCGCATTCCGCATGCAGCAGCTGCTCCTCGACGAGATGCAGCAGGGCAAGCGCTCCTCCAGCCTCCAGGACCCCACCCGCGCGTAGAACGGCAGACAGCATGAGCACGTCCACCACGCTGCGGGCCCTCGGGCTCGCGCTTTTTTTCGCGCTGGCGCCCCTTCCCTCGCCCGCGCAGGCGCCAGCAGGCGAGCCGCTCCCTCCGCTCCAGCTCCAGGCGGAGCAGATCCTGGCAAAGGTGCAGGGGCGCTGGAGCGTGCTCGCCTGGTCCGTCGATCGCGATCAGCCGCTCTTCGCGATCAACCCCGACTCGATCCTCGTTCCCGCCTCCAACAACAAGGTCTTCACCGCGGTGTGGGTGTTGGAGGTGCTAGGCCCGGAGTACCGCTTCCCCACCGACCTGCTGATCACCGCCCCCATCGAAGGCGACGGCGTGCTGCGTGGCGACGTGGTGCTGCGCGGCTCGGGAGACCCCGCCTTCGGCTATCCCGAGTTCACCCGCGACCCGATGCAGCCGCTGCGCGTGATGGCCCGGCGGCTGCGCGAGCGCGGAGTGCGCGTCGTCGAGGGTGCGGTGGTGGGCGACGGCTCGGCCTTCGATTCGCTGCTCGTCGGCCCCGGCTGGCCGCGCGATACGGAGGGGGGCGCCTCCGAGTACGCGCCGCGGGTGAGCGGCCTGGCCTTCCAGCGCAACGTGCTCTGGATCGACCTGCAGCCCACGCAGCCAGGCCAGCCGGCGCTGGTGCACCGCCGGCCCGCGGTCGAGGAGATCCCCGTCATCTCGATGGTGCGCACGGGAGGCGGCAGCGCACTGGCCGTACGCCGCCCGCAGGACGACACCATCCGGGTGCAGGGCGCCGTGGCGGGGCGGGGACTGCACCGCTACCGAGTCGGCGTGACCGAGCCGGCGCTGCTCGCCGCCGGCGCGCTGCGCCAGGCGCTGATCGAGGAGGGAATCGAGGTTCGCGGCGGAGCGCGCACGGGCACGACGCCGGAGGGCGCCAAGCACATCCATCGCCACTACTCGATTCCGCTGGCGATGATGATCCCCAAGCTGAACCAGGACTCCGACAACTTCTTCGCCGAGCACCTCTTCAAGGCCGCGGTGCGCCGCGCGACCGGGCTGGGCAGCTACCACCGGGGCGGATCGGCCTCCGCGATCTTCCTTCACCGCACGGCGGACGTGCCACTCGGGCAGGTGTACCAGGCGGATGGATCGGGGCTGTCGAGCTACAACCGCGCGAGTTCGAATGCGCTGGTGCGGGCGCTCCTCCACGCCCACGCGGCGCCCTGGTCCGAGAGCTTCCACCAGTCGCTGGCGATGGCGGGAAGCCGGTACGGCACGCTGCGCCGCCAGTTCGTGGGCACCGCGGCGGCCGGCAACCTGCACGCGAAGACCGGCTATGTGCGCGGCTCCCGCACCCTCTCCGGCTTCGTCCGCACGCGCGACGGCCAGCTCGTCGCCTTCTCCTTCCTCTACAACGGCGGCAACACCAACGGCGCCCGTGCGGCGCAGATGGAGCTGGGCACCCTGCTGGCCGAATACCCGCAGGAGGCTCTCGCCGGGCGGCAGACGACCGCCCGGTAGCGGAGCCGACCGCCGGTGACCTCCATCCGCCCCGCCGATCCACTCCGCGGCGAGCTGCTACGCCGCATCCGAGCCGGCGCCGACCCCCCGATCTCCGACGCGGAGTTCAATACGCTGGCGCTGGCGGTGTTCGGCCATCAGTACGAGCAGAACGTCGCCTACCGCGCCTACTGCGAGCGCCGGGGCGCCAGCCCGGAGAGCGTCCGCCAGTGGACGGAGATCCCCGCCGTCCCCACCGCCGCCTTCAAGGCCGCGCCGCTCGTCTGTGGCGATCCCGCGCAGGCGCGGGCCGTCTTCCAGACCAGCGGCACCACCGCCGGCGCGGAGCGGCGCGGGCGGCACTACTTCCCCGACCTGACCCTCTACGACGCGGCGCTCCGCGAGAGCTTTCGCGCCCATCTGCTCCCCGAGGGCGCACGGCTGCGGATGCTCTCCCTGGTACCCGCTCGCACGGAGATGCCGGACTCCTCGCTGGCGCACATGATCGCGGAGGTGATGGAGGAGTTCGGCGGCGCAGGAAGCCGCGGCTACATGCGCAACGGTGCGCTCGACCACGCGGGCATCGCGCAGGCGCTGCGGGAGGCGGAGGCGAGCGGCGAGCCGGTCCTGCTGCTCGGGACCTCCTTCGCCTACGTCCACCTGCTGGATGCGCTGCGGCAGAGGGAGGAGCGCTTCAAGCTCCCCGGCGGATCGCGGCTGATGGATACGGGCGGCTTCAAGGGGCGCTCCCGCGAGGTCACGCGCGAGGAGCTGTACCGGGAGCTGGGCGAGGCGCTGGGGATCCCGCCCGAGTGGTGCGTCAACGAGTACGGGATGACGGAGATGAGCTCGCAGTTCTACGACGCGGTGGCGGGCGATCCCGGCGCGGCCGCTGTCTCCGAACGGCTGCACCACGCTCCGCCCTGGGTGCGTACACGCGCGACGGATCCCGAGACGCTGGCGCTCCTCCCCGACGGCAGCGAGGGCATCCTGCGCCACTGGGATCTCGCCAACCTGGATTCCGTGCTGGCGATCCAGACGGAGGACTGGGGGGGATGTCATCCGGCGGGGTTCCGGGTGCTGGGACGCGCAGCAGGGGCGGAGGCGCGCGGTTGCTCGATCGCCACCGACGAGCTGCTCAGCGCGCTCGCCGCCCGGCGCGGCGGCGAATCGCGCTGAAGGCCAGCGCGGCCAGAAAGAAGGCGGCGCCGATCAGCGTCTGCTCGAGCACCCGTTCCAGCGGGCTCGGCCCGTAGAGGGTAGGCGGGACACCGAGTGCGCCTCCCCCGGCCTCGAAGGGGATGGTGGGGAAGAGGGGGTACAGCCCCGGCACGGGCTCGTCGACGAAGGGCCAGAGGAGGTATACGCTGGTGGTCCCCTCCCGCAGCAGATCCACCAGGAGGTGCGAGATGTACGCCGCGGCCGCCAGCAGCGTCCAGCGCGGGCCGAGAAAAGCCCAGACGCAGATCGCCACCACCATCACCGATACCAGCGAGTGGGTATATACGCCGTGGTTCGGCGCGCGCCCCCCCAGAGCGAAGAGCAGGATGGTGTCCGCGTCCGGGAGGAGGGCGAAGCCGGCGCCTGCCGCCCAGGCGTGCCAGCGAGAGAGCCGGGCGGGGATCCGCACCAGCTCCCCCACCCCGGCGCCGACGAGGAGGTGAGCGGGAGGAAAGGCCACCCGGCTAGGGGAGGCGAGCTCGGGTGTGAGCCTCAGACATGCGCGGGCGCTTCGAAGCGGCGCAGCAGCTCGGTGAGCCGCGCGATGATCGCCTCGATCAGCATGAGCTGCGCGCGGCAGGTGATCCCGCCCGCATCGTCCAGGTAGGCCCCGACCTCGTCGGAGCCGACGCTCGCGGGGAAACGCTCCTGCGTCCAGGCATCCACATCTTCCAGCGAGAGGTTGGCGCCCAGGTGGAGGACCACCTCCTCGCCGCGGCGCTCGAGCCGTACCTGCTCCCCGAAGCGCTCGAAGGGAGAGCCACTCTGCAGGATCTCGGCGGCCTTGCGTCGCGCGATGAGCGAGGTGCGCACCTCCGAGTCGGGCGCATCCCACTGCGGCAGCTCGTACTTTACGACCAGATCGGCGTGCTCGGCCTGCGGCAGGACGAACTCCTTGGAGTCGAGCAGGTGCTGCGCGATGTGCTTGAGCACCTCCGTCTCCTTGTAGCCGCGCGAGCGCACGTCGCGGCGCAGCTTCCAGCGGTAGAGGAGCTCGGCCTCGGGACAGAGGAAGACCGCAAGGTCGTAGGCCGCTCGCAGCTTGTCGTTGGGAAATCCCAGCAATCCGCTGACGATCACCACATCCTTCGGCTCGATCATGCGGATCGGGCCGAAGCTGCCATTCGAGTGGTCGTAGCTCCGGTTGCGGATGGGACGCCCCCTGCGCAGGAGCTGCAGATGCTCCTGCATCAACGTGAGGTTGTGCACCATCGGATTGAGCGCCGTCAGACCCCGCTCCGCCCGCTCCGCGCGAGTGAAGCGGTGATAGTCATCGAGCCTCATGTCGGTGACCCGATCCGAGCCTATCAGCGCGCGTACTCCATGCGCGATCGTGCTCTTCCCGCTCCCCGAGTCTCCCACGATCCCCAGAACGAAGGGCAGCAAGCGCGGCGAGCCTTCGCCGTTCTCACCCCCGACCTCCGGGGCGGCAGCAGGAGATCCCGATCCAGTGGATAGCAATGACATCCTGACGTCTCCTGATCGTTCCACAATGCTTTGGCAAGAACTTAGCTGCCGAACGGGAAACAGGGAATCCCTTCGAGCGCTCTTCTCGAGAGCGCGCGGTGGTTCCTGCCGCCTGGCACCCTCACTTGCACTCCAGCCAGTTCTCCCCGATCCCGGACTCCACCACCAGCGGCACCTTCAGCGCGGCCGCGCCCTCCATGCGCTTGCGCACCAGCCGCAGCAGGTCGTCCACCTCGTCGCGTGGCGCCTCGAAGAGCAGGTCGTCGTGCACCTGCAGGAGCATCCGCGCGCGGGCGCCGCCCTCCTTCAGCTCGTGGTAGATCCGGA
The DNA here is from genome assembly GCA_051006015.1 of Longimicrobiaceae bacterium. Lineage (GTDB taxonomy): Bacteria > Gemmatimonadota > Gemmatimonadetes > Longimicrobiales > Longimicrobiaceae > JBPCIT01. The sequence continues at coordinate 16,275 of JBPCIT010000203.1, forward strand.
TCATCGCGATCTTGATCAGGTCCGCGGAGGAGCCCTGGATCGGCGCGTTGGTCGCCGCGCGCTCGCCGAAGGAGCGGACGTTGAAGTTCTTCGAGTTGATCTCCGGAATGTAGCGGCGCCGGCCCGTCAGCGTCTCGACGAAGCCCTGCGCGCGCGCCTTCTCGATCTGCTCGTCCAGGTAGCGGCGCACGCCCGGAAAACGCTCGAAGTAGCGGTCGATGAACTCCCGCGCCTCCGCGTTCGAGATCCCCAGCCGCGCCGCCAGCGAGAAGGGGCCGATGCCGTAGATCACCGCGAAGTTCACCGTCTTGGCGCGATCCCGCATCTCCCGCGTCACCTGCTCGGGCGGGACGCCGAAGATGAGCGCGGCGGTCTGGCGGTGGATGTCGGCGCCGGCGCGGAACGCCTCGACGAAGGCCGGATCCTCCGAGTAGTGCGCCAGGATGCGCAGCTCGATCTGCGAGTAGTCGGCAGCGACAAAGAGATGTCCCTCGGCGGGGATGAACCCGCGGCGGATCTCCGCGCCCAGCTCGGTGCGGATGGGGATGTTCTGCAGATTCGGGTCGGTGGAGGAGAGGCGCCCGGTGGCGGCGATCGTCTGGTTGAAGGAGGTGTGCAGCCGCCCCGTCTCCGGATTCACCAGGCGGGGGAGCGACTCGACGTAGGTCGAGCGCAGCTTCTCGAGCTGCCGGTAGTGCATCAGCAGCGTGGGCAGCCGGTGCCCCTGCGCGGCGAGCGTCTGCAGCACCTCGACATCCGTCGAGGGGCCGGATTTGGTGCGCTTGATCACCGGCAGCTCCAATCGCTCGAAGAGGATCTCGCGGAGCTGGGGATTGGAGTTGATGTTGAACTCCCCGCCCGCCTCCTCGTGGATCTCGCGCTCGATGGTGCGCAGCTCCGTCGCCAGCCGTTGCTGCAGCTCCTCGAAGAAGCGCTCGTCGATGCGGATGCCCGTCCACTCCATCTCCGCGAGCACCTCGATGAGCGGGATCTCGATGGTGCGGAAGAGCTCCTCCAGGCCGAGCCGCTCCAGCTCCGGCGCGAAGAGCTCGGCGAGACGGAGCGTCAGGTCCGCGTCCTCGCAGGAGTAGTCGCGCGCCCGCTCGAGCGGCACCTCCGCGAAGGGGATCTGGCTCTTCCCCTTTCCCGTGACCTCCTCGTAGGTGATGGTGCGGTGATCGAGATACTGGAGCGCGAGGGCGTCCAGCCCATGCTCGCGCCGTCCCGGATCGAGCAGGTAGCTGGCGATCATGGTGTCGAAGGCGAAGCCGCGTAGCGTCACCCCCGCTCGCCGCAGCACCAGCAGGTCGTATTTCAGGTTCTGCCCGACCTTGGCGACCTCCGGATCCTCGAGCAGCGCGACCAGCGACTCCATTTCGGGGGAGAGGAGGTCGGGGAGGTTGAGGGGGCCCCCTCCCCCTAGCCCCCTCCCCCAATTCTGGGAGAGGGGGAACTGTTCCATACTGGAGCTCTGCTCCGGTGCGTCGGCAGGCACTGTAGTGCTCCCCTCCCCCGGAGTCGGGGGAGGGGCCGGGGG
>JBPCIT010000204.1:0-4208 GCA_051006015.1 Longimicrobiaceae bacterium
GGGGAAAGGAGCACTGCAGATCCTGCCGGAGCACCAACACTGCGGTTTGGCAGGATGGAGTTCCCCCTCTCCCCTCGTGGGTGAGGGGGCTAGGGGGTGAGGGCCTGGAGCGGTTTCCCTCACTCCAAGCTCGCTTGCACTGCACTCTACATGCTGATGCCGCGGCCGCTCGTGTCGGCGACCACGGCACCAGTTGCCTAACCGCAACCCGAAGAGATTACCGCCGAGCTCACCCGGCTGGCAGCTCATCCTCTGCGAGGTAATCTTCCGGTTCACCCATTTCGTCCGAGCTGAATGCCGCCGATAGATCGTGCTCCCCGGGCGATGGTTCGGAGATCGAAAAGGTCTCGGAACTGCCGGGAGCGGCGGAGGCAGAGTCGGGCCGGTCGCGACCGTCGGGCCCCGAGAGCACCGCGTCATCCACTCGGACGAAGGGGCTGCGGGCGGTACGATTCTCCTCGGATGCCGCCTTGTACTGCTCCAGCATTCCCTCCAGCCGGTTGATCGCCTCGCTGGCCTCATTCATCTCCTCGACCCATTGACGGTGCTCGAGCGAGAGCTTGTCATGGACGGAGACGACGAACTGCTGCAGAAACGCGGGATTCCCATCCGCCGTCGCGGCGCGCACCGAGTCCAGCATGCCGGAGAGTCGGTCGAGCGCATGGCGGGTGCGCTGGTAGCGCTCCGCGTTGCGCCGGTGCTGCGCCGTCGCCTCCTGGTTCTCCGCGTGCGCGCCGATCGCCTGTGCGACCAGTGCGATGCCGGCGATGCTCGCCCAGTACGATCCCATCGATGCCGCGAATGCGCCGGCCAGGGCGGTGATGATGCCGCCGGCAGCCATGGCTGCACTCCCGAGGCCCAGCGTGCGATCCGCCGCCGCGGCGTGTTCCTTCCCGCGCCTGCGGTAGTAGACCCGCTGCACGTCGAGATGGTAGCGCCGGAAGTACTCGAGCTGGAGCAGCGGCTCCGAGAGCTCCTGCTCGCTGGTCACGAGCTCGAAGTAGCGGAGTCGCTCGAGCTCGGCTTCGGCGCGGCTCTTCATCCACCGCTCGAGCAGTGCGCCGCTGCGGACGGAGTGGATCCACATCGCGGCCAGGCCGCCGGCGATCACGCCGACGGTGGTGGCGAGGATGATGAGGAACCGGGTGGTGGGCTCGCCGAGCAGCGGTGAGAGGCTGGCGGCTGCCAGCAGCATCGCCCCGGCAAGGCCCGCCAGCAGGACGGCGACCCGTGCGCGGTTCGATACCGTCACGAACCGCTTCTGCGCCTCGAGCGCGGTCTCATCCAGATCCTCGTAGAGCTCGGCCGCCGCCTGGACCTCGCTCGACCGGAGCAGCCGGGCCAGCTCCGGGGCGCTCTGGGCGTACTCGCTGGCGTGCTTCGAGGGAGTGATGACATAGTCGTCCGGCCGGTCGGGGCCGATGATGTCGATCACCTGATTGGTGCGGCTGTTCAGCACGGGCATGGTGGTGTGCTCCTGCTCCCCCACAATCAGGGGAGGTAAAAGATCAAGGATAGAGCGGAAGCTCGACCGCGGCCTACGCCATCGGCGCCAGACGGAGGTGGAACTGCCGCTCGAGGTCGTAGCCGAGCCCGTGAACGATGCCGACGCCGTCGGCGATGGTCAGCTTCCGTTTGCGCACGTCTTCCACGAACTTGGGGTTGGCCGCCTCCGCGCGCCGGTTGGCGATGACCCTCATCCGGGCCACCTCCTGCTCCTCGCGGCTGGCACCGGCGGGGATCTTCTGGAAGTCGGCGAGGATCTGCTGGCGGGTCGCGTCCCGGATGCTCCCGTTCTGGACCACGATATCGAACATCAGCGACGCCCCGCGCTCGGACCACAGGCCGTAGGTCTGGCACATCTGCAGCCCCTGCGCGTACCGATCCTTCGCGCCCTGCACCTGCACCTCGTGACACTCGGCGGCGCGCCCCAGCGCCTTGAAGCGCGAGTGCCAGGGCTCGGCCAGGCGGCGTCCGCCGGGGACCTGGATCGTGCCCGCCCAGGCGAGCTGCGCGGGCTTGTCCTTGCCGAGCACCTGCTGAATCACCGTCAAGCCCTCCCCGAACGCCTGCTGCATCACCTGCGGGTGCTGCACGAGGAGCTGCTTCCGCATCGGCTGCAGCGTGCCCTGTCCCAGGTTCCACTGCAGCACGCCGAAGCTGATTCCCTGCCCGTCGAAGTTGCCTGCCACGCCGCAAAAGCAGTCGGGTGCGTCGGTGCTGGTCTCGAAGCCGGCGGTGAGCGTCAGACTCCGGTAGGCCGCGGGTTTCTTCCGGACCGCGGCCAGCATCGCGCTCGGCTCCGCGTACAGCGCACCCGAGGTTGTATCATCCACGATCCCGGTGACGGGCAGCCCCCGCCGCTGCTGGAAGGCACGGACGGCGCTCTCGAGGCCGGGGCCGAAGACGTCGTCCAGCGCTCCGTTATACAGCCCCAGCTCCTTCAGTCGGATCTCGAGGCGGGTGACATCGAGACCTCTCGAGCCTTTCTGGTAGACTGCCATCGGAACCTCGCGGGTGTGAGGGAAGGGAGGAGAACACGCCTGCTGCGTGAGGGTGGTTGGATGCCGGGTCCTGCAGCCGCGGAGGCGATGCACCGGCCACAGCATCGCAGGCCGGGGAGAAAGACGTGAGGATGCCTCACCGCGGAGCTGAAGCCGACCGGACAGATCGAGATCGAGGCATGCGACACCCGGAGGAAGGTGCCAGCGGGCCGGAAGGGAAAGCCCACCCGCAAGATAGGTGGGGGAAAAGCAGGAAACAAGCCTTTTCTCTCTTCCTCTACCAGACGGCGCACCTCCCGCTCGGGGAGTCGCATTGGCGCGAGGTCTGCCCGACGCGGCCCGGCGGTCGGACGGCCTGTTTGCGCCGATGCCCCTTCACGCGCATCTTAGCGCCAGTCCCGCCGGCAGGCGCCGGTGTCGTCCGTCCGATCCAGACCCGCACACCCCCGAGGAAGCATGCCCGAATCCACCGCCGCAGGCTCCCAGTTCCGTACCGAGCGCGATTCCCTCGGCGAGATGCGCGTCCCCGCGGATGCGCTGTACGGATCGCAGACGCAGCGTGCCGTCGAGAACTTCCCGATCAGCAATCTGCGCTTTCCGCGCCGCTTCATCGCCGCCATGGGCATCATCAAGCGGGCGGCGGCCGAGGCCAACATGGAGCTCGACCAGCTCGACGAGCGCATCGGCCGGGCGATCATTGCTGCGGCGGACGAGGTGATCGAGGGGAAGTTGGACGATCAGTTCGTGCTCGACATCTTCCAGACCGGGAGCGGCACCTCGACCAACATGAACGCCAATGAGGTGATCGCCAGCCGCGCCAGCCAGATCCTCGGGGATGGCGCGAAGGTCCATCCCAACGACCAGGTCAACATGGGCCAGTCCTCGAACGACGTGATCCCCACCGCGATGCACGTCGCGGCGCGCGTCGCGATCCACGAGGACCTGCTCCCGGCGCTCGAGCGGCTGCAGGAAGCGCTCGAGGCGAAGGCCGAGGAGTTCGACGACGTGGTCAAGAGCGGCCGCACCCACCTGATGGATGCGACACCGGTGCGGCTGGGGCAGGAGTTCGGCGGCTACGCCTCGCAGATCGAGCACAACATCGTGCGCATCCGCGACGCCTCGGAAGACCTCGCCGAGCTGGCGCTGGGCGGCACCGCCGTCGGCACCGGCACCAATCGGCTCCCCGACTTCCCCGAGGCCGCGATTCGTAGGATCAACGATGCGACCGGCCTGGAGTTCCGCGAGGCGGAGAACCACTTCGAGGCGCAGGCCGCCAAGGATGCCTACGTCTACGCCTCCGGCGCGCTGAACACCCTCGCCGTCTCGCTGCTGAAGATCGCCAACGACATCCGCTGGCTGGCGAGCGGCCCCACCTCGGGGATCGCCGAGATCACGCTGCCCGCCATCCAGCCGGGCAGCTCGATCATGCCGGGCAAGGTCAACCCGGTCATCTGCGAGAGTGTCATCCAGGTCGGCGCCCAAGTGACCGGCAACTGCCAGGCGATCGTGGTCGGCGGCCAGTGGGGTCAGCTCGACCTCAACGTGATGCTGCCGATGATGGCGCGGAACATGGTCGAGTCGGTCGACCTCCTCGCGAACGTCGCCCGGCTCTTCGTCGACAAGTGCCTGGCCGGGACGGTGGCGAACGTGGCGCGGGCCGAGGGGTACGTCGAGGGGTCGATCGCGATGGCGACGGCCCTCAAC
>JBPCIT010000205.1:0-6383 GCA_051006015.1 Longimicrobiaceae bacterium
TGCAGGGTCGGGGCAGGCCGCGTGGAGCCCTACCCTTGGGCGGAATCCATGTTGGCGATGAGGTCACCCTGGATCCCCGCCGTCGCGTCGGCGATCACCTGCTCCCAATCGACCGCGGCTCGCTCCGTGGGAGTGCGGGCCACGCCGGCGCGCATGCGGGCCTTGAAGGAGCGCACCACCTGGGTGAAGCGCGCCATGTTCACACTAGCACCACCCGGCCCGGTGAGCCATCCCGCGGGAAGGGCTGCCGTACCCGGGCGCGCCGCGTACGCAAGCGCCGAGTCGAACTGCGCGAGCGCGTAGACGTTGACCGCCGCGTACGCCTCCAACGGAATGTCCGTGGCCGGGGTGTCGGTCGGGCGCGAAATGCCGACCGAGTCGTAGACCAGCGAGATGTAGCCGAGCGAGACGCCATAGGTGAAATGCGACCAGGCCTTGAGCCGGTCCTCATCCCCGGAGCGCCCGGCGCCCAGCGTGAACCCGGCATCCTTGGCGCGCGCCAGGATGTCGGCCGAGTTTCGCGCGACGGACGAGAGGATGCGGAAGTCGTTGTAGTTCTCGTTCTGGTACGCGTTGCCGCGGTTGTTGTCGATCGGCTGGCGTGGGATGCCGCTGCGCGGACCCAGCCCGTTGTTGGCCAACCCCGAGGCATTCATGAACGAAGCGGTCATCATCCCGGTCTGTACGCGGGCGATAGCGCCCAGCGTCCCGCTGATGACCTGCTGGAACTGGCCGGACGCCAACCCCTCGATGTCCGACGGGCTCCCCAGAATGCGCCCGCGGTCGGGATTGTTGGGGTTCGTGACCTCGAGGTCAGCGCACCCGAACACGGCGCCGACCAGTGTGGCCGCTGCCAGGTAGCGAACGAATCGCATGTATGATTCTCCTTGCTTGCCGCATGGATGAATAGGATCAGAAGCTCGTGCTGACGACGAAAGAGACCGAGCGCAGCTGCGGGAAGGTGAACGCATCGATCGCATTGATGAGACCGCTGCCCGCCGCGCCGCCGGAGCTGCCCGCGCCGACCTCCGGATCGAAGCCCCTGTAATCCGTCCACGTCTTCAGGTTGCGGCCGACGACACTCACCGTCCAGTTCCCGAAGCCGACCACCGGGCCGACACCGTAAGATCCCGAGACCTCACGCAGCTTCACGAAGCTGGCATCCTCGACCATGTAGTTGCTGGGGGAGAGGATGTCATAGAAGCCGCCGATGCCGTTGTTGTTGCCGCCCGGCCCGGGTCCGGCTCGGTAGTAGTAGCCGATCGGCTTCGCGGTCTCGACCGGCTTGCCCGCCTGGTCGAGGTCGCGAGAGAGGAAGTCGAGGTACGACCAGTGCCGCCCCTGGTTCCACACGCTCCGCCCGAACGCGCCCTCGAGCAGGCCGTACAGCGCGAACCCTCTGTACTGGAGGGTGTGCGACATCCCCAGGCGGTAATCCGGCAGCACATTACCGAGCGCGGCCAGGATCGGCGAGCCGTTTTCCTCGCGCATGAGGATCGGCATGCCCCACGAGGCCTGCACTCCATAGGGGGCCTGGCTCGCCGGGAGCACCGCGTTCCACAGGTTGTGGGTGATCCCCATAGCCGGGGTGTTGCCCTGCCCCACCCACACCAGCCAGCCCCCGTCGTTCGTCTGGAACGCCTGCCCCGGACCGCACTGCGACTGGAACGCGCCAGGCAGCTCGCTGCAGCTCGTCATGAACTTCCGCCCGTAGAAGGTGCCGTACCGTTCACCCTCCGCGATGCGGATGATCTCGCCGGTGGCCTGCAGGTCCGTGCCGATGAAGAACGGCGGCACGTTCAGCTTCTCCACCGTGGAGCGATTCCACGTGTAATTCATGCGGCTCGTCCAGCTGAACTTCCGGTTCTGGACGATCGGGAGCGTGACCGCCGCTTCCCAGGTCTCGTTCCGGAGCTCGCCCGCGTTCTGCCACTGCCGCGGGAAGCCGGTGGCCAGCGTCAGCGGTACCGGCAGGATCTGATCCTTGGCGAGCGAATTGGCGTAGGTGACCGTCAAACCGTAGCGGTTCAGCAGCCCGAGCTCGACGCCAGCCTCCACCTCCGTCACCACCTCGGGCCGCAGGGCCGGGTTGCCGAGCGTCTGCGCGGAGAGCGTGCCGCCGGCGCCAATGGTGAACGTCTCGTACTGCGCCGCGTAGCTCGGCACGTTGCCCGCCGTACCATAGGAAGCGCGGAACGTGAAGCCGCTCATCACGTTCGAGGGGAACCAGCGCTCGCGCGCCATCAGCCAGGCCGCCGAGGCGCGCCCGTACGTCTGCCAGCGCTCGTCGGAGCCGAAGCGCGAGCTGCCGTCGTGCCGCAGCGCGAAGTCGAAGGTGTAGCGGTCGAGAATGTCGAGGAAGGTGCCGGCGGAGAAGGACATCTGCCGCGTCTCCGAGACGCTCGACGCGATCGTCTGCTGCTGCGTGGCATTCTCGCCTGCCCTCACGTCCGCCACGCGCAGGAAGTAGCCCTCGATGTTGCGCGTGTCGAAGTTCTGCTGCTCGTAGAGCCAGCGCATGGTGAAGCGGTTGTTCATCCACTCGACCAGCTGCGGCCGCAGGAGGATGCCGGCGCTGGTGTTGAGCGACTGCGTGTTCGAGACGCCGTTGAAGACCAGCCCCTCGTTCGTCTGCGGATCGGGGTTGGTCGTCCGGAAGTTACGGTTGCGGAACTGAGCGAAATTGTGGTTGAGCCGGTCGATGTTGAACGTCGCGTCGGACTCCAGCCAGGCGAGCGGCGTGTACCTCACGCTCGCGCCGCCGAGATACCGCCAGCGCACGTCCTCACGATCCACGTTCTCGATCCAGTAGAGCGGGTTCTCGTTCTGCACCCCGGCAGAGCCGAGATTCGTCCGGATGTACAGCCGGCCCTGGTCGTCGCGCTGCGTGATGTCGACGATGGCGGGCGTCCGTGTCAGGCGGAAGAAGCTCCTGCCGCCCTCCTCCTGGTTGGCACCGTCCTGCGTGCTGCGGGAGACGTAGGAGTTGAGGTCGATCGACCACTGGTCGCCGACCCGGTGGCCGAGATTCAACCGGCCGTTGAGCCGCTCGTACCCGTTCAGCCCCATGATCGCTCCGGCCTGCCGTGAATGGCCGACGCTGGAGAAGAACGTCGTCGCGCCGAGCCGCCCCCGCATCGAGACGTCGTTGAGGGCGAGCGGCTTCGGATCCACGAGCTGCTGCACGGCGTTGTAGGTCGTGCCCGGCCAGCGGCCCGCCACGAAGGCGCGGCGCAGGATGGGCCCGGAGGTCACCGCGCCCGGATCGACCGGGAACGAGGGCGGGGTGAGCGCAACGTCGCCCGCGTTGTTGATCCGCGCCTGCTCTGCGCGGTAGTCGATGGTCCGGGTGCAGGTGTTCGCCGAGCCGTAGGCATCCAGCACGCAGAAGCGCGTTCCCGTCTCGTCGAGGAGGAAGGGGTGATAGCGTGCGATCCCGAAGTCGCGCTCGATGTCGTTGAAGCCGATCTCGGAGCGAGCGGTGAACTGCACGCCGTCCAGGGCGGCGCTGCCCCGCCGGGTGGTGATCGCGATGACGCCGCTCGCGGCGCGCGAGCCGTAGAGCGTCGAAGCGGCCGCGCCCTTGACGACCTCCACACTCTCGATGTCTGCAGGGTTGATGTCGGCGATGCTCGAGCCGAGCACGATACCATCGACGATGTACAGCGGGCCCTGGCTCCGTCCGGAGGCGTTGATCGAGGTCGGTCCGCGCAGGATCACCTCGGGGGCGACGCCGGGACGGCCGCTGGTCGAGGCGATGTTCGCACCCGGCACCTTGCCCTGCAGCTGGCTCAGCGGGTTGACCCCCTGAACCGGCATCTGCTCCGCATCCACGCGCGAGACGGTGAAGGGCACCTTGGCCCGTTCCTGCGCGCCACCGCTCACACCGGTGACCACCACCTCCTGCAGGGCGATGGCCGTAGGCTCGAGCGAAAAGTTGACGGTGGCCGCCTGCCCGGGCGCCACCGCAACCGTGTTGGTCCGCGTGCCATAGCCGATGAGCTGGGCACGCACGGACTGCTGTCCGGCCGGGACGTTGAGGATCTGGAAGCGGCCTGCCGGGTTCGTGAGCGTTCCCAGCTGCGTGCCCTCGACGAAGACCTGTACGCTCGGCAGGGGCCGCGCCGTGTTGGCGTCAACGATCGTCCCCTGGATGGTTCCAGTCTGCTGCGCCGCCACCGGCAGTTGCGTTGCGGGAAGCAGGGCCACCGCTACGAGCGCCGCCAGTAGCGAGTGTAACTTACTCATTGATCGTCCTCCCTCCGTGGTGATCTGAAAATCAACCTGGGTTCTTGCCTGCTCCGTTCCGCTTGCGCCGCCTACCGGGGGGTGCGCGCCGGATTTGCCGCGTCTGTTGCTCCGCCAGTCAGACGAGCGGCCACTGGAGCGGGTGCTACTCACATGGGTTGCGCTGGTGGGGCGGGACCTCCTTTTCCGATGAGGGTGGGAACACGCCGATATCGCGGCACGGGAACCGAGCCGCGACGGAAAAACGTCTGCCGAAATAGCGAACGGCTCGACGAGCCGGCGGCATGGGGTGCAAGTACGCTCCGTTGCCCGGGCTGGATGGTGATGATCCGATACCAATAGAGCGTACGTCCGACCGTGTCAAGAGCACCATGCAGCAGGTGAGTTGCTGCCGTACCAGCCGCGGAGGCGGGATCTACGAGATACGGGCTCCGAGTCTTGGCTGTGCGGCCATGGCGATTCACACCAATCAATAGCACAGGCGCTGGACCGATACAAGATCCAGGACAGCTCGCTCCCGGCCGCCTAGCCACCGCGCCACCAGCCTCGGGTGGTGGACGAAGGAGCACGCGGCATGCCCGCCGCCTATCGACAAGGGAGAAACGCGGGGTTAGTTTTGGATCTCTTTCTCCGCTGACCATGCTGACTTAGCCCCTGATAGGACATGAGCCGCGCTGCACCCACTCTGCGCCCGGTGCCGTCGCGCACCGCGCCCCCCGCTCCACCCGTCGCACATCGACCGCCCTATGCGGTCGCACTGCTTGCGGGGGGCGTAGTCTTCCTGCTGTACGCGATCACGTTGGGGCCGACCACCGCCTTCTGGGATACCAGCGAGTACATCGCCACCGCCCACATCCTGGGCATCCCGCACCCGCCGGGGAACCCGCTCTTCGTGCTCCTGGCGCGCGCCTGGGAGCTGCTGCTGGCACCGACGGGCCTCTCCGTGGCGGTGCGGATCAACCTCTTCTCGGCGCTGATGACCAGCCTGGCCTCGGTCTGCTGGTTTCTGGTGATGCACCGTGTGCTGGCCTTCTTCACGCCCGAGGAGCGGCTGCGCCGCATCGGGGCGGGCGTGGCGGTGCTGGTCTCCGCCACCGCCTTCACGGTGTGGAACCAGTCCAACGTCAACGAGAAGGTCTACACGGTCAGCCTGCTCACCATCGCGCTGCTCTCCTGGCTCGCCTTCCTCTGGCGTGACCACATCGAGGCGCACCGCGAGCTGCCGCCGACCCAGACGCCGAAGAAGGGGTGGCACGACGACAATGTGCTGGTGGCGATGCTCTTCATCCTGGCGCTCTCGGTGGCCAATCATCTGATGGCCTTTCTGGCGGCGCCGGCGCTCTTCGTCCTGCTGGTGATGGTCAAGCCGCAGGTATTCCTGAACTGGCGGCTGTACGTGTGGGGCGCGGTGTTCGGGGTGATCGGGCTCTCGGTACACCTCTTCCTGCCGATCCGCGCGGGGCTCGACCCGATCATCAACGAGGCGGCGCCCACCTGCCAGGGCATCGGGGAGGCGCTGGTGAGCATTGTCACCTTCGGCAACGCAGGGTGCGAGGATCTCTCGGCGTCGCTGGCACGCGAGCAGTACGCCAAGCCCTCGGTGCTCGAGCGGCAGGCCCCGTTCATCGCGCAGCTCGCCAACTACTTCCAGTACTTCGACTGGCAGTGGGCTCGCTCGGTCCAGGGGGTGCAGGGCTACTTCGCGCCGCTGCGGCTGCCCTTCACGCTGCTCTTCCTCTCGCTGGGCGGCTACGGCGCCTGGCGGCATTGGAAGCAGGACCGGATCAGCTTCGCCTACATCGCGACGCTCTTCGCCACGCTCTCTTTCGGGCTGATCTACTACCTGAACTTCAAGTACGGCTACAACCAGGTCGGCGCGCTCGGGCTGCCCTTCGATCTCGCCGAGGTGCGTGAGCGCGATTACTTCTTCCTGGTCTCCTTCTCGATCTGGGGGCTCTGGGCGGGACTGGGAATCGTGGCGCTCTGGCTGCGCTGGATCGAGTCGATGCGCGGCCGGGCGCAGGCGGCGCTGCGCGCCTCGCCGGTACTCGCGCTGGCGCTCCTGCCGCTGGTGCTCAACTGGCCGTACGCCTCACGCATGGGCGACTACGCCGCGCGGGACTGGGCGTACAACC
>JBPCIT010000206.1:0-2836 GCA_051006015.1 Longimicrobiaceae bacterium
GAGCGCGAGCGCGAGAAGCTGCGCAGCTACGCCGAGCAGCGCGAGAAGCTGGCCGCCAAGCTGGCGGCGCTGGAGGGCGTCTCGTGAGGTTGCGCGAGAGCGCCGCTCTGCTGGCTACACTCTGCACCCTTCTTCTCACCGCCTGCGCGCACGTCGAGGCGCCCACCGGCGGAGAGGAGGATCGTGAGCCGCCGCAGCTCATCGGCGTCCGGCCCGACTCGCTCGCGACGGTGGCTCCCTCGCGCGAGCCGGTGGCCTTCGTCTTCGACGAGCGCCTCTCCGAGCAGGGGATCGACAACGCCGTCATGGTTTCGCCGCGCACCAGCCCCATCCAGGTCAGCCGGCGCGGCAACGAGCTGCGGGTCAATCTGCGTGGTGGTTGGGAGCCGGACCGGATCTATCACGTCACCCTCCGCCCGACGCTACAGGACCTCTTCAACAACCGACTTCAGCAGGCGATCCAGCTCGTCTTCTCGACCGGCCCCGAGATCCCTGAGACGCTGCTCACCGGCACGGTGATCGACCGCATCACCGGCCGCCCGGAGCTGGACGTGCGCGTCGAGGCGATCCGCCGCGCGGACTCCCTCGTCTATGCCTTCCCGACGGATAGCGCCGGCCGCTTCTCCCTGGGCCGCATCCCCACGGGTGACTACCAGGTCCGTGCCTATCGTGACCTGAATCGCGACCGCGCGCTCGATCCCTTCGAGCCGCGCGACACCACGGCGGCGACGGTGGCGGTGGGCGAAGCGGTGAATGTCGAGCTGAGCCTGGTGATGCCGGACACTACTCCGCCCGCAGTCGCATCCGCGAGCGTCGGAACGGGCGGGATGATCGAGCTTCTGTTCGACGATCACCTGGATCCGCAGCAGGTGATCTCGCCGGAGCAGGTCACCATCACCGCACCCGATGGCACGGTTGTGCCGGTATCGCGTGTGGCCGTCGGGCGCCTGGAGCCGCGCGCCGACGAGGCCGGGCTCGAGGTGGATACCGTCGCCGCCCCCGCACCTCCCGCTCAACCGGCGCGGCCACCGGCCGGCAGGCAGGCACAGGGGCCGGAGGAGGGGCTCCCCTCGCAGACGCTGGTGGTCGAGCCCGCGACACCGCTCGCTCCGGGGACGGAGTACCGGATCCGCGTTGACGGGGTGCGCAACATCGTCGGGCTGATCGGCGGCGGCGAGGCGACTTTCACCACCGCGGCCGCGCCGCCTCCCTGAGATCGCTACCGGTATCGGCCTTTCCTCACAACTAGCGGAGCAGAGTCATGACGGATGCGAGCGCACTTTCCGGTCTCCTCAGGGAGAAGCGCGGCCTGATCGTCGGCGTCGCCAACCAGCACTCGATCGCCTGGGGCTGTGCGCGTGCGCTGGCGGGCGCGGGGATGGAGCTGGCTTTCACCTACCAGGGCGAGACGATGCGGGATCGCGTCACCCGCACGGTCGCCGAGCTGGGCGAGGAGGTTCATCTCTTCGACATGGACGTCCGCAGCGACGAGCAGATCGACCACGTGTTCAGCTCACTCTCCGACCGCTGGGGACGGCTGGACTTCCTGCTCCACTCGGTGGCGTTCGCCCCGCGCCCCGCGCTCGCCAATCCCTTCATAGAAACCCGTCGGGAGGACTTCCTCACCGCGCACGACGTGAGCGCCTACTCCCTGGTGGCTCTTTCCCGCGCCGCCGCTCCGTTGATGAGCGAGGGCGGGAACATCATCACCATGACCTACTACTGAGCACAGAAGGCGGTTCCCGGCTACAACGTCATGGGGGTGGCGAAGGCGGCGCTCGAGGCATCGGTCCGCTACCTGGCGGTGGATCTGGGAGCGAGGGGGATTCGCATCAACGCCATCTCCGCGGGCGCGATCAACACCCTTTCCGCCCGCGGCGTCGCCGACTTCCGCGACCTGATGAAGATCACCGCCGAGCGCTCGCCACTGCGTCGCACCGTCGAGGCCTCCGAGGTGGGCAACACCGCCCTCTTCCTCGCCTCGGAGCTGGGGAGCGGCATCACCGGCGAGACGCTCTTCGTGGATACAGGCTTCAACATCACCGCCGGCTGAGCCCCGGCAGCGTCGCTTCGGATGGGTAGTGAGCGGCGGCCGGCGGTCTTCCTCGACCGCGACGGCACCGTCATCGCCGACCGGCACTACCTCGCCGATCCCGCCGGCGTCTCGCTCCTCCCCGGCGCCGCGGAGGCGATCGCGCGGCTGAACCGTGCGGGCATCCCGGTGCTGCTCGTCACCAACCAGTCAGGCATCGGCCGCGGCTACTTCTCGGAGGCGGACTTCCGGGCCGTGCAGGAGCGCATGCTGCAGCTCCTCGCCGCCGAGGGCGCCCGGTTGGATGGCGTCTACCACTGCCCGCACGCACCCGACCACCAGCCTCCCTGCGACTGCCGCAAGCCGGAGCCCGGGCTCTTCCACCGCGCCGCCGCCGAGCGCAGCCTGGATCTGGCACGATCCTGGTACATCGGCGATCGGGTGCGTGACGTCGCCCCCGCCACGCAACTCGGCGGCACCGCCATTCTCGTCGGCGGCGGCCACCCGGACGACCCGGAGGTTCCCAGCTTCATCGAGCGCGTGCCGGACCTGCGCGAGGCGTTGGAGCGGGTGCTGCACGATCAACCAGTTCCCCCCCTCCCACAATTGGGAGAGGGGGCTAGGGGGTGAGGGCTGCCAAGGATGGGGTATTGCCAGCATCGCCGGGCCGATAAACGATCCTGTTGGGAAATTGCCCGAGGCGCCGCTGGAGCGCCCCCCTCCGGCTCGCTGGGGCTCGCCACCTCCCCCCAAGTCTGGGGGGAGGTTGATTGGATGTCGCCGTTCTCTCCAGAACTGCTGACC
>JBPCIT010000207.1:0-6397 GCA_051006015.1 Longimicrobiaceae bacterium
GCAGCACCCGCAGGCGAACCGATTCGCCCGTGTGCAGGCCCACCCCCTCCATCTCCGCGGGCGACGCAACGGTTCGTTGTCGAGGCTTGCTCATCCGCTCTCCGGCCGTTTCTCCTGAACGTCTGCAGAATCTCGGGAATCGTGTCGATCCGTACCGAATACGGCTTCCTCGAGGCGCCGCAGCTTGCGAATCAGCTCCGGCAGGCGGAAGAGGCCAGCGTATGCGCGCATCGCCTCCCGGTGGGGGCGCGCGGGATAGCCAGAGACTGATTCGCCTGGTGGGACGTCTCCCATCACGCCCGCCTGGCCGCCGATCCGGGCGCCAGCTCCGATGGAAAGATGCCCGCCGATCCCCGCCTGCCCTGCGAGTACCGCGCCATCGCCGACGCTCGCGCTCCCCGAGATTCCCGTCTGCGCCGCGATGATCACGTGCTGTCCGAGGGTGACGTTGTGCCCGACGTGCACCAGGTTGTCGATCTTGGTCCCCTTCCCCACCACCGTGTCGCCGACGGAGCCGCGGTCGATGGAAGTGTTGGCGCCGATCTCGACGTCATCCTCGATGCGGCAGCCCCCCACCTGAGGAATCTTCCGGTGCCCCCCATCCTGGAAGACGAACCCAAATCCGTCCGCGCCCAGCCGAGCACCACTGTGGATGATGCAGCGGTCTCCGACACGGACGCCAGGATAGAGCGTCACCTGCGAGTGCAGCACGCACTCGCTGCCGATGCTGGAGCGCGCCCCCACCACACTCTGCGCTCCGACGTGGGTGTGCGCGCCGATGCGGGCGCCACGGCCGACGGTGACGAAGGCGCCGAGGCTTACCCCCTCCCCGAGCTCCACATCCTCCTCGACCAGGGCAGTCGGGTGAATTCCAACCTGCCGAGGCGCTTCCGGGTAGAGCATCGGCAAGATGCCGACGAGCGCCGCGTGGGGGTCCGCGACCCGGATCTCGGCGACCCGGGCAGGCACTCCATCCGCTAGCGCCTCGGTGATCAAAACGGCAGCCGCGCGCGTGGACTGAAGATAGGGGCGGTACCGGGGGCTGGCAACGAAGGAGAGATCAGTTTCGCCGGCGCTCTCGAGAGGAGCAACGCCGATTACCACCGTCTCCCCATCGCCGCGGAGGTGGCCGCCGGCGAGGCGGGCGACTTCCCGAAGCGTCAGCTCGGGCATTGCTCCAAAACAGAGAGGTGCCCGCCACCCCTGAGGAATGGCAGGCACCCGTTCACGATCTCTCGCCGGTGGCTCAGCGAGATGCCGTTCTCAGCCGGGCGAGAACCCGGTCCGTGAGGTCGAGCGAGGGGTCGGCGGTGATCAGCGCCCCGGCCGATGCATCGAAGATCATCGCGTAGTTGCCCTCGGTGCGAATCTGCTCGATCACCTCGGAGATCCGCTTCATGATCGGCTCCACCAGCTCGGCCTGCCGCCGCTGGGCCGTCTGCTCGAGCTCGCCGACTCGCTGCTGATAGGTCTGGAATCTCTGCTGCATCTCCTGCTGGCGCTGCTGCCGCACGGCGGGTGTGAGCGTGCCCTGCTGCCGTTCGAAGTCGCCCTGCAGCCGCTCGAGCTCGCGGCCCAGGTTCTCGACCTCGGTGCGGTAACGCGTCATGTCCTGCTCGAAGGACTGCTGAGCCTCGGTGGCGCCGGGCGCCTGCGCGAGGATCCGCTGCGAGTTGATGAACGCGAAGCGCGTGCCCTGCTGCGCCCCGGCAGCCGGTGTCCCGGTCGTGCGTTGCTGTGCCATAGCAGGCACGAAGCCAGCGGCGACGAGGAGTAGTGAGAGCATACCAGCTCTGACGAACGAAGCCTTCATGAGAGTCACTCCCTGGATGTTAGAAGCCCTGGCCAAGCTTGAAGTGGAATTTCCACCCCGGCTCATCACGGTCGAACCCGTAGGCATAATCCAGCCCAAGGGGGCCGAACGGAGTCACGATGGTGACGCCGACACCCGCACCGCGGAGCAGCCGCGTCGGGTCGATGTGACTGACGTTGCTCCAGACATTGCCCGCGTCGGCGAAGGCCGAAACCGACACATTGTCCATGAGCCGGACCGCGTACTCTCCGGTGAGCACCAGGAACGCATCGCCGAGCCGCTGGCTGCTCGGCAGACCGGAGCGCAGGTCGAAGTAGCCGAACGGCGTCACGGTGCGCTCCTCGTAGCCCCGGAGCTGCTGGCCGAACTGCGTGCCGCCGACGAAGAACCGCTCGAAGGGGAAGCGTCCGGCGTCGCCAAAGATCATTCCGGTGCGCGCCTGAAGCCCGATCGCCATGCGAATCGGCCGCGACCCTGGCTGCTGTCCGCCCAGCGAGCCGACCGGAACCCACCACTCGTAATCGGTCGTGGCCTTCTGGAAGTCGCCGTCGCCACCCAGGATGCCGCCCGTCTGGCCGAGCGAGAAGCCCTGCCGTGTGCCTACCGTCGGGAAGAGCGGGTGATCCCGCGTGTCGCGGGTGATCCCCAGGTTGAAGGTGCTCGCGGTCGCCGACGGCAGACAGAAGATCGAGAGCGGATCGGTGCAGTCCTCCTCGAGCGCCTGGTAGCGGGTGCGCGAGAGCGTGTAGCCCGCAAATCCGCGCGTCCAGCGGTCCACCTGCGACACCGGGAATCCGTAGCGGAGCGTGCCTCCGGTCACGGTGCGGCGGCCGTCCTCGAACTGGACGAAGCGGTCGCCCATGTGGAAGAGCGAGATGCTTCCCGAGTTGCGGGTGCCGAAGAGTGCCGGGTCGGTATACGAGCCCTGAAAGCTGTTACGGCCGTAGCCGTACTCTGCCCGGAGTTCGCCCTGCTTCGCCTGGCCGAAGAGATTCGGCTCGGTGAAGCCCAGGAAGCCCGACAGCCCACCCCCTCGGTATCCGCCACCGATGGCGGTACCGAAGCTGATGCTGCCGGTCTGCTTCTCATTTACGTGGAAGACCAGATCCACCGTCCCGTTCTCCGGGTCCGGATCGATGTCCGGCGTCGGGAGAGGAGTCTCGAAGAAGCCGAGCCCGCTCAGGCTCTGGTAGCTCTGGATCAGACGCTCCTCGTTGTACACATCGCCGGGGAAGACGAAGATCCGGTCGCGGATCACCGACTCGTGGGTGCGAGTGTTCCCCGCTATGTTGATCTTGTTGATGTAGAACGGGCTGCGCTCGACGATGTTCCACGTCACGTTCACCTGGGGCGCCTCTCCGGAGCTGGGCTCGGGCGCGACGCGCTCGATGACCGGCTCGACCTGTGCGTAGAGGTAGCCCTCGTTGCGGTACATCTGCTGCACACGACGGGTGGCGTCGTCAAGTCCGACACGGTCGAACACCTCCCCCCGCTCCCGCGTGCCGCCGCCCATGAACGGGAGGCCGAGCACACTGCGCCTCTGTGCCGCGAAGATGCGCGTCAGCTGATCCGTGGGGAAGCGCGTGTTCCCGTCGATGTCGAATTCACCCAGACGGTACTGCGGCCCTTCGGCCACCTCAACGACGAGGCGCGCCTTGCCGGTCTCCGGGTCGATCACCATGGTGTCGGAGACGACGGCAAAGTCGATGTACCCCCGCGCGCCGTAGAAGTCCGGTAGCCGCTCGCGCAGATCGCTCTGAAAGAGCTCGCGGTCGAATCGGCCGGTGCGCCACCAGAAGAACCCCTCCGGGCGCGTTCGCATGACGTCGCGCAATGCACCGTCGGAGAACGCCACATTGCCGATGAACTCGACGTCGGCGATGCTGAGCCGGTCGCCTTCACGGACCTGGAAGGTGAGCCGGTAGCTGCCCTCCGGCTGCGTGAGCGGAGTGAGCGCGGTATCCACCGAAACGAGCTGGATCCCCTGACGGGCGAGCAGGTCGCGGATCATCTGCTCGGTGCGGACGATCTGGTTCGGGTCGAGCGGCTGATTCTCGCGCAGCCCAACAGTGTCCCGAACGGTGCGGGCACTGACACGCTGCAGGCCGCGGAACTCGATCTGTGCGATGAAGGGTCGCTCCTCGACCTCGAGGATCAGCGTGAAGCCGGTTTCCGGCGCGCCGCGCGAAAAGATCTCGACCGTCTCGAAGTTGCCGGTCGCCATCAGCCGGCGAATCGCATTCTGCACGTCGAGCGCGGTGACACGAGCGCCGGGCTGAAGGCCCGCAGTGCCGCGCACCGCGGACTCGCTGAAGCGACGGTTGCCGCGCACCTCGACGTTCTCGATCACCACCGGGCCGCCGGGTGCGAGCTGCTCCGCCCCCGGCGGCGCCGGAAGCGGATCCTGTGCGCGGAGCTCGCCGGGTCCGGAAACAACCGCCCCGAGGAGGGCCAGCGCGATCGCGGCCCATCCCCGGGTGAAGCTATGTACTTCCTGCATCACGTCTTAGACGAAGAGGGAACCTGGAAGGAGAGCGATTCGCGGTCCTCCGCGACCCGAACCTCGATCTCGTCTCCAGCCGAGAACTCCGCCACGAGAATCTTCTCCGAGAGCGGGTCCTCCACGTACCGCTGAATCGCGCGCCGGATCGGGCGCGCACCGAACTTCTCGTCGTAGCCGTGCTCGATGAGGAACCCGATCGCGTCCTCGGTGAGCCGCAGCGTCAGCTGCTCATCGTCCAACCGCGTCTGCACGTCCTTGAGCAGGTTGTGCACGATCTGCCCGATCTGCTCGCGGGTGAGCGGATGGAAGACGATGGTGTCGTCGAGCCGGTTGATGAACTCGGGGTTGAAGGCCCGGTTGATCTCCTCGATGATCTTCTGCTGCATCGCCTCGAACTGCGACTTCTGAGAGGGAAGGTGGAAGCCCAATCCTGCGCCCTTGCCGATGTCGCGCGCCCCGAGGTTCGATGTCATGATGACGACCGTGTTCTTGAAGTCGATCACCCGGCCATAGTTGTCCGTCAGATGCCCCTCATCGAGCACCTGCAGCAGGATGTTGAAGACATCCGGGTGCGCCTTTTCGATCTCGTCCAGCAGCACCACCGAGTAGGGCTTGCGGCGCACCGCCTTGGTGAGCGTGCCGGAGTCCTCGTATCCGACGTACCCCGGAGGCGCGCCGATCAGCCGCGACACGGAGAACTTCTCCATGTACTCCGACATGTCCACGCGGATGAGCGCGTCGCGATCTGCGAAGAGGAACTCCGCCAGCGCACGCGCCAGCTCCGTCTTGCCGACGCCGGTCGGTCCGGCGAAGACAAAGGAGCCGATCGGCCGGCGCGGGTCCTTGAGCCCGGCCCGCGAGCGACGGATCGCCCTAGAGATCGCTGTGATCGCCTGATCCTGGCCGATGACACGCTTGTGGAGTTCGGCCTCCATACCGATGAGGCGGGCGGTCTCCGCCTCCTTCAGCCGCGTGACCGGAATGCCGGTCCAGCGCGAGACGATGAAGGCGATGTCATCCTCGGTGAGCAGCGGCCGACGGGTGCGGCGCTCCTCCTCCCACGCCTTCTCGCGCTCCGCGATCTTCTTCTGCAGCTCCCGCTCACGGTCGCGCAGCTCGGCAGCGCGCTCGAAGTCCTGTTCGCGGATCGCCTCGTCCTTCTTCTCGCCGAGCGCCTCCATATCGGCCTTGAGCTCGGCGACCTCCGGCGGCGGCACCTGGGTAGCCAGCCGTGCGCGGGCGCCCGCCTCGTCGATCACGTCGATCGCCTTGTCCGGCAGGAAACGGTCGGTGATGTAGCGCTCGGAGAGCTTCGCCGCGGCCTCGATCACATCGTCGGGGATGCTGACGCGGTGGTGATCCTCGTAATGCGTCTTCAGCCCCTTCATGATCTCGACCGTCTCCTCGATCGAGGGTGGATCGACCGCGACCGTCTGGAAGCGCCGCTCGAGCGCGCCATCCTTCTCGATGTACTTGCGGTACTCGTTCAGCGTCGAGGCTCCCACGCACTGCAGCTCGCCACGCGCCAGCGCCGGCTTGAGCATGTTGGAGGCGTCGATCGCGCCCTCCGCGGCGCCCGCGCCCACCAGGGTGTGCAGCTCGTCGATGAAGAGGATCACGTTCTTGTTCTGCGCGATCTCGTTCATCACCGCCTTGAGGCGCTCCTCGAACTGGCCGCGGTACTTCGTGCCCGCGATCACAGCCGCCATGTCGAGCGCGAGCACACGATTATCGCGCAGGCTCTCGGGGCACTGCCCGCTGGCGATCAGCTGCGCCAGCCCCTCGACGATCGCGGTCTTGCCGACGCCGGGCTCGCCGATCAGTACCGGGTTGTTCTTCTTGCGCCGGGAGAGGATCTCCATAACCCGCTCGATCTCCTCGGCCCGGCCGATGGTCGGGTCAAGCTCTCCCTGGCGGGCAAGCTCCGTGAGGTCGCGGCAGAAATGGTCGAGCGCGGGCGTCTTCGACTTCTTGTCGCCCTTGGGCGTGCTGCCGCCCGCCGCGGTGCTCCCGCTGGCAGCCGGAGCTGCGTTCGGCTCGGAGCCGAGCAGCTTCAGCGTCTGGCGGCGCGCCTCCTCGAG
>JBPCIT010000208.1:0-13967 GCA_051006015.1 Longimicrobiaceae bacterium
TCTCTGGCCCCCGGGCTGCGTTTCACCTTCGCCAAGCTCGGTGTTCAGGTGTCGCGGAACTCGACCGGGACGCCTTCGTCGATCCGCCGGCTCAGGAAGATCGCATCCCAGTTCGTCAGCCGCACACATCCTGCCGAGCTGGTGTAGCCGATGGTCTCCGGCGCCTTGGTACCGTGGATGCCGTAGTGTGGCTTGGAGAGCGCCATCCACACCCGGCCCACCGCGTTGTTCGGCCCCGGGGGGATTCTCGCGTCCGGCTTGCTGTTGTCGACGTGCGCGAGGATGCTCGGCTGGTAGTGCCACCAGGGGTCCTCGGTGATCGACACCACCCTGTGGTCACCGGTCGGCGAGGGATCGTACGAGGAGCCGAGCGTCGAGGGGAAGTGGTAAACGATTCGGCCATTGGCGTCGACAGCATGCACGTAGCTGCCCTCGTCGGAGACCACCAGCCGGGCGACCTGGCCCACCTGCCCTTCCCACTCCTCTCGCACCTGCGGAACGCGGATCGTGCTTCCCTCGGTGAGCTGGTCCATCTCCACTTCGGGGTTGAGCTGCCGCAGCACATCCGCCGTCACATGGAACATCTCGCTCAGCTTCTCGGTGAGCGATTCGTAGCAGAGGCAGTCGAGCTCCGCCTGCGCATAGATGTCCTCCGGAATGGACACGAAGGGTCCCTCCACGTCCTTCGCCGTCAGCCGGTGCTCGCGCACGAGCTGCTCCGGGCGGCGCGCCAGCTCGACGAGGCGCTCGAAGGTACGCTCATCCACCTGTCCGGTGGCGGGGAGCCCCTCGCGCCGCTGCAGCCAGTAGACAGCCTTCTCGGTGTTCTTCCCCCACCGTCCGTCGATCGCGCCGGGGGAGAAGAGCGCCCGGTCCAGCAGGATCTGCAGGCGCAGCACCGAGGGTCCGGCGACGTCGCCGTGCAACGGAAGGTGCATGGGGCTCTGGTTCACCGCCGCGGCCGAGATGTCCTCCCACGACTCCGGGTTCTCACCCGCGTCGACCCCGGCGATCGTATCGAGCTGGACCACACGCCGCCAGCCGCCGTCGAGCCGGCCGCGCTCGAGCTCCTCCGCGGTGAGACGGTCCTCCTCCCAGTAACCGCTGGCCTCGGTCCCGGTCCGTTCGTCGGCCGGCGCAGCGGGTTCAGAGCTCTTGCCTCCGCAGGCCACCAGCGAGCCGGCCAGCAGAGCAACCGTCAGACACTTGAATCTATTCATCAGCTTCGCATCCATTGCATTTGAGGGCCTTGTAACAGATCGTTAGGCGCCCCAACGGGTGCAAACCCTGTGCCTGAAACCACTTGTGCGCTGACAGCGGCGGCGGCGCTCCACACGGAGAGCAAGCTCCACCATCCGGCGGCCTGAGCTGCTCAGGTTCGCAGTCTCCGGGGCACGCGCCGCTTGACCGAGCCCTGCAAAGCGGCGAAATTTGGTGGCGCGTTGCTGCGCTGCTGTAGCTTTTCCTGAAGGAGGGATGGCCGAGTGGTTTAAGGCAGCAGTCTTGAAAACTGCCGAAGGGTAACCCCCTTCCGTGGGTTCGAATCCCACTCCCTCCGCTTCAAAACCAAGTAGTTGATTGGCAGTGCTGGTCTACTGCCCTCCCGCCCAACTCCTCGTCGCATGGGATATCGAAAGCCGCGGAGTTGGACTGGTCAGCAACTGGAAGATGCCGTACGGCGGTCCACGACCATTGCTGAAGCCCTCAGGCGCTTGGGCCTCCGGCCACGTGGCGAGAACTACAAGACTTTCCACAGGCACGTCCAGCGGCTACAGCTTTCGACTACACACTTCATAGGAAAGGCACACCTACGCGGTCAGGGGCGAGGCAATGT
This sequence comes from Longimicrobiaceae bacterium, assembly GCA_051006015.1. Classification (GTDB taxonomy): domain Bacteria; phylum Gemmatimonadota; class Gemmatimonadetes; order Longimicrobiales; family Longimicrobiaceae; genus JBPCIT01. Next base: position 1,835 of record JBPCIT010000208.1, read on the forward strand.
CGCGATCCCGCTCCATGAGATCCTGGTCCGGCAGAGCACTTATCGGAATACAAAACGGCTCACGATCCGGCTCCTTCGTGACGGGCTGCTCCGGGAGGAGTGCTACGAGTGCGGTTTGACACAATGGCGGGGGCAGAAACTTCCTTTACAGCTCGATCACATCAACGGAGACAGCCAGGACCATCGCCTGGAGAATCTCCGAATCCTGTGTCCGAACTGTCACGCGTTGACACCAACCTACTGCGGCAAAAACACCACCGGTGCCCACTGGACGACCAGGGCAAGGCACGGGTCGGAGTGAGAGAGCGTAGTCTCGTAGATGACGGTTCCTTCTTGTGCGCAGTGGCTGTATCTGCGGAGAGGCGGGGCGATGTGGCGCTCGGTTCTCCCCGCTTTCAGTACGATGGAGGACACCGCCCGCCACTCACTCGGACTCGGATCTTGCCTTCAGCGCGAGCGTGCAGGATCGATACTTCTTCGCCATATTCCTCCTCGCGACCGGCGTCCGAAAGGACATCAGGGTCCGAATCGCTGGCCCTCCTTTTCGAGCAGTTTGTGCCATTTGGCTCGGCGGGCAAGTGGAGGGTCGGGGCTGCTCTCTCGGGCCGGGAGGCGACCGTCTGACTGACCTCGAGTGGCTACCTCACCGACGCTATCATCCGGAAGAGCTCGCTGCCTCACTTGCGGCGCCAGCCGGCTCGCTCTCCAGCCGCTCGATGACATGGTCGAGGGTCGCGACCGCCTGACGCAACTCCTCGGCGTCAATATCTCGGGTGACCTGGTGGGTCCACCCATGCTGCAGCGGACGGGTGACGTCGATCGCCGCCCACCCCGCCGAGGTCGGTCGCAAGAGCTTGGCTCGGCGGTGCGCGGGATTCGGCACGTACTCCGCCATCCCATCTTCCACCAGAGCGTTGGCGAGGCGCTGAACGCTCTGCCGGGTGAGCCCCATCGAACGGGCGATACCGGAGACCGTGAGCGGCTCCCGCAGCACCGCCCCCAGCACCTGCCAGCGCGCCGCGGTCAGCCCCGCGGGGCGCGTCATCTCCTCGGCCACGCTCAGGAAGAGGCCATTCAATCGGAATACCCGGAGCACGAGATCCGTGAGCGCATCCCCCGCGGCCGAGCGGCCGCGGGAGGCACCCCCTGCAGAGGCTTCGCTCACGCGCTCTCCGCGCCCAACTGCAGCGCATAGAACGCCGAGGCATCTCCGGTGGTGTACAGCGCATACCATGCATCCAGCACCTCCGGCGTGTACACCTCCAACCGCTCGAAGATGAGGCGCGCGAAGTGCACGGGCGCCGTTCCGCTCGCCGTGATCAGGTCTCCGTCGCGTACCGACGGCTCGCCCACATAATGCGCCTGGCCTGCGTACCCCGGCGCCATGGCGAGGTACTCCGGCGCGTTGCTGGTGTGCGGCCGCCCATCCAGCAGACCGTTCCGGGCGAGCCCCGCGGTCGCGCCGCAGATCGCCGCTACCGGGACGCTCGCGTCGAGAAACGCGCGCGCCTTCTCCACGGCCGCGGCGTGCTCCCCCTCATCCCATGCGACGGCGCCGGGAAGGATCAGCATGGCGCTCTGCTCCGGTGTCAGCTCCTCCAGCGAGAGGTCGGGGACGATCGTCACCCCGCCCATGGTGCGCACCGGGTCGCGTGTGGGACCCACCGTACGGACCGTGTAGCGGCCCGGTCGAGCCTGGAATGTCGGCTGGTTGATGCCGGCGATGGCGTAGCCCGGCTCCCAATCGGCCATCGTGTCGAGCACGAACAGGTGCACCGTCTGCTGGTCCATGGATCCTCCGCCCGAGGCGAGCGACAGAGCGCTCTGGTAGATGAAATACGTCAGCAGCTGCCGTAGGTGCTCGATTCTAACGAAGTGTCAGCATGCTGTCAACTTTCCATCGGTGGATGCGGCCTCTCCAGGCGCGGAGCAGCACCGTGGTCGCGCCACCGCGGCTTTGGAAGAACTCCCGTCCCACGTCGCGGCCACCGACCTCGATGCTTCCACGCTCGGCCGTGGCGCTGAGAGAGCCGAGCAAGTGCTCATCGTACCACAGAGTGGTGTCACCTCGGCGCGTCTCGACATCCACGTGGGCGAGCAGGTCCGCGATGTGCATCAGGGTGAAGGTGAGCCGCACCTACGAGGAGAATCCGCCGGATCTGTAGTTCACGTTGCTGGATAGCGTCCGAAGCCTGAATCCACCCACCTCCTGAGATCGATCGATGAAGCTGCTGGCTGATCGCTGCGTGCGCTGCGGAGAGACGCGGACGCGGCATATGTTCGAGGGGCTGCCGACCTGCGAAGAGTGCGAGGCGAAGCTCCGCAGCGCTCAGGAGGAGCCGCGGAGCTGCCCGGATGATGGTGGCATCATGCGGAAGGAGCTCGTGCTGGGTGTGGTGATCGATCGCTGCCCCACCTGCGGTGGCGTTTGGCTGGACGCCGGCGAGCTGCAGCGGGTGCGTGAGGGGGCGGCAAAGGAGGCGTGGTCGCAGGCGCTGCTGGTGGGGCTCGCGCCGATCATGTAGTGGCAGGAGCGGGGTGCCGTGCGGCCGCAAGGCACCCCGCTCGGGCATCGGTCGAGGAAGGCTACGCCGCCTCGCGGTCGAACTGGATGCCGGTGCTGGCCTCGATGGCCGCAACGACGGTGCGGGCGAGGCCGATCTGCTCCTTGATCCCCGCCCAGTTCTCGCGCACGTACTCCTTGAGGTCGTGCGACTTGCCCTCCACCTCGATCCGGGCATCGCTCTCGACGCTCGGGCCGACGACCTTGATGAACTCCAGCAGCGCCTCCCATTCGCGCCGCAGCTGCTCGAGATCGCCCGCCTTCGCCCTGGACGCCTTCTCCTTCTTCTTGGGCAGCGCCCACGCGGGGAGCGGCGGCGGATCCCACCTGAACGCCTTGCCGTCCTTGGTCCTCGAGCGGAAGCGGCCATTGTCGTTCACATTCGCGAAGGACTCCTCGAGCGCATACAGGTAGCGCCCGATGCCCCACTGGACGGCCGCGCGCTTCATGCTCGCGGAGAGCCCGCCCTTCACGCTCTCGATGTCGGTGTTCTCGGCCCCATCCCACTTGGTGACCCACTCGCCGTCGATCCGCAGGGAGATGCCGCAGAGCACCCCGCCGTCAGGCCCCTGCCTGAAGTAGTTCTTCCAGCTGCCGGGACCGACAACGTCGTCGAGCCGCGTCTGGATGGCGCGGTTGGTCACGTACGGTACGCAGATCGCCCAGACCCGCCCGTTCGTCTCCCCGGCCTGCTGGATGCGCCACTCGATCTCCTCCAGATCGAAGACCGTACGGAGCGCGTTGAAATCGATCTGCTTTGCTTCGTTCTGTGCCATCGTTCCCTCTCCTCATCTGCAGGCGCGGTCGCGCCCGTGGTTGAATTCCGCACGGCCGGCGGATGCTACGCTACTTCCCGCACCGACCCCTCGAAGGGGATTCCCGTGGCTGCTTCGACCGCCTCGACGACCGAGCGCGCGACCCGGAACTGCTCCTTGATCGTCGGCCAGCTCTCCCGCACGAAATCCTTCAGGTTGCGCGCGGTGCCGTCGAGCGCGATCTCGGAGTCCGGCTTGGCCTTTGGGCCGACACTGCGGATGAACTGGAGCATCGCCTCATGCTCCTCCCGCTGGCGCACATTCTTCAGCATCTCGGCGCGGGTGGGCCGCCTATCGTCCACCGAATAGCCGAGATGGGAGAGAGCGCGCGCCACGGCGGCGGACTCGCAATTCTCCAGGTGAGCGGTCCGGTTCACCGGGCTCCTTCCCTCCATCTCCCGCGACCAGCCGGAGGTGTAGACGCCCATCGTCGCCTCCTCCGGGGTGCGATAGGCACGGGCCTCGAAGATCACCTCGGGGCCGTCGTGCTTGACCAGGAAGGTGCGGATCGAGCCGTCCGGAAAGTCCTTGTAGAAGCGCGCGATGCGCTCCTGGACCGTCGGAAAGCTCTCCATCTCCAACGTTGCCATCTCTCCTTCTCCTCCCAATGGTGACTCGTCACCGCCTTCCGGATCGCTGCACAAATCCCGAAAAGTGATCTCGCCGGGAGCTGCCTCTCCGCGGTGCTGAAAACCTCTCATGAAGGTGCCTTCCGGAAGCGGGTCTATGATACTCCGCAGCAGGAGGGAAGTTCCGCATAAACAGCTGTAGAAAGGGGGTTTAGCACCGCTTCGTGCTCACCGGGAATGTGCTGCGAGACACCGGTCGAATCGAGACCTTCGAACCGCTCAGGCACTCCCTCTGAGGAGGGACCGGCGACGGTTAAATTCTCGTCGTTTTGAGAGGGTGATCCTCCGGGTGGAGAACGGATCTTGCTCCCTCGGCGGGCATGGCCAGAGCAAGAGACGAGATTCGAATCGCGGGGGTCCGCCTCACCAGTCCCGACCGCGTGCTGTTCGCCGGCCAGGGGATCACCAAGCGCGACCTCGCGCTGTACTACGAGGCGATCGCGGAGTGGATGCTGCCGCAGCTCGCCGGGCGCCTGCTCACCCTGCTCCGCTGCCCGGCGGGGGAGCAGACGGAGTGCTTCGTCCAGCGCCGCGCCAGCGAGAACTTCCCCGAGGCTGTCCGGCGCGTCGAGGTGGCGCAGGAGGACGGCACCGTAACTTACGTGATGGTCGACTCCCTGCCCGGCCTCCTCTCCCTGGTGCAGCTCGGCGTGCTGGAGCTGCACACCTGGAGCGCGCGGCGCGACCGCCTCGACCGGCCGGACCGGATGATCCTCGATCTGGACCCCGACCCGGAGCTTCCCTGGACGCGCGTGGTCGAGTCAGCGCGCGAGGTGCGCGACCGGCTCACGGAGCTGGGTCTGGAGAGCTTCGTGAAGACGACCGGCGGCAAGGGATTGCATGTGGTGGTGCCGCTCGAGCGCCGCCATAGCTGGGATGAGGTGCGCGACTTCTCACACGCGCTGGCCGAGAAGCTGGTCCGCCGCTCGCCGGCGCGCTATGTGGCGCAGGCGGCGAAGGTGGAGCGGAGCGGGAAGATCTACGTCGACTACCTGCGCAATGCGTGGGGCGCGAGCGCGGTGGCGGCATACTCGACGCGCGCCCGTTCCGGCGCGCCAGTCTCCACCCCGCTGCGGTGGGAGGAGCTGGGGCCGACACGACCGGAGACCTTCACCCTGAAAGAGCTTCCGGCGCGGCTCACAGGGCTCCGCGAGGACCCGTGGGCGGGCTACACCAGCGTGCGCCAGCGCATCGCCCGCGCGATGCGTGAGGCGGTGAAGGCTTGAGCGCGCCGCCACTCGCCTCCCACTTCGGCTATTCCCCGTCCCTCCGGTAGAGGACGGCGCCGCCGATCATGGCGACGAGGAGGAAGAGGAGGGGAAGCGTCACCATGCCGTATCCCAGGACGAAGACTACGGAGAGGAGAACGACGCCACCCATCGCGATGCTCGCCCACTGCACGAGCGGACTGGTAACCATACCCATTAACCTCCGTTCGAGGGACGGTTGAACCCGAAAGTCGGGGCTGCAAGGAGCACGCCCCAGCCATGGAGTCCCACGTGCATCGCGGCGCGGGCGCGGCCTGACGCCTGACAGAGGAGGCGCGGATGGAGCACGGCAGGGTGCTGGTGATCGGCGCCACGCGAGGTACCGGCTACGAGATCGTGCAACGACTGTTGCGCGATGGCTATCGCGTGCGTGTGCTGGCTCGCGACGGCGCCCGCGCACTCCAGCGGCTCGGCGGGGTGGTCGAGGTGGTGGTCGGCGATGTGCGGCGGCCGGAGACCCTCCCCGCCGCGATGGACGCGGTAGATGCGATCGTCCTCACTGCCGCGGTCACCCGGCGCATCGCGGGGCAGCGTGCCGTGCGGGCCACGGTCTACGAGGGCACCCTCAACACGCTGTCCGTGGCGCGGCGCGCGGGCTTCTCCGGCCGCTTCCTCTACATGAGCGCGCTAGGGACGCGGCGCTGGTCGTGGCTCGGCTTCCTGCTCAGCCGGATGAAGGGCAACACCCTCCGCTGGCGCCGCCTGGCGGAGGAGGCGATCCGCCAGAGCGGCCTCGACTACACCATCGTCCATGCCGGCATCCTCACGAACGGTCCGGCGGGAGAGCGCGCCATCGAGATCAGCCAGCACGGGCATCCTCTCCTCCCGCGCTACCGCATCAGCCGCGGCGACGTTGCCGAGGTCTTCGTGCAGGCGCTACGTCACCCGCGCACGCGCAACACCACCTTCGACGCCGTCTGGAGGCAGGGGCCACCCCGGACCGACTGGGAGACGCTCTTCGGCGCCCTCGTCGCGCAGGGGCAGTGACGCGGCCGCCCGGTCGTGCGCTCAGCGATCCGGGAAGTGCAGCTTGCCCGTGCCGATCTTGCGTCCCAGGAGGTCATCGTCCGTGCCTAGCTTACGATCCGGCCCCGCCGAGCCGACGCGGACGCTGAAAGGCTCGGGCTTCAGGTAGTAGGGCGTGCCCCACGGATCGCGCGCGCCGCTCTCGCTGAGGAGGGCACGCTCCAGGTAGGGGGTGAAGGTGTTGCGGCCGGGAGGCGGGCGTCCGCTCTCGAGCTGGTTCTCCAGATGCCGCGTGATCTCCTCCAGGCGCCAGCTCGCATACTGGCGATAGGCGGGGCGCAGCAACGTCTCGGTGTGCGGCTGCACCCACCTGCGCAGGGGCGGGTGGATCAGCGCGGCGGCCGCAAAGATGAGCAGAACGAGGAAGACGCGGGACATGAGAACACCTCGGGCGGGGGTGGGCTCCGAAGGGAGCCCCGCTGCTACGTTAATCCCCGGGGGCGTGCGCGTCAACGCTCTTCTGGGCGGCCCGGAAGAAGCGACCGAATCTCCCGCGGATCAGCGGGAGGCAGGTTGCAGGGAGAGCCGCACCGCGTCCAGCCGCTCGAGCATCCGCGCCCGCACGAGCTGCATCAGCGCCTCGGCGCTCTCCGCGCTGAAGCCCGCGGTCCTCACGGGCGTCTCGAAGTACAGGTGGATGGGCCGCGGACGGATTCGCCAGCTGCGGGAGTCGATGATGTCCCGCGTTCCCACCACTACGGCGGGAACCACCGGGACCTGCGCTTCGACCGCGAGCATGAACGCACCCTTCTTGAACTCGAGCAGCTCGCCGGTGCGCGAGCGCGTCCCCTCCGGATAGATGATCACCGTGCTCTTCTCGCGGCGGATCCGCTCCCCAGCCTGCAGCAGGCTCTGCAGCGCCTGCTGCCGATTGGAGCGGTCGATGGAGATGTGGCCGGCCGCCTTCCAGGCGGTGCCGAAGAAGGGAATGCGCTCGAGCTCCTTCTTGGCCACGAAGGCGAAGGGAACGGGGAGAGCGGCGGCGATGGCGAGGTCGTCGTAGACGGAGACGTGATTCGAGACCACCACCTGCGGCTCCTCGCGACGGATGTGCTCCAGCCCGTGAACGGTCACCGAGGTGTCGCTCGCCCAGAGGATCCAGCGGGCCCAGCTGCGGGTCAGCTCGCTGTAGAGGTCGCCGCGGACGCGCAGCAGCGAGGCGAGGATGGCGACGGTGCCGAGGGAGAGGGTCGCCGTGGCGAGGTGCAGCCCGGCCCAGGCGGTGCGGATCACCCGCCGCTCCCGAAGTGCTGGAAGCCGGTCAGATTCAGCGGCTGGCGCTGCCCGTCAGCGGCCATCCAGAAGACGCCGTCCCCTTCCGCGATCCGGCCCACGCGCGTCAGCCGGGTGCCGAACTCCGCCTCGAAGTCGTCGGCGTGCGGCTCGACGGCACCCTCGGCGGCGACGAAGCAGAGCTCGTAATCCTCCCCTCCCGCAAGGGCGTAGCGCAGCGCGTCCTCCTCGCTGGCGGTGTCGGCGAGGACCGACTCGTGTACGGGAATGGCGGCGCGGTCGAGGAGCACCGCGACCCCGCTGGCGGCCGCGAGGTGCGCCGCATCCCCCGCCAGACCATCGGAGAGGTCGATCATCGCCTTCGGCAGCCGCCGCTCGCGCAGCCAGAGCGCCTCGGGGATACGCGGTACGGGACAGGCGAAGCGGTGCCAGGCGGCGGGGTGCGGCGCCTCCTCGCGCAGCAGCCGGGCGATGGTGACGGCGGCGGCGCCCAGCTCCCCCGTCACCCACACCGCGTCGCCCGGCTCGGCGCCGGAGCGCAGCACCGGATCGGGGCACTCGCCCACCACCGCCAGATCCAGCACGATGGGGCCGGGGGAGCGGGTCAGGTCCCCGCCGAGCACCACCGCGCCGACCCGCGCGGCGGCCTCCCGCACCCCGTCCATCATCTGGACCGCCGCCGCGTCCGCCTGCTCCTCGGGCACCGCCAGCGCCACCAGCACCCCGATGGGGCGCGCGGCCATCGCGGCAAGGTCGCTCAGCGCCGCCGAGGCCGCCCGGCAGCCGATCTCATGCTCCGAGAGCCAGTCGCGGCGGAAGTGGATCCCCTCGACGCTCAGATCCACCGAGAGCGCTATGCCGTTGCCGACGACCACCGCACAGTCGTCGCCGGGCCCCACCCGCACATCCTCGCGCCCGAAGCGCGGCGCGTGCGGCAGGAAGCGCCGGATCAGGTCGAACTCGGCGCCCGGTCCCAGCCGCGCCCCCTCCATCGTCAGTACGCCGGCGGGTCGCTCGCCGGGAACGACTCGATCGATCCCTCGTCGACGGCACCGCGCCCCGGAGTGGCGTCCGGCGCGGGCTGCGGCGTGGCGGCCATCGCGGGAGAGATCGCCTCCGGCTTCTCCTTGCCGGAGAGTAGCTGCCGGAGCACGTACTGCAGGATGCCGCCGTGCCGGTAGTACAGCACCTCCTGCGGGGTGTCGATCCGGATGATCGCCTGGAACTCCTTCGTCGAGCCATCCTGCCAGCGCGCGCGCACCGTCACCTCGCGTCCATCCCGGAAGCCGGTGGCGATCGCATCCCCGATTCCCTCGATGTCGTACGTCTCCGTACCGGTCAGCTCGAGCGACTCCGCCGACTCACCGGGGAGGAACTGCAGCGGCAGGATTCCCATCCCCACCAGGTTCGAGCGGTGGATGCGCTCGTAGCTCTCGGCGATCACCGCCTTGATCCCCTGCAGGTTGGGTCCCTTGGCGGCCCAATCGCGGCTCGAGCCGGAGCCGTACTCCCTCCCGGCCAGCACGATCAGCGGCGTGCCCTCCGCCTGGTACTGCATCGCCGCGTCGTAGATGGTGTCGATCTCGTCGGTCGGGAGGTGCCGGGTGAAGCCGCCCTCGACGCCGGGCACCAGCCGGTTGCGGATGCGGATGTTGGCGAAGGTGCCGCGCACCATCACCTCGTGGTTGCCCCGCCGGGAGCCGTAGGAGTTGAAGTCCTGGGGATCGACCCCCTTCTCGATCAGGTAGCGGCCGGCGGGCGAGTCCTTCTTGATGCTCCCCGCCGGGGAGATGTGGTCAGTGGTGACGCTGTCGCCGAGCAGTGCGATCGCACGCGCGCCGCGGATCTCCTCGACGCGCTCCGGTGCCTCGCGCGGCATGTTCTCGAAGTACGGGGGCTGCCGTACGTAAGTCGAGTCCGGCACCCAGGTGAAGCGGTTCCCCGGAGGGGTGTCCATCGACTTCCAGCGCTCGTCGCCCTCGTAGACCCCAGCATAGTTCCTCTCGAACATCTCCGAGCGTACCGAGCTCTGCACCACCGCCTGAATCTCGGTCTGCGTCGGCCAGATGTCCTTGAGGAAGACAGAGCGGCCCTCCGGGTCGGTGCCGAGCGGCTCGTTGTACGGATCCCAATCGATCTGTCCCGCGATGGCGTACGCCACCACCAGCGGCGGGGACATCAGGTAGTTGCCACGCACATCCGAGTTGATGCGCCCCTCGAAGTTGCGGTTCCCCGAGAGCACCGAGCAGGCGACCAGGCCGTTCGCGTGGATCGCCTCGGAGATCTCGCGCGGCAGGGGGCCGGAGTTGCCGATGCAGGTGGTGCAGCCGAATCCCACCAGGTTGAAGCCGAGCTGCTCGAGGTAGGGAGTGAGCCCCGCCTGCTCGTAGTAGTCCATCACCACCTTGGAGCCGGGCGCGAGCGAGGTCTTTACCCAGGGCTGGCGGCTGAGGCCGTGCTCGACGGCCTTCTTCGCCAGCAGCCCGGCCGCCAGCATCACCGCGGGGTTCGAGGTGTTGGTGCAGCTCGTGATCGCGGCAATCACCACCGAGCCGTGGCGCAGCACCGCCTCCACATCGTCGATGTGCAGCGTCACGCAGGGGGATTCGGAGGTTCCTTCGCCCCACACCCCCACCTTGTCCGGCCCGGCGCCGGTATCCGCATTGGCGGCATCCTTCTCCGACGGGGGGTGCTGGTCCGGCAGGAGCGCCGGCAGCGCCTCCTGGAAGGAGCGCTTCGCCTGGGAGAGGCGGATGCGATCCTGCGGGCGGCGCGGTCCGGCGATGCTCGGCTCGACGGTGTCGAGGTCCAGCGTCAGCGTGTCAGTGAAACGCGGCTCGGGAGCGTCCGTGGTGTGGAAGAGCCCCTGCTCCTTCATGTACGCCTCGACCAGCGCGATGCGCTCCGCCGGGCGGCCGGTGAAGCGCAGGTACTCGAGCGTCACCTGGTCGGGTGGGAAGATGGCGCAGGTGGCGCCGTACTCGGGGGACATGTTGCCGATGGTGGCGCGGTCGGCGAGCGCCAGGCTCGAAATACCGGGCCCGTAGAACTCGACGAACTTGCCGACCACCCCCTTCTTGCGCAGCATCTCGGTGACGGTGAGCACCAGGTCGGTGGCGGTGGTGCCCTCCGGAAGCTCGCCGTCCAGGTGGAAGCCGATCACCTCGGGGATCAGCATCGAGACGGGCTGGCCGAGCATCGCGGCCTCCGCATCGATTCCGCCCACGCCCCAGCCCAGCACGCCCAGACCATTGACCATCGGGGTGTGCGAATCGGTGCCGACCAGCGTGTCGGGGTAGGCCTGCGGCAGACCGTTGCCCTGCGTCTGCGGATTCTCATCCGAGCTGAAGACGACGCGCGCCAGGTACTCGAGGTTGACCTGGTGGACGATGCCGGTGTTCGGGGGAACCACCTTGAAGTTGTCGAAGGCCTGCTGCCCCCAGCGGAGAAAGGCGTAGCGCTCGAAGTTGCGCTGGTAGTCCAGGGCGACGTTCAGCTCGAAGGCTTCGGGGCTGCCGAAGGCGTCCACCTGGACCGAGTGGTCGATGACCAGCTCGACGGGCTGCAGCGGGTTGATCTTCGAGGGGTCGCCGCCGAGCGCCGCCATCGCATCGCGCATCGCGGCGAGGTCCACGATGGCGGGCACGCCGGTGAAGTCCTGCAGCAGCACGCGGGCCGGGGAGAACGCGATCTCACGCGTCGATCCCGTGCCCGGTTTCCAGCCCGCGAGCGCCTCGATGTCCTCGCGCCGGACGGTGATTCCATCCTCCGTGCGGAGGAGGTTCTCGAGCAGGATGCGTAGCGAGTAGGGAAGACGGGAGACGTCGTATCCTTCCTTCTCGAGCGCATCGAGGCGGAAGATCTCGTACTCGCGGTCTCCGACGCGAAGGGTCGAGCGAGCGCCAAAGCTGTCCATTATCGCAGTCTCCTCGTTGCTGATCGTCCGGATAGGGGTTGCAGACGGAAATGTAGCTCGCAAAAGTTGATCCGGCAGGCGGCGCAAAGCTGGACCTCCAGGCGGAAGGAAGCCATATTCCCCGGCGCAGCAACTCCGCGGGCGCCGCGCCCGCAACCCTTCAGCTCCAGGCGGACAGAGGTATGGGATCGAACGCGGGTCGGGAAGTCATCGTCGTCGGGGACAAGGTCCTCATCAAGCCGGAGGAGGAGAACGCCAAGACCCCCTCCGGGCTGTACCTCCCGCAGGGCGTGGCGGAGAAGGAGGCGGTCAGCGGCGGCTACATCGTGAACGTCGGCCCCGGCTACCCCACCGCCGATCCCGCCGCCGACGGCGAGCCCTGGACGCGCGCGGCCCGCGGGGAGATGCGCTACGTACCGCTGCAGGCGAAGACGGGCGACTTCGCCATCTTCCTGCGCCGCGACGGCATCGAGGTCGAGATCGACGGCAACCAGTACCTGATCGTCGGCCACTCGAGCATCCTGCTGCTCATCCGCGACCGGCTGCCGGTGCCGTGACGGCGGTGCGAAGTGCGGCGTGCGGAGTGCGAGGTCGCGTTGAGCTGTTCCGCACTGCGCACTTCGCACTTTCTTACAGATGCATCTCGCAGGCGGGAAAATCCGGCGGCTCGACCTGGATGGTCA
>JBPCIT010000209.1:0-5530 GCA_051006015.1 Longimicrobiaceae bacterium
GCGGGATCGATCACGATGGTGGGAGTCATCGCGGAGAGCATCCGCTTGCCCGGCTCGATGGCGTTCGCCTCCCCCTGCACCAGGCCGAACTGGTTGGGGGTGCCCGGCTTGGCGGCGAAGTCGTCCATCTCGTTGTTGAGCAGGAAGCCCGCCCCCTCGACCGTGACCAGATTGCCGTAGAGCGAGTTGATGGTGGTGGTCACCGCCACTGCGTTCCCCTGCCGATCCACCACCGAGTAGTGGGTCGTTTCGGTGCCGCCGCGCGCGCCCGCGGCGGCCGGGACGGGAGCGGGACCCAGCCCCGGCTCGACCCGCGCGGAGGGGGTGGCGCGAGCCAGCTGGATGCCGGCGCGGCGCTCGGCCGCGTACTCCGCGGAGGCCATGCGCGCGGTGGGCTGCGGCACGAAGTCCGGGTCGGCGAGATAGGTGTTGCGGTCCGCGTAGGCGAGTCGCGTCGCCTCCGTCCAGAGGTGGACGTGCCGCGGCGAGTGCCATCCGGCGCCACGCAGGTCGTATCCCTCGAGGATCTTCAGCATCAGCGCCATCGTCGCGCCGCCGGAGGAGGGAGGCGGCATCGAGATCACCCGGTGCCCCCGGTAGTCGAAGACCACCGGCTCGCGCCACTTCGCCTCGTAGCGGGCGAGATCCTCGCGCGTCATGATCCCGCCGCCGCGCCGCATCTCCGCCTCGACCAACTCGGCGGTGCGGCCGCGGTAGAAGCCGTCTGCTCCGTTCTGCGCGACGCGGCGCAGCGTCTCGGCGAGGTCGCGCTGCACCAGCCGATCCCCCACCCGCGGCGCGCGGCCGCCGGGGAGGAAGACGGCGGCGGTGGCGGGGAAGGTGCGCAGCCGCCCCTCGTAGGAGCGCAGCGAGGAGGCGAGCCGCTCGTGCACCACGATCCCCTCGGCCAGCGCGATCGCCGGCTGCACCAGATCGGCCCAGGGGAGGGAGCCGAAGCGGCGGTGCGCCTCCCACATCCCGGCCACCGAGCCGGGCACCCCCGCCGCCAGGTGGCCCACCAGCGAGCGCTCGGTGAGGTTGCCCTGCGCATCGAGGTACATGTCGCGCGTGGCCCGCAGCGGCGCGGTCTCTCGGAAATCGAGCGAGGCGCTGGTGCCGTCCGCCATCTGGACGACCAGGAATCCGCCGCCCCCGATGTTGCCGGCCTCCGGGTTCACCACCGCCAGCGCGAAGTGCGTGGCGACCGCCGCGTCCACTGCGTTGCCACCGCGGCGCAGGATCTCCGCGCCGATCTCGCTCGCTACCCGGTCGGTGGTCGAGACCATCCCGTCGGTCGCCATGGTGGGGACCACCGTGCGGGGGGGAATCCCCCAGTCGGGAGGAATGTCGAGGCCGCGCTCGGGCGCGGGGGCCTGAACGGCGATCGCCTGCGGGGTTTCGCGGGCGCAGCCGGCGAGCAGCAGCGCCCCGAGCAGCAGTCGCAGCAGGATGAAGCGGCGTGAACGCATGATCCTCCGCAGGCCCTCACCCCCTACCACTTCGTGGGTCCCTCCCCCTCTCCCAAAATTGGGAGGGGGGGTGCCGAGCGAGGCACGAGCGAGGCGGGGGTGAGGGCCTCCCTGCCGGAGCAACGATGCGTCAACTTGGGCTGACATACGAGGTCTTGGATGCATGATCCTCCGGGAGCAGAGCAGTCTCTTTTCGTACCTGTACGGGCAGGTTACCTTTGTGCGAACTGCCCGTATCTGCAGGAAGTGGAGCACAATCTACCGGGTTCCGTAAGGAGCCGGCAACCGACGGCTGCCGACGCGCAGCCGGGAAACCTTTGGTCCGGACACGTATGGCCGCCAGCGAGCCGCTGGATTCCCGCCTCACCGAGCAGCGCAATCCCGCCACCGAGGAGATCGACCGCCTTTCGGCGCGGGCGATCGTCGAGGTGATCAACGCCGAAGACCAGAAGGTGGCGCCTGCGGTGTACCGCGAGCGGGAGGAGATCGCCTGCGCCATCGAGTTCGCGGAGGAGGCTTTCCGCCGCGGGGGCCGGCTGATCTACGTGGGCGCCGGCACCTCCGGGCGTCTGGGGGTGCTGGACGCCACGGAGATGCCACCGACCTACGGCACCGATCCTGAGATGGTGCAGGGGGTGATCGCCGGTGGAGCTGAAGCGCTGGTGCGCGCCGTCGAGGGCGCCGAGGACCACCCGGAGGGCGGCGCTGCGGCGATGGACGAGAAGGAGGTGGGTCCGAACGACTTCGTGCTCGGCATCGCCACCTCCGGCACCACCCCCTTCGTGCACGGCGCGCTCCTGCGGGCGAAGGAGCGGGGAGCGAAGACCGGCTTCCTCCTCTGCACCCATCCCGCGCCGGAGCACTACGAGAGCTATGACGTGGTGATCGCCCCGCTGGTGGGGCCGGAGGTGGTGACCGGCTCGACGCGGATGAAGGCGGGCACCGCCACCAAGGTGGTGCTGAACACCATCACCACCGGCGCGATGATCCGCCTGGGCAAGGTCCTCGGCAACCTGATGGTGGATCTGCGGGTGACGAACCAGAAGCTCAAGGACCGCGGCGAGCGCATCCTGATGGAGACGCTGGGCGTGGAGCGTTCGGAAGCCGCCAAGCTGCTGGCGCATGCGGGAGGCAACGTGAAGCTGGCGATCGTGATGTGCGTCACCGGCCACGGCCCCGAGGAGGCGCGCCGCCGCCTGCTGGAGAGCGGCGGTCGGGTGGGGGAGATGCTCGGCCGGGACGGAAACAATGCCGGATAACCCCTTCGATGCCTTCCCCCCTCGCCCCGCCGACCTGGCGGAGTGGGAGGATCTGCTCGTGCGCCTCGAGCTGGGCACGCGGGCGCTGCGCCTCGCGCTCGACGATATCGACCGGCCCTCCGTCTCTCTTCTCGAGCCGCTGAACCGTCTGGTGACGACGGAGCTCTGGACCTCGCGTGCGCTGGATACCATGCGCAGAGGCGGCGGTGTCGTTCCCGAGAAGATCGGAGTCTCGCACGTCGATCCCGCCGACGCCGCGGCCGGGGCGCGAAAGCGGCTCGAGGAGTACGTATCGCTGCGCACCGACACCTTCGCGGCGCTGCAGCGGAGGGGAATCCAGCCGTGGGAGTGGTCGGCGGAGCTGGAGGGTGGCGGCACCGTCACCGCCTACCAGGTGGTGCGGCGGGCGCTGCAGATCGACGGCGAGGTGCTGAGGGCGGTGCGTGCGGCGGGGCGGGAGGAGTGAGCGTTATGTCGGGATTGGTGTCGAGGTCGCTGGCCCTCACCCCCTCCCACTGCGTGGGTCCCTCCCCCTCTCCCAAAATTGGGAGAGGGGGTGCCGAGCGAGGCACGAGCGAGAGGGGGGTGAGGGCCTCCTGCCGCCGCAGGGGAGGCGTGAGGTGCTGATCGTCGGCCTGATGTCCGGCACCTCGCTCGACGGGGTGGACGCGGCGCTGGTGGAGATCGAAGGCGACAGCCCCGAGGATCTTTCCTGGCGCGTCGTCCACGCGTCTCCGGCTCCCTACCCGCAGGAGCGGCGCAGCGCGATCCACGATGCCATCCTCGACGGCAGCGCTGACGCCCTCTGCGCACTGCACGCCGACCTCGGCGAGTGGCTGGCGGAGGGGGCGATCCGTGTCTGCGAGGAGGCCGGCGTTCCGCTGGCGCAGGTGGCGGCGATCGGCTCGCACGGGCAGACCATCTGGCACCACCCCCCGGAGAACGGGCGGCGCGGTTCGACGCTCCAGCTCGGCGATTCCGCCACCATCGCGGAGCGGACCGGCTGCCCGGTGATCTCCGACTTCCGCGCCCGCGACATGGCCGCGGGAGGGCACGGCGCGCCACTCGTCCCCTGGGTGGATCAGCTCCTCTTCTCGCACCCCGAGCACGCGCGCGCCCTGCAGAACATCGGCGGGATCAGCAACGTGACCTGGGTGCCGCGCCGCGGCTCGGAGGATCGCACCTTCGCCTTCGACACCGGGCCAGGCAACTCGCTGATGGACGCCGCGGTAGAGATCGCCACCTCCGGCCGCCGCAGCTTCGACCAGGAGGGGCGCCTCGCCGCGCAGGGCACGGTGCTGCCGGAGCTGCTCGAGGAGCTGCTCGCACACCCCTACTTCGCGCTCGACCCCCCCAAGTCGACCGGCCGCGAGCTCTTCGGGCGACCCTTCGTCGAGCGGCTGGTCGCGGCTGTGCAACCCGAGGGGGACCAGGACTGGCTGGATCTGGTGGCGACGCTCACCGAGCTGACCGCGCGCACCATAGCCGACTCCTACCGCCGCTGGGTGATCCCGCGCGGTGTGGAGGAGGTCTTCATCACCGGCGGCGGTGCGCGCAACCCCACGCTGGTGGGGCGGCTGCGTGCGCTGCTCGATCCGCTGCCCGTGCGCGATGGCGGGGAGCTGGGAATCGACCCGGAGACCAAGGAGGCTGTTGCCTTCGCGGTGCTCGCTTGGGCGCACCTGTGCGGCATCCCCGCCAATGTGCCCGCGGCCACCGGGGCGGCAGGGCCGCGGGTGCTCGGCTCCTTCACACCGGGCGCTCGCCCGCACCGCATCGCATCGACAGGAGAGGATTCGTGACCAGTCTAGACGCCCGCAATCTTTCCCGCCCCGCGCGAGGTGCCGCCCTGCCTGCCGCGCCGCATCCCCTCGCCCGCCTGCTGCTCCCGGCGCTCCGCTGGAGCGATCGCGGCTACGAGGATGCGCGTGATACCATCGAGCACGGGCTGGCCCTCGGCGTCGGCGGCTTCATCCTCTTCGGCGGCGAGGCGAGTGCGGTGCGCGAGCTTACCGCCGAGCTGCACGAGCGCTCACCCCATCCGCTGCTGATCGCGAGCGACCTGGAGCGCGGGGCAGGGCAGCAGTTCCGCGGCGCGACTCCGCTGCCGCCCGCCGCCGCGCTGGGCTCGCTCGCGGAGCGGGAGATCACCCGTCGGGCGGCGGAGCTCACCGCCCGCGAGGCCCGCGCGCTGGGCGTCAACTGGATCTACGGTCCGGTGGCCGATGTGGACCTCGAGCCGCGCAACCCGATCATCGGCACGCGCGCCTTCGGGCGTGTCGCGGAGAGCGTCGCCGTGCAGGTCGCCGCCTGGGTGCAGGGCTGCGCGGAGGGAGGCGCGCTCTCCTGCGCCAAGCACTTCCCCGGCCATGGGCGCACGGTCGGGGACTCCCACATCGAGCGGCCCTGCGTGGAGTCTTCGCGGCAGGATCTCGAGGCGGATCTGCTCCCCTTCCGCGCCGCCATCGAGGCCGGCACGGATGCTGTGATGACGGCGCACGTCTGCTATCCGCCGCTCGATCCCGAGGGGCTTCCGGCGACCCTCTCGCCTCGCATTCTCGGCGACCTGCTGCGCGATGAGCTGGGCTTCCGCGGTCTGGTCGTCACCGACGCGCTGATCATGGAGGGCTTCATCGAGGATACGGACGAGGCGCATGCCGCCGTGCAGGCGGTCGCTGCGGGGTGCGACGCCCTCCTCTATCCTCAGGACACCGACACGGTGGTGCGCGAGCTCGAGGCGGCGCTCGAGGATGGTCGCCTCTCTTCCGAGCGTGCGGAGGAAGCGATCCGGAGGATCGCCGC
>JBPCIT010000210.1:0-19084 GCA_051006015.1 Longimicrobiaceae bacterium
CCGGAGGTGCGGGAGGCGCTCGAGGTGATCGGCGCGGAGTCGGACCGCCTGGACGAGCTGGCGCGCGCCTTCGCGCAGTTCGGCCGCCTCCCCGACGGGCCGGCGAGCGAGATCGACCTGCGCGAGCTGCTCGACTACCTGCTGCGCACCCATCTGCCGCCCGCGATCAGCTGGCAGCTCGATGCGCCCGAGGAGCTGCCGCTGATCCAGGGGCACCACGATGCGCTGGCGCGTGCCTTCGCGAACCTCCTGCTGAACGCCGTCGACGCGCTCGATGGCGGGGCGGGCACGGTGCACGTCGCGCTCGAGGTGGCGGCGGAGGCGGAGGGGGAGGTAATCGAGGCGCGCATCGCCGACAGCGGACCGGGAATCCCGCCCGAGCACCTCGAGCGCATCTGGGAGCCGGATTTCTCGACCCGCTCGCGCGGCACCGGGCTGGGTCTCGCGCTGGTTCGGCAGACGGTGCAGGCGCACGGCGGCCGCGCCTGGGCGCGCAACCGCCCTGACGGAGGCGCGGAGTTCCACATCCAGCTTCCCCTCGGCGCCAACGAGTCCGCCGCCGGTCCCGCATTCGCCGCCAGCCCTGCCTCGACGACGGACAACGGATAGCCGACCGCCCGATGTCCTCCATCCTGATCGTAGACGACGAGCCCAACATCCGGCGGATGCTCGGCAGCCTGCTGCGCGCCGAGGGCTACCGCGTGCGCGAGGCGGCCTCCGGGCGCGCGGCGCTCGCCGAGGTGCGCGTGGAGGAGCCGGACGCCGTGCTGATGGACCTCTACATGCCTGAGGGCGGCGGGCTCGAGTCGCTCCCCGAGATCCGCCAGGCCGCGCCCGAGCTGCCGGTCGTCATGATGAGCGGCAAGGCCTCGCTCTCCGACGCGGTGCGCGCCACCAAGCTGGGCGCCTTCCACTTCATCGAGAAGCCACTCTCTCCCGAGGCGGTGCTGCTCACCCTGCGCTCGGCGCTGGAGCTGCGGCAGGCACGCGAGCTGAACCGCGCGCTGCGCGAGCAGCTCGGCGAGGCAGAAGCAGGGGAGATGGTCGGCCGCAGCGCGCCGATGCAGGCGGTGCATGCTCTGATCGAGCGGGTGGCTCGCACCGATGCGCGGGTGCTGATCACCGGGGAATCCGGGACGGGCAAGGAGCTGGCGGCCGCCGCCATCCACCGCCTCTCGGCGCGCGCCGGCGGCCCCTTCGTGCGGGTGAACTGCGCCGCCATCCCTCGTGACCTGGTCGAGAGCGAACTCTTCGGCCACGAGAAGGGCGCCTTCACCGGGGCCACCGAGCGGCGGCGCGGCCGCTTCGAGCTTGCCGACGGGGGAACGCTCTTCCTCGACGAGGTCGGCGACCTGAGCGCCGAGGCGCAGGCGAAGCTGCTGCGTGCGCTCGAGGCGGGGGAGATCGAGCGGGTCGGCGGCGGCGAGCCGATCCCGGTGGACGTGCGCATCCTCGCCGCCACCAACAAGGAGCTGCGCGCCGAGACCGCCGCCGGCCGCTTCCGCGAGGATCTGCTCTTCCGCCTGCTCGTCATCCCCCTACACCTGCCGCCGCTGCGGGAGCGCCCCGAGGACATCCCCCTGCTGGTCGAGCACTTCCTCGCTCGCAGCCACGCGCGCGACGGGCTGCGCCCCCCGCGCCTCTCCCCTGCCGCGCTGGACGCCCTCGCGCGACATGGGTGGCCGGGCAACGTGCGCGAGCTGGCGAACATCGTCGAGCGCCTGACCATCCTCTACGCCGGCGCCGAGGTGGGAGCGGGCGAGATCCGCACGGTGCTGCTGGGCAGCCCCTCCGCGCCGCGGGAGACGGCGCCGCGCCACGAGTACCGGGAGGAGGACGAGCGGTCACTTCCCGACCGCCTCGACGACTACGAGCGCACGCTCATCCGGGGCGCGCTGCAGGCGGGCGAGGGCAACATCGCCGAGGCCGCCCGCCGCCTGCACACCGACCGCGCCAACCTCTACCGCCGCATGCGCCGTCTGGGGATCGAGTGGTGAAGAATGGCGAAGAACCTGCGGTGACGGAGCCGCGTCCCGTTACCGCCATACACGCGAACGAGGAATCGTGCAAATCGACATCATCGGCGTTCCCCTGGACTTCGGCTCGGGCCGCCGCGGCGTGGACATGGGCCCCAGCGCCATCCGCTACGCGGGGCTGCACAAAGGGCTGGAAGCGCTCGGCTACCAGGTGACGGACCACGGGAACATCGCGGCTCCCATCACCGAAACCAGCGAGATCGGCGACTCGCGGCTGAAGTACCTCGAGCCGATCCTCCATGTGGTGCAGCGGCTGGCGGATCGTGTGGCGGAGACCGTCGCGGCCGGCCACACCCCGCTGGTGCTCGGGGGCGACCACAGCCTGGCACTGGGCTCGGTGGCGGGCGCCGCCCGGCACCGCAAGCTGGGGCTGATCTGGGTCGATACGCATGGCGACTTCAACACGCACGAGACCAGCCCCTCGGGCAACATCCACGGGATGCCGCTGGCGGCGCTCTGCGGCTACGGCGCCGAGGCGCTGGTCACCCTCGGCGGCGCCGACCGGCGCGCAGCCAAGCTCGCGCCCCAGAACGTCGCAGTCGTCGGCGCCCGTGAGCTGGACCCGGACGAACGGCAGCTGCTGCGCTCCTCGGGTGTCGCCGTCTACTCGATGGAGATGATCGACCGGCTGGGAATCGTGGAGGTGCTGGAGCGTGCCATCGAGGTCGCCTGCCGCGGGACGGACGGCATCTACCTGAGCCTGGACCTGGACGTGATCGACCCGATGTACGCGCCGGGGGTCGGCACGCCGGTACCGGGCGGGCTCACCTTCCGCGAGGCCCACCTGGCCGTCGAGCTGATCGCCGAGACCGATCGCCTGGTAGGGATGGATCTGGTGGAGGTGAACCCGATCCTCGACAAGATCAACATGACGGGAGAGCTGGCGGTCCAGCTCGCCCTCTCCGCCTTCGGCAAACGCGTCTGGCAGCCGTAGCGCCCGCGGCGGCTTCCCTTCCCCATCTCACGAGGAGGTTTTCTGTGGCGACCGAGTTGATGGCTCCGCAGGTGCGCGAGTACCTCGATGCTCTGGTGCCGCCGCGCCCACCGGAGATGCAGGCGATGGAGGCGCATGCGAGGGAGACGAACTTCCCGATCGTCGGCCCGGCCTCCGGTTACCTCTGCTACCAGATCGCGCGGATGATCGGCGCGCAGCAGATCTTCGAGCTGGGCTCCGGCTACGGCTACTCGACGGCGTGGTTCGCGCAGGCGGTACAGGAGAATGGCGGCGGGACGGTACACCACGTGGTGTGGGATGAGGAGCTGTCGCGGCAGGCGCGCGGGCACCTCAGCGCGCTTGGAGTCGACGACATCGTGCGCTACCAGGTGAGCGAGGCGGTGCAGGCGCTGCGCGATACGTCCGGCCCCTTCGACCTGATCTTCAACGACATCGACAAGCGCGGCTACCCGGACTCGCTGCCCTTGATCGCCGAGAAGCTGCGGCCGGGTGGGGTGCTGATCATCGACAACATGCTCTGGCACGGCCGGATCTTCGACGAGAGCGATCAGTCGCCCGACACGCAGGGGGTGCGCGAGTTCACGCGCCGCATCACCAATGATCCGGGGTGGATTGCCTCCCTGGTGCCGATCCGCGACGGGCTGATCGTCGCCTACAGGCGGTAGCTCCCACCTGAAACGCGGCTGCCAGGTTCCCCGCCCGGCAGCCGCGTCATGTAATGCTGGATGCGTTCCGCCGGTCTCTACTGACCGGCGCCGCGTCCCGTCTTCTCCTGCAGCTCGTCGATCCGCTTCGACGCCTCGGCCTTGGATAGGCTCTCCTCCACCTCTTCACCCGCCTCCTCGGCCAGGGTGCTCAGGTAGGAGCGCTGGGCTCCGGTCATCGGCTCATCGCCGGTGGTCCAGTTGTCCGGGTCCTTGATGGTGTTGCTCTGCTCAGCCTGTTCCTGCGTGCGCTTATCGGCCATGATGATATCCTCCGCTGCGGTCATTGTTTGCTGCGCTTCCAGCTAAGTCTCGAAAGCGCAGAAGCTTAACTGCAGGAACCATACCAAACAAAAACCGAAGAAACGGCGCGCGTCTACCCGCCTGCGACAGACCTGGCAGCGAACTCTTCCGCCCTCTCCCCGCGCACCACCGGGGTTTCCTCCTCGTGCGCCCGGGCGCGGACCAGGTTCTCCAGCTCGCGCTCCTGCAGGTTGAAGCTGTACCGCGCGCCGATGATGCCGACGCGCAGGTAGCTCAGGGTCAGCGGCGCTTCCCCGCGCATACACTCCTCCGCGTTGTCGAAACGCACGCCGCGCCCATCGACGAACGTCACCGAGCCGCGGCCGACCACCTTGCCGAGGTGGCCCTGTACGACGAGCGCGGTATCCTCGTCGATGCCGAGCCCCATCAGCTCCGGGTTCTGAGCGACGACCATGAAGAGGCGCTGCAGGCGCCGGCGCTGAGCGAAGTGGGTGTCGATCACCGCGCGGAAGCCGAGCATTCCGAAACCGGGGCCGATGTACATCTCGTGCATCTGGCCGTACTCGTCCGGCTCCCCACCGGCGAGGATGGTCTCGGTGAGCGCGGCGGCGCCGGCGCTGGTGCCGCACACCACCACACCCGCGGCGTGCGCCTCCCGCAGCGCGCGGCCGACGCGGGAGCCGCCCAGGGTGGAGACGAGCTGCACCTGGTCCCCGCCGCCGAGCAAGATCCCATCGGCAGAGCGTAGCAGCGCAGCGATCGCCCGATCCTGCGCGCGGTCGCGGCGATCGATGACGGGGATCTCGACGTTGTCGGCTCCCGCCTGGGCGAACACCTCCGTCCACTCCTGCGCCGAGTGCAGCGGATTGGCAGAGGCGGTGGTGATCCCCACGATCTTGCCTCCCTGGCGCGCACCAGCCAGGTGGAGAAAGCAGCCCAGCGCATCCCCCTGGGGGTCGGTGGCGCCGCCGATCAGCACCAGGGGACCGGGGGCGCTGCCGTCGTGGCGGGGGTGCGGTACGGAAGGAGCCGGTTGCGCCTTGCCGTTCGCTGAGGTCTTGCCGTCGCCGGAGGAGAGGTCCGCAGCCGTTTCTCCCTGCGCGGGATCCAGTCGGTCGTGGTGATCGGGCATGAAACCAGGGTACAGGTGACACCGCACGAGAAGCGTGCAGCAAGGTCGGTGAGGCCGGAAGCCGCGGGCGAGGACGAGTCGCCACGGCGGCGGGTCACATCGTCCCGTTCCCTCCTTCCCCCAGGCAGAAGACCGCCAGTGCGGCGACGACCTGCGCGGAAGCGGCCGCGCCCGCACGCAGCGCTCCCAGGTCGCTGCTCTCGCCGCCACGCTCGAGCAGGATTCGCCCCTCGCGAACGCTCGCCACCGCGTGCGCAACGCGTGCATCCTCGCGGCTCACCCGCTCGTCGGGGGAGAAGATCGCCACCCGGCAGCGGCAGTCGCGCACGCGACCCTGGATCTCCCACTCGTGCGCCGGCACGATGACGATCCCGCCCCGGGGGACGGTGTCCGCGACGACGCTCACCAGCTGCCGCGCGCGCTCCGGATCGCGATAGCGCTCCGGTACGTCGGTGGGCTCGGCGTCCAGGATGATCGCCAGCTCCGAATGTGCGTAGGGGAGGCCGGCATTCAGAATGTAAGCGGGAGAGACGTCCACGATCAACTCCGCCTCCTCGATCCCCCGCCGCAGCAGCTCGTCGCGCACCTCGGCCCGCGGCCCGCCGCCGGTGATGCCGCAGAGGACCTGCTGCCGGAGCGGGGGAACGTCGGGCGAGGAGGCGAACGCCTCCAGCTCAGCCACCGCGTAGCCGACCTCCTCCAGCGTGCCGGCGAAGGCGCGCTGCACGATCTCGAGCGCGAGCGCCGCGGCGCGCAGGCCGACCTCCGCGTGCAGGTGCTCGAAGACCACGGTGTACTCACCCGGGCGATCCCCGCCGCGGGCTCGGCCGTAGCCGACCTCGTGCCCGATCATCGACTGCAGCTCGAGCCCGATGTGCTCGATGATGTGCGGGGCGTAGGTACCGCGCCGCAGGCGGGTGAGGAAGCCGCCGCGCTCGCCGATGCTGCAGCGGTGCTCGATGAGGCCGGGAAAGGCGCGCATCAGCGCCTCGGTGAAGCCGGGCACGTCCGCGGAGGAGATCTCCTCGTAGGCGCCGACCGCCAGATCGATACGCGTAACGGGCCGGCGGGACCAGAAGTTGGCGCCGCGCACGGAGCGCAGCGATACGAGCTGGATCTCGCTGGTGGGATCGGGGAGCGCCATCCGCTCAGATGGCGTCCGCGCCCGCGGCGTGAGGGTAGATCTGCCGCAGCACCTCCGGCACGTCGTCGGCAAGGACGACAGCCAGCTCTCCATCGCCGAGACCCTGAAGCATCCGGGCAACGGCGGCACTCTCCTCCGGGACGAACTCGATACGCTCTTCGGGCATTCCCGCCTCCCGCAGCGACTCCCGGAGGATCTGCGCCACCTCGCCAGGGCGCCGCTCGCGCAGATCGTAGTCCTCCTTGAGGATCACCTGGTCCAGCACGGCAGCCAGCCGGCCGACGTCGCGGATGTCCTCGTCGCGCCGGTCGCCGGGCGCCCCGATCACGCCGATGCGCCGCCGCGCCGGCAGGTTCTGCACCATCTCCATCAGCCCTGCGATCGCGGCCGGGTTGTGCGCGTAGTCCACCAGCACCCGCGCATCCCCCACCCGCAGCAGGTTCAGCCGGCCCGGCGTCATCGAGGGCGAGGGGAAGAAGGAGAGCAGCCCGGCGCGGATGGTGTCGTATCGCACCCCCTGCACGTAGGCGGTCGCGATCGCCGCCAGGATGTTCTGCTGCTGGAAGCGCGCCGCCCCGCCGAGCATCAGCGGCACCTCGCGCACGCCCGCAATGGGAATACGCAGCCGTCCGCGGCGGATCACGAAGGTGTCGTCCTCGACGCGCACCACGATCCCACCCTCGGCGAGGTGCTGCTCGCAGCGCTCATTCTCCCCATCCGGCATGGTCGAGAAGAAGACCACGTCCGCCCCGGTCTTGTAGCGCATCTGGTAGATGAGCGGGTCGTCCGCGTTGAGCACCGCGTGCCCCTCGCGCTTGACGACGGCCGCGACCACGCTCTTCACCTCGGCGAGCTGCTCGACGGTGTGGATCCCGCGCAGCCCCAGGTGGTCGGCGCTGACGTTCAGCACCACCCCCACGTCCGAGGCATCGAAGCCGAGGCCTGCGCGCAGGATGCCGCCACGCGCGGTCTCCAGCACCGCCACCTCGACGGTGGGGTTGGAGAGGATGATGTTGGCGGAGAAGGGCCCCGTCATGTCCCCCTCCATCACCAGCCGGTTCTGCAGGTAGACGCCATCGGTGGTGGTGAAGCCGACCGTCTTGCCCGTCTGGCGGAAGAGGTGGGCGATCAGCCGCGTGGTGGTCGTCTTGCCGTTCGTCCCCGTCACCGAGATCACCGGGATGGTAGCCTCCATCCCCGAGGGATAGAGCAGGTCGATGATCGGCGCGCCCACATTGCGCGGGATCCCCTCGGTGGGATGCGTGTGCATGCGCAGACCAGGCGCCGCGTTGACTTCGATGATCACCGCGCCATTCTCCCGGAAGGGCAGCGAGATGTCGGGGGAGAGCACGTCGATCCCCGCGATGTCGAGCCCCACGATGTTCGCAGCCATCTCGCAGGCGGTGACGTTGTCGGGGTGGATCTCGTCGGTGCGGTCGATCGAGGTGCCACCGGTCGAGAGGTTGGCGGCGGCGCGTAGGAAGACGCGCTCCCCCGCAGGCGGGATGCTGTCCAGCGTGTAGCCGCGCATGGCGAGGAACTCGACGGTGCGCTCGTCCGTGGGCAGCCGGGTGAGCGTGCGCCCGTGCCCGATGCCGCGGCGCGGGTCGCGGTTGGCCTCCTGGATGAGGTGGAGGATGGTGCGGCGGCCGTCGCCCACCACGTGCGCCGGGATGCGCTCCGCCACCGCCACCATCCTGCCGTCCACCACCAGCACCCGGTAGTCCTTCCCCTCGACGAAGCGCTCGACCACCACGCGCTGCGAGACCTCGCGGACGACCGGCCAGGCCAGGCTGATGCCCGCCACGTCGTCCAGCCGCGCCGAGATGCCGCGCCCCTGGCTGGCGTCGGCGGGCTTGAGGATGACGGGGAAGCCGATCTCGCGAGCTACGTCGATCGCCTGCTCGAGCGAGGTGGCGATGGCGCCATCGGGCACGGGGAGGCCAATGTTCTCCAGGACGCGGCGCGTGTCGTCCTTGTCCTGCGCGATCTCGACCGCGATGGCGCTGGTGTAGTCGGACATCGCCGCCTGGATGCGGCGCAGGTTCCGGCCCAGCCCGAGCTGCACCAGCGAGGCCGAGTTGAGGCGCCGCACCGGGATGTCGCGCCGCCGGGCCTCCTCGACGATCGCCGCGGTCGAGGGGCCGAAGCGCACCGTCTCCTGCAGCTCGTGCAGCCGCTCGACCGGGCCGGCGATGTCGAACTCCTCGCCGGTGATGCAGGCCTTGAGCAAGCGCACCCCGTCGCGTACGCTCTGCAGGCCGACGTCCTCCTCCTCGTAGGCGACGATCAGCCACCAGACTCCCTCGTCCCCCGAGGCGACGATCCGGCCGAAGCTCACGTCGCCCCCCGCCAGCGTCTGCAGCTCGAGAGCGACGTGCTCGAGGATGTGCGGGAAGTGCGTGCCCTCCTGCAGCCGCTCGACGAAGCCGCCCGCGCTGCCGCGCGAGCAGGGGTGATCGAAGAGGCTGGGGAGGTAGCCAACCAGCCGCTCGCTGAAGCCCGGCAGCTGCGCCGAGGTGACGTTCTCCAGGGAGCCGAGCGTCATGTCGCAGGCGATCACCGGCGCGAGACGCCAGAAGTTCGGCCCCCTCAGCGCGCGCAGCTTCGAGATGCGCAGGTCCTCCGGATCGACGGCGAGCGCATCCGGGGCGCTGCGCGCCTGGGCTGCGCTTTCGAGGTCAGTTTTGGCCATGAGAAAGGAGGGTGGCAGCCTCAGCAGTACCAGGAACGGCGGCTGCCGTCACGTCGCGGCGGGTCGCTGGCGCGGCGAGTCTCGATCGTTCCCTCACGCGTCGACGGGCGAGGGGTCTCCTCACAGTCGATCTTGCGGGAGTAGGAGCGCTCTCCAGGTGTGGGGGACGGCGGGGTCTGTGGATCGGCCGGCTCAGCCGGGAGAGTCCGATCGTCGAGCATGCCCTTCATGCTGCACCTTCTGAGAACTGTCTCCGGATTCACCGATCCGGGCGGAGCCCCACATGATGCGTGGGAACCCGCGAGAGCGCAGGAAGCATACCAGGCGAAGGGCGTCAGACACACGCAACCTACTGCAGGCACATGCCTTCACCATGCGGCTTGTGCCTATGCCGGGAGCTGCGGATCGAAGCAGACGACCGGCTCCTCCTCAAACGATGCGGTAGATCTCGCGGTAGCCCTCCTGCACCAGCTCCATGTAGCCCTCCAGCGCCTCGCGCACCTCGGGGCGTGAGCCGTAGCTCCGCATGTGCTGCTCGAACGCGGCCAGATCCTCGACTTCCGCCTGCAGCACCACCGTCCAGTAGGAGGCCACGTAATCCACCAGCACCCGGCAGTTCCGGAAGCCGTCTTCCTGCTCCATCGAAGGAACCGTCTGCTTGAAGCGGCGGGCGAGCTCCCCGGCCCTGCCCGGCTTGCAGCGGAAGACGTCACGGATCAGGTACATGGCGCCCTCAGGATTGCAGCTCGTAAAGGAGGCAGATACGCTCGGTACCGAAGAGCGTTTCCGCTTCGGGAGACAGATGGTGCCTGGCCATCTACCGACCGTCGTTCGCTCCCCTACATCAGGCGTGCCCGATTGCGCCGCTTCACCTCACTTAGCCAGACCGTTGCCAACCCCGAGAGAGGTGTAGCCGCACCTGAAGGTTATTACCTCGTTCAGGGCCCTGAACGCAGAGGCAACCAGCTCGAGCAGAAACTCAGCCGACCGACGTGCATAGCAGCATCGCCTCGGGAGCACGACCGCAGGTGCAGCAGGGCCGGGCACGAAGCTTTACGCCTCCGCCCTGCTGATCAGCAGATCGGCTGGGATTCCCAGATGATCGCGCAGGGCGCGCACCTGATTGATGGAGAGAGGTCGCACTCCGTTCAGGAACTCCGACACTCTGCTCTTGCCTCCCAGCAGCTCGTTCAGGTCCGATCTCTCCATCCCCTTCTGCTCGAGCATAAAGCGTACTATATCCTGAGGAGTGACACTCGCATCGTCGATCGGGTGGTGCTCCTCCTCGTATGCCTGCACGAAAACGGAGAGCACCTCCAGGCGGTCGTACTCCTCTGTGCCGGACTCCGGTTCCAGATCCAGTAGGCGGTCGATCTCTGCAACCGCGGTCTCGTACTCTTCCTCCGTGCGAATGACGCGGATCCGCGGAGCGTCTAGGACCGTGTGCATGGCACCTCTCTCTCTCGGTGACCAGTGAACTTTAACCAGCGACGCGCCCCCAAGCTCCCTGACAGCCTGTAAGATACCTGACAGTCTGTAAGGTAGTAGGGGAAAACCATTCCGTTAACCAGTGACGCGCCCCAAGCTCCCTTACAGCTACAGCTCCCCCTCCCGCGTGAGCCGATCGTACTCCTCGTGAGTGACCACGTGGCGGACGTAGATCCGGCCGAGATCGTAGCGGATGTCCACCACCAGGCGGTACTTGTTGCCCGAGATGTTGAAGACCGTCCGGCGAGATCCGAGGAAGCTCGCCGTACCGAAGTCCTCCTTCACCTCGTGTGAGCTGCCGTAGCGCTTACGGCGCACGATCTTCAGCCACGACCGCAGCGGTTTTTCCGCATCGCGGTAGCGCCGATCCAACCAGAAATC
Organism: Longimicrobiaceae bacterium; assembly: GCA_051006015.1. GTDB lineage: Bacteria > Gemmatimonadota > Gemmatimonadetes > Longimicrobiales > Longimicrobiaceae > JBPCIT01. Next base: position 10,800 of record JBPCIT010000210.1, read on the forward strand.
GCTGAGCCGCTTCTGCGTAATCACGTGCACGGGGAACCTCCAGAGGAGGGGCGCAGGTTCCCAATATGGGAATGGCGGTGGCTGCCGTCAAGGGGTGCTGGCACCGTACAAGCACGACCCCGTCCCCTACGGGAGCTCGCTAGCGTCTTTCTGCCCTACCCCCACCTCCCCACCCAGGGCTCATTCGCCTCCAGGCAATCGGCCAGCTCGATGTAGATCTTGCGGGCGGCCTCGGTGAACTCCTCGTCGCTGCCACTGGCGTGCGGGAGGAGGGCAGCGCGGATGCGCTCGGAGAGGGAGCCGGAGGCGATGATCCGCTCGACCAGCTCGAGGTAGGGCGCCTCGTCCTTGCGGGCGGTGCGCTGGGCGCCCTCGAGCAGCAGGCGGAGCACGGCGCGGATCTCGGCCTTGCCCTCCTCCCCGCGCTCGACCCTGTCGCCGAGGTGCGGGGCCTCGACGCGGGCGGTGGTGCCGCACTGGATCGCCGCGCGGAAGTCGCGCACCAGCGCGTCGTGCTCGGGGAGCGCGATCTTCCCGGCGAGCACCGGGCGCGTCAGGTAGCGCAGCGCGCAGCGCACGAAGGTGGCGATCGCCACGTCCATCCTGACGCACTCCTGGGTGTCGAGCACGCGGATCTCCATCGCCTTGCGCGAGAAGCGCAGGATCGCGCCACGGGCGTTGAAGAACTCGTGGCGGATGGCATCCGCGTCCGGGAGCCGGTCGAGCGCGGCGTACATCCCGCCCAGGATGCGCTTGCGGTAGTCGCCGAAGCTCTCGATGTACTCGGGCACCAGCTCGCCGCAGGACTCGGGGATGCGCGCCTGGTGCTTGAGGATCCAGGCGAGGCGGTTGTCCACCGCCTCCTGCAGCTCCCCCTCGTACATCGGGGAGCTGGCGGCGAGCGCCGGCAGATAGGGGATGAGCAGCGCGGCGGCGTTGTACATCGCCACCGCCTCCGTCTCGCGCCCCAGCGGCAGGTTCAGGTGCGCCGCGTGCACGTTCATCCAGCCGTGCGTATGCACGTCGAAGAGGCGCGCGTAGGTCTGGTAGATCCTGGTGCCCGAGCGGCTCCAGAGCTGTCCCTTGCGCGGGTCCATCCAGGGGTGCATGCCGGTGGGGAGCAGGCGCGCCCCGAAGTGCTCGCGCAGCACCGTGCTGAAGCGGCGCACCCCCTCGACCAGCGCCTCCTCCGCCGCGGCGAGGCTGCGCGTGGGGGCAAGCGTCTTGATCTCGAAGACGTGGTCGGCGATCTCGTTCGAGAAGCCCACCGACCCCAGCTCGACGTCCGAGGTCGCGCGGCCCGCGAGCGCGCGGAAGGCCTCGTCCACGCGCGAGGCGACGTTGAGGTCGCGGTCCACCACCGGGTACTCGAGCTCGATGCCCGCGACCTCGAAGGGGCGATAGTGCGGCTTCGGCTCGGTCGGGCCGCGGATCGGCTGGCGCAGGGGAGAGGGGGCCGGACTCTCCTCTCCCGCCTCCTCGTCCTCCTCCACCCCGTCCCCGTTCTCCTCGATCTGCCGCAGGAAGAAGTTGACCAGGTCCTCATAGATGGCGTTGCCATCGGCCGCGTCGTCGTAGCCGACGTCGAGGTTGGGATTGTCGTTGATCTCGATCACCACCGGGCCGGGCGGCGTCTCCTTGATGTCCACGCCGTAGAGCCCCGAGCCGATCAGCGAGGCAGCGCGCACCCCCAGCTCGACCACCTTGCGCGGCGCCTTGGCGCGCGGCACCGCCTCGACCCGACCGTAGCGTTCGCCGGCGGCGTCGGCGGAGCGGATCTGCCAGTGGCCGCGCGCCATGTAGTACTTCGCGGCGAAGAGCAGCTTGCCGTCCAGCACGGTGATGCGCCAGTCGAACTCCGTGGGCAGCCACTCCTGCGCGATCAGCAGCGGCGAGCGGCGCAGCATCTCGGCGGCGTGCTGGCGGTACTCGGCGGGTGAGGAGATCTTGTGCACCGCCGCCGAGAAGGAGCTGTCGGGGAGCTTGATGACGAAGGGGAGCCCCAGCTCCCGCTCGATCTGCTCCCAGGGGGTCTTCGAGGTCACCACCAGCGTGCGCGGGGTGGGGATCCCCTCGCGCCGCAGCATCTCCTCGAGGAAGACCTTGTTGCTGCAGCGGATGATGGACTGAGAGTCGTCGATGACCGGCATGTCCAGCGCCTCGGCGCGCAAGGCGAACTGGAAGGCGGGCTCGCGCACCCCGGTCAGCGCGCGGATGAAGAGGGCGTCGTACTCGCCCAGCTTGGCGATCTCGTCGAGGGCGATGCGGCGCACGTGCACGTTCATGCGCGCGGCGACACGCTCGAGGCGGTCGATGGTCTCAGGGCTCGAGGGGCTGAAGACGTCGTTCTCGTCCACCAGCACGGCGATCGAGGCACGCCGCGCCTCCCGCGGGGCCGCGGCGCCGCGGCGCAGCACCAGCGCCTCGCTGCCGAGCACCTCGAGGAATCGCGCCCGCTCCTCCTCCGCGAGCTGGTGCACCGGCACGGGCGCGACGTGCGCCACCCGCCACTCCTCCTCCTCGCGCACGAACTGCAGGCGAAGCACCGGCATCGGCCAGTCGCGGAAGGCGGCGAGCGCCGCGGCCTGGAAGCGCCGGTCCGGCGAGCTGCCGAAGTAGGCGAGCGTCTCCGCCACCTCCGTGCCGTTCGCCGCGCGCTCCGCCGCCCCGTTGCCGCGCGCCCGCATCTCCGCCACGTCCACCGTGGGGATGCCCGCCTCCTGCAGGCAGCGGAAGAGGCCGAAGGGGTCCGCCAGCCCCTCGATCGTCTCGACGCTGGGGATCACCTGGTGGCCGCGGGCATCGGCCAGCAGCGAGACGTAGTAGCCCTTGGTGCGGTAGCGATAGGAGCGGGCGAGGTTGACCACCACCAGCCGCCGGTCCGAGAACGTCTCCCTCCCCTCGAGGTAGCGATCGGCGGTGAGCACGCGCTCCTTCGGCATCCCCGCCGCGTCGGCGGGGGTCGAGACCACGAAGAGCAGCTGTCGGCGGCTCACGCTCAGCCTCCCTCCCCCTCTCCTGGCCAGAGCTCGAGCAACACCGCGTCGTACGTCAGGTCGCCGAGCAGGATCGAGTTGATCAGCCGCTGCGCATCCACCACCTGTCGTCCGTTCTCCCAGGTCGGCACGTGCACCGAGGGGTCCAGCACGACGAACTTCCGTCCCCAGTGCTCGTAGCCGCTGATCACCACGAAGTGGCCGATCGGATCACCCGCCACATCGTCGTCCACCAGTGCGTTCGTGTCGGGATCGTGCCGCTCGCGGATCATGCGGTAGAGGTGCGTGGCCGAGAGGCCGGCGAGGATCGGGTGATCGGCGTCCAGGATCCGCTTGAGCAGCGCGGGGGTGAGCTCGTCGAAGCGGATCTCCCCCCCCAGCTCCAGGAAGCGCAGGTATGCCCGCGCGGAGCGGATCGTCTTGGAGCGAGTCAGATACGGGATGCGCTGGCGCACCTTCTTGGCGAGCGCCTCCTGCGTCAGCCCCACCCAGGTCGGATCGAAGATGCGCAGGTCGTACGAGTAGATGCGCGCCCCGAAGCCGCGCCGCAGCCCGGAGATCCCCAGGAAGACCGCCAGCGTGCCGCCATCCTCGTTGCGGTCGATCTCGCCCAGCACCTGCTCCGGCCCCAGATCCAGGCCGTAGTAGTGGTAGACCTTGCGCAGGCAGGTGGGCCCGCAGGTCACGTCGTCCGGCTGCAGGAAGCGCTGCACCGGCAGGTCGTGGCTGACCCGCGCCGGGCGCTGCTTCCTGCGGTCGTCGGGGCGTGCGGAAATGCTTGTCTTCACCATACTTCCGCTGCAGATGAAAAAGCCGTGCCGGTCATCCGCTCCCGTCCACGCCGCGCTCGGGTGCCGGCCGCAGGCGAGCCCAGAGGCCGGGCACCTCGCTCTCCCCCTGGGTGATGCGGGAGCGCTCGATGCCCTGGTCGGTGAGCAGCTCCAGCGCCGCACCTCGTTCCTCGGCACTCACACCCTCGCCCGCGAGCAGCTGGATGCGCAGCCGTGGGAAGCGCAGCAGCAGCGCGCCCACCTCGCGCAGACGGGCGCCATCCGGCGCTGCGGCGCCCAGGTCGATTGGTGTGGTGGGGACGTGAAGCATCCGCGCCTCCATCCCCGGCTCGCCGACCGTGGCAGCGAGCTGCCGTGCCAGAATCTGCTCCGCCTCCGGCGGGAGGGGATTCGCGGCCGCGTAGCCCACTCCCAGCAGGGTGCGGCCGGCGCCGTCCATCGAGAGCTCGATCCCGATGAACTCGACCCCGTCGGGGACGGGAAGAGTGCCCGCCGCGCGCTGCAGCCGCTGCCGCACCTCCGCCAGCAGGTTCGGCAGGCGCGTCGGCGTGGGAGGCGGGGGCGGCACCGCAAGACGCGGGCTCTGCGGGAGGATCATCCCGGCAAGCTGCTCGAGGTCGCCCGCGGAAGCCGGGAGCTGCTCGAGCACCAGCTGAACCGGCTCGCCAGCCGCCGCCGAGGCCTCGCGCTCGAAGGTCTCGCGCTCCCCGGCGTCGAACCACTCCGCGGTGGCCACGCGCAGGAATACCTGCGTGCCCACGTCGCGCACGATGATCTGGCGGCTCAGGACGGAGGAGCGGCCGGGGACCTGGAAGACCTCCGCCGCGGAGGCGATCGCCCCGCGCACCCGCTGCTCGCGCGCGATCTGGCTGAGCGTCTGGCTCAGTGGAAAGGCCAGGGCGACCACGAAGCCGAGCACCATTCCCACCCGCGCCCAGGGGGAGCGGATCGTCCCGAGGTCGCACACCCAGGGCAGATTTCCCACCCACGCCGCCAGCCCGGTCGGGTGGGCGCTCTTGCGCCAGTTCACCACCGTCCGCAGCACCTCGCGCCGGTGCATGCCGATCAGCAGGAAGACCGCCATTCCGCTCAGCACGATTCCCGCGAGGTTGGCGCCGTAGAGCAGCAGGCTGCCGCGAATGATCTCCGTGTTCCACCCGGAGCCGATGCCGAAGCCGGCCACTGCCAGCGGCGGGATCAGCGCCACCGCGATCGCCACGCCGGGGATGGCCGCCGAGAGCCGCTTGCCGCGCGCGACGGTGACCAGCGCGCCCACCAATCCCGAAAAGACGGCGATCGCCAGATCGAGGGTCGTCGGTTGCGTGCGGGCGGAGATCTCGGGCGTGATGGTCTGGAAGGGGAGCAGCACCGTGAGGAGCGCGCCCGCGAGCACCACCGCGAAGGTGCTCGCCAGCACCACCGCTCCCGTCTGCAGCGCCAGTCGGGCATCGCCCATCGCCAGCGCGAGCGCCAGCCCGATCACCGGCGCCAGCAGCGGCGCCACCAGCATCGCGCCGATTACCACCGCCGAGCTGTCGAGCGCCAGCCCCAGCGTCGCGATCGCCCCCGAGAGGACCAGCACCAGCCAGTACGGCAGGTCGGCGTCGGTCGCGGCGCTCGCCGTGTCCTGGAAGATTCCCGGTCGGTCCCACTCCTGGACGCCGAGCTGCTCGCCCGCCGTCTCCTCGACCCGCTCCATCACCGGCTTGGACTCGTCCATTCGCGGGAGACGCAATCTCTCCGTCAAAGGTGGCCGCAGAGGAGATTCCGCGGCAGCACGGCGCAAAGGGTATGCCCTCCTCCCGGGGGATGGCGGCTCGTGCCGGGCGAATGAACGATAGCTGTTGGGAAATGCCTGGCAGCGCCACTCACCCGGCGAATGAATTCGCGGCTGGAAAGGCACGAAGTCCGCCTTCGCGGACTGTACTCCACCAGCACTGGAGTTGAAGCCCACGCAGGTGGGCTTTGTGCAGTCCCAGCCGCGACCTTGGTCGCCGGTGGGGCCGGGTCGGGGGAGCGGCTACGCGTGCGCGGAGAGCGTCTCCGGTGGCGTGGAACCGGCAGGCATCATAAGTTTACGGGATCGTAACACCTTGCGCGGGAGCAGTATCTCCCGGCTTTTCGCTCCATCACCCCGGAGTACCGCAATGAATGGCAACTCCCGTTCGGCTCTCCTAGCCTCGGCGCTGCGCGCCGCGGGCGTCGTGAGCCTGACCACGCTGGCCGCCTGCGCGCCCTCGCTTGCGCCCGCTGTCCACGAACCCTCCTCAGCGCCTGCATCGGCGACCGCGGGAGAGAAGATCACCTACCCGGAGACCCGCCGGGTAGAGCAGGTGGACGACTACCACGGCACCCGCGTCGCCGACCCCTACCGCTGGCTAGAGGACACCGACTCCCCCGAGGCCGCGGCCTGGGTGGAGGCGCAGAACCGCGTCACCTTCGGCATCCTGAAGAGTATCCCCGAGCGCGAGGACATCGAGCGGCGGCTCACCGAGCTGTGGAACTACGAGCGCTTCGGCGTCCCCTTCAAGCAGGGCGGCAGGTACTTCTTCTCCCGCAACTCGGGGCTGCAGAACCAGTCGGTGCTGTACGTGCAGCCCTCTCTGGACGCGGAGCCGCGGGTGCTACTGGACCCCAACATACTCTCGGAGGATGGCACTGTTGCCCTCACGATGACGAGGGTCTCGGAGGACGGGCGCTACCTGGCGTACGGCACCTCCTCCGGCGGCTCAGACTGGCAGGAGATCCGGGTGCGCGAGGTCGAGACCGGGCAGGATCGGCCCGACCATCTGCGCTGGATCAAGTTCTCCGGCGCGGCCTGGACGCACGACGGGCAGGGCTTCTTCTACAGCCGCTTCCCCGAGCCGCAGGGCAACACCCTCACCACCGAGAACCTGAACAACACGCTCTACTATCACCGGCTCGGCACGCCGCAGTCGGAGGACGTGCTGGTCTACGAGCGGCCGGACCAGCCGGAGTGGCGCTTCTTCCCGCAGGTGACCGACGACGGGCGCTACTTGGTGATCTCCGTCTCCTACCAGACGAGCAAGAACGACCTGCTGTACGTGGATCTCGGCGATGCGCGGCGGCCGAATCTCGGGGCGCCGGTGCGCGAGCTGGTCACCGGCTTCGAGGCGAACTACAGCGTCGCCGGCAACGACGGTCCCGTCTTCTACGTGCAGACCGACAGGGACGCGCCGAAGGGGCGGACGATCGCCGTCGACAGCCGGCAGCCGCAGCCGGCGAACTGGCGCACCCTCATCCCCGAGGGGGAGAACGTGCTGGAGAACGTGCAGCTCATCAACGACCAGTTCGTCGCCAGCTACCTGCAGGACGCCTCGAGCCGGATCCGCATCTTCTCGCTGCAGGGGCAGCCGGTGCGGGAGATCGAGCTGCCCACCCTGGGATCGGTGAGCTCGATCAGCGGGGAGCGGAAGGATACGGAGGCGTTCTTCTCCTTCACCTCCTACCTGTATCCCACCACCATCTTCCGCTACGACTTCCGCACCGGGGAGTCGAGCGTCTTCCGCGCGCCGCAGGTGGCCTTCGACCCCAGCGGCTACGAGACCAAGCAGGTCTTCTACACCAGCAAGGACGGCACGCGGGTGCCGATGTTCATCACCCACCGGCGCGGGCTGCAGCTCGACGGCAGCAACCCGACGCTGCTCTACGCCTATGGCGGCTTCAACGCCTCGATGACGCCCGGTTTCTCGGTGAGCAACCTAGTGTGGCTGGAGATGGGCGGCGTCTACGCGGTCGCCAACCTGCGCGGCGGGGGGGAGTACGGCCAGGAGTGGCACCAGGCCGGCACCAAGGAGCGCAAGCAGAACGTCTTCGACGACTTCATCGCCGCCGCGGAGTACCTGGTGCGCGAGGGGTACACGCAGCCCCAGAAGCTGGCGATCGCGGGCGGCTCGAACGGCGGGCTGCTGGTGGGCGCCGCGCTGAACCAGCGGCCGGACCGCTTCGGCGCGGCGCTGCCGGCGGTGGGGGTGATGGACATGCTGCGCTACCACCAGTTCACCGTCGGGCGGGCGTGGTCGGTGGACTACGGCACCTCGGAGGACCCGGAGGGCTTCGGCTACCTCTACGCCTACTCGCCGCTGCACAACATCAAGCCCGGCACCTGCTACCCGGCCACCCTGGTCACCACCGCCGACCACGACGACCGCGTGGTGCCGGGGCACTCCTTCAAGTACGCCGCCGCGCTGCAGGCCGCGCAGGCGTGCGAGAACCCGGTGTTGATCCGCGTCGAGACGCGCGCCGGCCACGGCGCCGGCAAGCCGACCTCGAAGGTGATCGAGGAGGCCGCGGACCGCTGGGCCTTCCTGGTGAGGTCGCTGGGGATGCAGAGGAGCCGCTGATCGCTCGCTGAGAAGCTGTCGAGAAACCTAGGCAGCCCGCTCCAGACGACACAGCATCAGGCGGATCATGGCGAGGCGGATCCACGCCTCGCTACTCTTTGGATCGGTCTCATAGTCTCTCGCCAGACGCCGGT
>JBPCIT010000211.1:0-8096 GCA_051006015.1 Longimicrobiaceae bacterium
CGCCCGCCTGGTTGCGCATGAAGGCGACGGCGAAGAGCGGCTCGATCCCCGAGGAGCAGCCGGCGAAGATGGAGATGGTGCCGGTGGGCGCCACGGTGGTGACGTTGCAGTTGCGCAGCCGGCGCATGGGGCGGATGCGCTCCCCGTTAGGCGCGCGCGCGGCGGTCTCGTCCGGCCCCCAGATGCTCTGCTCCCACTCGGGGAAGGTGCCGCGCTTCTCGGCGAGCACCTCCGATTCCTTCTTGGACTCCTCGTCCATGAACTCCATGATGCGGCGGCCGACCTCGACTCCCTCCGGGGAGTTGTAGGGCACGCCGATGCGCACCAGCAGGTCGGCGAAGCCCATCACCCCCAGCCCGATGCGGCGGATGCGGTGCGCCAGATCGTCGATCTCCGGCAGCGGGTACTGGTTGGCGTCGATCACATTGTCCAGGAAGTGCGTCGAGAGCCGCACCACCCGCCGGTACTCCTTCCAGTCGATCTTCTCGTACCAGGGTGCGTCCGCCTCGACATCCGTGCGCACGAAGGCACCGACGTTCACCGAGCCGAGGTTGCAGACGTCGTACGGGAGCAGGGGCTGCTCGCCACAGTTAGCGGAAACCACACCCGTATGAGCACTTGCGGGGTCCACGCTCACGGAGTCGCACACCACGTACGTGTGCACGTCGTCCACCGTACCGTTGTAGACATCGGCACGCCCCGCGTCGCGTACCGCGACGACGCGGTGGTTGGCGGGAACGAAAGACGGCTCGAGCACCTCGCGCAGCAGGAACGCCTGCACGCGCATTCCGGGGCAGAGAGCGGAGGCACGCAGCTTCTCGCCCTCGAGGCCGATCCAGTGGTGGTCCGGAGTACAGCGCACCTTGAGCCCGGAATCGAACTCGAGCTCGATTACTGGGACGTCCCGCCGCGTCAGCCGCGGCGAACGCATCCAGCGCACTACCGGCTTGCCGGTTTCCCGGTCGACCGCGTGCACGAGCACGTCGTCTCCGGCGGCAGCGAGCTCGTCGAAGCGGCGGGGACCCTCGACCGTCAGCACCTGCGCGTCGCCGGTCAGGCACGGGTTGGTCGCCTCGTAGCTGCCCAGGTGCGGGACGGGGTTGTAGTGGTTGGCGCGGTCGATGAAGAAGACGCCCGGCTCGCCCGTCTTCCAGGCGTTCTGGACGATCTTGTCCCACACCATGCGCGCGTTCAGCCGTCCGGCCACCTCGCCCGTGCGAGGGGTCTTCAGCTCGTACTCCTCCCCCTTCTCGACCGCGGTCATGAAGGCGTCGGTGACGGCGACGGAGATGTTGAAGTTGGTGATCCTGGTGATGTCCTGCTTGCAGTCGATGAAGTCGAGGATGTCCGGGTGATCGACGCGCAGGATGCCCATGTTGGCACCGCGCCGGGTGCCGCCCTGCTTGACGACCTCGGTCGAGGAGTCGTAGAGCGACATGAAGGAGACCGGCCCCGAGGCGACGCCGGTGGTCGAGCGCACGATGTCGCCCGAGGGACGCAGGCGGGAGAAGCTGAAGCCGGTGCCGCCGCCCGACTGGTGGACCAGCGCCATCGAGCGCAGGGTATCGTAGATGCCGGACTCCCCATTCGAGAGCGCGTCCTCCACCGGGAGGACGAAGCAGGCGGAGAGCTGCCCGAGCGGACGACCCGCGTTCATCAGCGTCGGCGAGTTGGGCTCGAAGAGCCGCCGCGTCATCAGCAGATAGAACTCCCCCGCCAGCGCCTCGATCTCCTCCTCCGTCGCCCCATAGCGCGCGTCCTCGGCGGCGATTACGCTCGCCACCCGCCAGAACATCTCCTCCGGCTCCTCGATCGGCTTCCCGGCCTCGTCCTTCTTCAGGTAACGCTTGGCGAGCACCGTCCTCGCGTTCTGCGACAGCTCGGCGGGCGGCAGGTCCACACGCGCGCGTGGATTGACTACGGATGGGGCGCTGGCTGGAGGGTTCATACTCGATCCTCGCTGTGGAAAAGTACCCTAAATAGAAGTGCGGGAGGCGCTAAGCGGCCTCTGGCTCGACCGGGGCGGTGGCGACGCCACCCCACAACATGTTGTGGTTTTGACCAATGTACAGGCCCAACATGTAGCGGTCAAGTGCTACGTCAGCCGTGCAAACTCCGTACCTGATCGACGCCCATTTGTGACAATTTTCAACTCTCTCTACCCCTTGCGCGAGCTGCCGTTGCGCCCACCTGCCGCTGCCGCAGGAGGTTGCGCCGCAGCCCCTCGAGAGGTGCCGGGGAGAAAGAGTTCGAGAATGCTCCGGGACCGGTCAGAGGGGTCTGCGAGGCCCGGCGAGGAGGCGGATCAGCGGAGCTGCGGAGGAGAAGCTACCAGCGGAAAAAAAGCAGCCCCGATTGCTCAGGGCTGCCTCTACGACCGACGGCGCGGAGAGCCGTGGGTCAGGAGGGTACGTCGTAAGGGTGGACGTCCTTGTGCTCCTCCGGGCGGTTCTCGTACATGCTCTCCGGGTCCACCGGCTGCGCCTGCTCCTCGGTGGAGGGCTTGTCCTCCCCGTGCGCAGTCGCCGGAAGGGTCGGCACGTCCTGCGGGCTGGGAAGCTCCTCCTGAACCGGGGCGTTCTGCATGTTCTTGTCCACGTGCGGCGGGTGCTTCTGCGAGGAGGCGGCGTCCCCCACCTCCCGCCGTGTGCCCACCGGGCCTTTCGGCTCCACGGGACTCATACGAGCGGGTTCCCCTTGGTCGAGGCGGAGTCCGCGGCGCCGCCACCCTCGATCAGCGGGTCGCCTTCCTCGCCCGCCTTCTGGTTCGCGGCGTCCACCTTGCGGCCGCGGCGGGTGTCGGCGGAGGGGCGGGGGACGTCCGGCAGGAAGGGCTGGCCCGGGGCCTCTGCCCTGTCCTGCGAGAGCTGCTGCCGGTCGATCTCCACCGTATCCAGATGGTCGGAGTTGCCGCGCCCGGTCTGCGGGAGGTTCTTGTAATCGGTGGCGCCCCCCTCGGAGGGGTCGATGTTGTACTGGTCGGGTCGCTTGCCCATGGGTCTGCTCCTTCAGTTCGAGAATGTGGACGGCTCCCCCGTCCGCAGCGCGGATTCTTCACAATCCGTGCCGGCTCCACCCTTCTCCCCTCTACCCCAGTACGTGAGTACGGCCCCACCCCTCTGCCACCCTGCCCCGGTAGGTGAGTACGAGAGCACCCCCCGCACTTGCGTACTCACGTACCTCCGTACTCACGTACTCGTCGTTCAGAACGAATAGCCGGCGGTGAGGTAGAGCTGCGGGCGAGCGCGCGCCGCGTCCACACGGGTGAGGGGCACGGCGACGCCGCCGCGCAGGACGAACGGGGCGGAGAAGCCGGTGGTGAACGCCACATTCGCCTCCGCGCCCGCGGAGAAGAGAGGCCGCGGGCTCTCCAGGTCGGAGGGGACGCTGAGGAAGCGCTGGCGGCAGGTTGCCTCGGCACACCAGGCGGTGCCCGCGTCCATGAAAACATCTCCCCAGAAGCGGTCGAGGAAGACGGGCAATGTGCGCACTCCGCGCTCGACCAGGAGCAGCGGGAAGCGGTACTCCGCCGTCGCGGCGAGCGCCCGGTCGCCGCGCTGCACCCCGGCGGGGTAGCCCCGGATGGGGAAGGTGCGCCCCGTCGCCTCGAAGCCGAAGCCGAGCGGGAAGGGGACCGCGGCGCCGCTGATCCCCCCCACGCTGAAGAGGGGGCTGCCGCTGCCCGTCTCCACCCCGCCGGTCACGCGCGCCGCCAGCACGTGGCGGGCGAATCCCCAGAAGGGGAATCCCTGGTACGCCTGGCCGCGGCCGAGCACTCGAGCGTATCCCCGCGCGTCGTCCTCGCCGGGGAAGGGCTCGGCGTAGCGGCGCGCCTCGGTGCTGAAGGAGAGCAGGAAGCCATCCTCGGGGCTGATCGAGAAGCCGTATCTCCGCACGTTGGAGAAGCCGCCGAAGAGGAGCGCGCCCATATCCAGAGGGAAGCGGAAGAAGGGGCCGCCGCGCGCGAGGGTGGTGTCCTGCCAGACGCGCTCGATCCGGCGCAGGTCGCCCCCGCCGCCCGCCCAGTAGAGGGAGCGCCAGCGCCGGTGCTGGAAGGTGATGGAGCTCGTAGCCCGCTGCTCGCGCTCGAGCAGGGCGCTGTAGATCGTGTCTCCCGTCTCGGTGATGCGGCGCACACTCTCGCGGAAGACCGTCCACTCCTGCATCCCCGAGAGATCGAGCAGCGGATTTCCCCACCCGCGGTAGCGGTAGGTGATCCGCGCGTCCAGCCGCGTATCCTGCGGGTAGAGGAGCGCGTCGGCCTGCCAGAGGTGCCGCTCGATGACGTCCTGTCCGGCGAGCGCGGCGCCGTACCCGCTGCCCAGCGCGGTGCCACCGTAGAGCAAGGGCAGCCAGAAGGTGGGGAGCAGCGAAGGGAGGGGCGAGTAGCGCACCGCCGGAGCGTCCGCCGCCGGGCGGGCGGCGGCCGCGAGCGGTGTCTCGGCCACCGCGGCCCGCAGGGGAGGCGCGGGGCGCCAGCTCGCCGGGTCGAAGGGGATGCGCGCGATGTAGTAGCCGTCCGCCTGGTAGTAGGAGAAGGCGATCCACCGCCCGTCCGGCGAGACGTCCGGCTGGAAGGCGCCGGTCAGCACGTTGGTGACCTGCAGCAGCCGCTCCTGCTCGAGGTCGTAGGCGTACAGGTTGGGGATGCCGGTGCGGTCGGAGGAGAAGAGCAGGTAGCGCCCGTCCGGCGACCAGGCCGGCTCGGTGTCCACCGCACGGTCGCGGGTCACCTCCTGAAGCACGTTCCCTGCCGAGTCGAGCACCACCACGTCGTAGAATCCGCCCGTGCGCCAGCGCGCCACCGCAATCCGATCCCCCGCCGGGGACCAGCGGGGCCCCGTCCAGTGGAGCTCCAGCGAGGGCTCCGTGAGCGGCCGGATCTCGCCCGTGGGCAGGTCGATCAACACGGGGACGTTGGTTCCCGGTGCGCTCTGGACGGCCACCACGCGGCGGCCGTCGGGGTGCGGATCCGGCTCCTTCACGCGCGCCCCGTCCGTCAGCCGGACGCGCTCGCCTCCGGGATCCACCCGGTAGAGGTCCGCATAGATCCGGTAGAGGTCCTGGAACTGCACCTGGGCGAGCAGCATCCCGCCGCCATCGGGGAGCCACACCGCGGGATCGAGGGTGAAGAGGCGGGTGATCACCTGCTGGCTCCCCTCAGGGTCGATCAGCCGCAGGGCGGGCTCCTCGCGTCCGGTGCTCGCCGCGTAGGCGAGGGTGCGCCCGTCGGGGGCGAAGCGCGGATAGGCGGCGAGGCGTCCCTCCCGGGTGAGCAGCTCCGGCTCCGTCAACCCCGTCGCGCGCAGCGAATCCGCGAGCGTCGTGTAGCGCACCCGCAGCGTGTCCTCCCATGCCTGCCAGCCGCGGGTGAAGGAGACGCCGAAGGAGCGCCGCGCCGCGGCATCGATCCGGTAGGGAATCGCCTGCTCCCCCATCCGCCGCACGAAGGTGGCGATGCGCTCGGGGCCGTGGCGCTCCGCCAGATGGGCCATGAAGAGCGAGCCGTAGATGTAGGTCGTGTGGCCCATCGGCCAGGTCACCGGCGAGCCGGTCGCCCGGTCGATGGGGAAGAAGGCGTCCTCGAGGATCGCCGTGCGCAGCACCATCTCGTGCTGCGTGCCACGCACCCGCCCCGCGCGCGTGAGCAGCGACTCGTAGTAGGTGGCCAGCCCCTCCGTCACCCATCCGGGCGTGTAGATCTGCGGGAAGAGAAAGGGAACGCGACCGAAGACGGAGCGCAGACCGCGCCACCAACCGCGCGTGTGGTCCAGGTGGAAGATGTGCGTCAGCTCGTGGATGATGAGCAGCTCCAGCCAGTCGTCGAAGAAGCCGAGAAAGGCGACGTCCACCGGCGGATGGGTGAAGACCACCACCCGGTTGTTCGGAAAGGGCGTCGCATACCCGTTCGAGAGATCGACGTTGTCGGAGACCACCAGATCGATCCTCCCGGCGGGCGGATCGACGAACTCCTCCGAGAGCAGCGCGTGCGCCACCTCCGCGCGCTCCGCCGCCCGCCGTGCGAGCGGCTCGAGCCCCTCGTGGTAGTGGACGCGGAAGTTGGGCGTCTCGAAGGTGTACCAGCGCGCGTCGGGCGGCGGGCTCTGTGCGTGGAGCGAGCCGGCCACACCGGCGAGCAGGCCGGTCAGCAGAAGAAGAATACTGAGTGAATGACGCATCTATCTGTCCTGAAGCGGGCCCTCACCCGGCTCGCCTAGGCTCGCCACCCTCTCCCAAGTTTGGGAGAGGGTTGATGTGTGTGTCGAGCACCGAACGTGTTCCCCCTCTCCCAGAATTGGGAGAGGGGGCTAGGGGGTGAGGGCCTCTCTCCCCACGCACCAGAGCCAGCATACCGCACGAAACCAGTCCCCCCTCTCCCGCCTGCGGGAGAGGGGGGTAGGGGGTGAGGGCCCGTCAGGGGGTGAGGGCCCTGAGAAACGACTCGATCGCCCGGAAGTGCGCGCGAGCGAGCCGCTCCTGCACGCCGGGATCGCGCAGCGCAGCCTCGAACTCGGGGAGCATCATGAACCCGCTCTCGGTCAGCACCGAGGGCATCCAGGTGGTGCGCGGGATCGCCAGGTCCTGGAATCGCACCCCGCGGTCCGGCAGCCGCAGCTCGGCCAGTATCTCGCGTTGCAGGTGACGCGCGAACTCGAGCGACTGGGGCCAGAAGAAGAGCATCAGCGTGCCATGATTCTGGAAGGGGTTCACCCCGTCCGGGAAGGCGTTGAAGTGCACCGAGACCAGCAGCTGCGCGTCCCCCTCCGTGGCGATGATCGGGCGCTGGATCAGCGGCACGACGGCGGTGTCGGGGCGGATCTCGATCACCTGCGCGCCGGCGCGCTGCAGCATCGGAACCAGGCGGCGGGTGATGGCAAGGTTGGCCTCCGCCTCGGTCAGGCGCGTCGGGCCAATGGCGCCTCCCGGCGGATGGCCCGCGTCCACCGCGATGCGCACGCCGCGCAGCGGGTTGGCGGGATCGATGCGCGGCGGGCGGCGCACCCGCAGCTCGAGGTTGCCGCCGCGATCCCAGCCGTGCTGGAAGCCCCATAGCGGCTGGCTCAGCTCGAGATGCACGCGGTAGAGGTCGTCGGCGGGCTGCTCCCACCAGACGCGCTCGACGAAGGGGTCCGTGCGCCCGTAGCCCATGAAGCCAGTCCGTCCCGTCGCGCCGTAGAAGGTGACGGTGAGCCCCCGCTCACCTGGCTCGATCTGGTAGGGGAGGCGCTCGGTCATCGAGAAGGAGACGCGGGCGAACTCCGCGTCGGGGCGCACCTCGATGGTGCCGACCTCGCCACGCGGAGCAGGCGCGCCGGGGGGGAGCAGGCGCATGTCGTTCGCCTCCACCCAGACGTGCATCTCGCGCGCGAGGCGTACCCGCAGGAAGTCGGCGCTCTCGCCGGTGACCTCCAGCAGGGTGCCGTTGGGAAAGAACCACTGGAAGGGCTGCCCCGGCCCCGGCAGCTTGCGGCCGATGGCGGTGCTGTCCGGGCGTGCAGTGGCTACGAGGGCCACCCGCGGCGCGGCCTCCTCGAGCACCCCGATCGAGGCGGTAAGCGGCGCGCGCACCGTCTCGCCGCCACGCGCCAGCTCGATCACCGCGGGTCGGGCGGGGCGCTGCTCGCGCGGCTCCACGTGGCCGGGGCGGCGCGTGAGCATCGGCACGGCGGGGGTGTCGGTGCCCATGATCGGAGTGTCGAGCGCGAAGCTGCCCACGTATTCCGCCACGTCCTGCCGCGCCTCGGCGCGGTCCACCATGAAGGCGGTCTCGCGCTCCACCACCTGCTGCTCCGCGAGCGGGACGCGGCGGCCGTCGGGGAGGACCAGCGTCGCCCGGGCGCCCGGGGTGCCGCGCACCCGCACCGCAACGCGCTCCCCGCGCACCCCGGTGAAGATGCCGCTGGGGGTGATGCTCCCCTGGACGATGGCGAGGCGGCCCGCATCGAGCGGGGCCGCGGCGCGGGCAGGTACCCGCACCGTCCGCCGCTCCTCTACCGTCTCTCCGCGCGCGGTGGCATTCAGGCTGTAGAGCCCATCCTGCGGGACGGGGAGGAAGGCGAGCCAGGCGCCGTTCGGCGCCACCTGAACGGGGGCGC
>JBPCIT010000212.1:0-18854 GCA_051006015.1 Longimicrobiaceae bacterium
TTCCACCCCCCCCCCCCCCTCCCCGCTCTTTCCCTCCCCTCCCCCCCCCCCCCCCCTCCCCCCCCCCCCCCCCCCCCCCCCACCGGGGTGGAAGGGTGGCGGGGTGGCGGTCAGCCGCCCTTGGCCATCGAGTCGAGGAACTCCCTGTTGTTCTTCGTCTTGCGCATGCGGCTGAGGAGGAACTCGATCGCCTCCGCGGGCGGCATGTCCGAGAGGAAGTTACGCAGCAGGTAGACGCGGCTGAGCTCGCTCTCGTCGAGCAGCAGGTCCTCCTTACGGGTGCCCGAGCGGTTGATGTCGATCGCCGGGAAGATCCGCTTGTCGGAGATGTGCCGGTCGAGCACCAGCTCCATGTTGCCCGTTCCCTTGAACTCCTCGAAGATCACCTCGTCCATGCGGCTGCCCGTCTCGACCAGCGCCGTCGCGACGATGGTGAGCGAGCCGCCCTCCTCGATGTTGCGCGCGGCGCCGAAGAAGCGCTTCGGCTTGTGCAGCGCGTTGGCGTCCACACCGCCCGAGAGGATCTTGCCCGAATGGGGGACGGTCACGTTGTAAGCGCGGGCGAGGCGGGTGATGGAGTCGAGCAGGATGACCACGTCCTTGCCGTGCTCGACGAGGCGCTTCGCCTTCTCGAGCACCATCTCCGCGACCTGCGTGTGGCGGTCGGCCGGCTCATCGAAGGTCGAGGAGATCACCTCCGCCTTGACGTTCTCCTCCATGTCGGTGACCTCTTCGGGCCGCTCGTCGATGAGGAGGACGATCAGGTGGGTGTCCGGGTGGTTCTCGGTGATGGCGTTGGCGATCTTCTGCATGAGGATCGTCTTACCAGCCTTCGGCGGGGCGACGATCAGACCGCGCTGGCCGGCGCCGAGCGGAGCGATCAGGTTCATCACCCGCATCGAGATGTCGCCGTTGGTCAGCTCGAGGTGGATCCGCTGGTCCGGGTAGCGCGGGCGCAGGTTGTCGAAGGCGATGCGGTGCTTGGCGCGATCCGGATCGTCCCCGTTGACCCGCTCGACCTTGAGCAACGCCAGGTAGCGCTCTCCCTCCTTGGGCGGGCGGACCTGGCCGAGCACCGTGTCGCCGGTGCGCAGGTCGAAGCGCTTGATCTGGCTGGGAGAGACGTAGATGTCGTCGGGGCCGTAGAGGTAGTTCCAGTCCTGCGAGCGGAGGAAGCCGTACCCTTCGGGCAGAACCTCGAGGACTCCCTCGCCCCGCAGAACCACCTCCGAGTCGAGCAGGTTCTGCTCGATGCGGAAGATCAGATCCTGCTTGCGGAGGCCCGAGTAATTGGAGATGTTCAGGCCCTCTGCCATCTCGTGCAGCTCGGCCACGGTCTTGGATTTCAGTGCAGTAATGTCCACGATGTGCTCCAGATTAGCGGCGGCCTACCCCCCTCGGGGTGCCGCCGAACGCGTAAGCTACTATTGAGATCGAAAGAAAAGTCCAAAGGCGGGGGGCGCATAGCGCCACTGGTACCGCGTGGATTCCAATGAAGTTGAGGACGGTTCGACAAGGTAATGCTACCGCCGTATGAGGTCAAGAGTTCCGTGACGGATTGGGTCAACCTTTTTGCCACTTACCGGGTGGTGGTCGTTCGCGATGATCAGGTGGTGCAGGGTGTGCTGCACCCGGAGATCGACCCGGGCGGGGCCACGCTGCACGAAGCGCTCGAGAGCTGGCCGGGTCAGCACTTCCTGCAGACCACGCCGATCGGGACGGAGCTTACGCTGGTGCGGCGGGTCCGCTCGCGGCGGCCGGAGCGCTGGTGGCTGCACGCCCTGCTCTTTCTCCTGACCGCCCTGACTACGACGCTGGCCGGCGCGGTGATCGAGGGGAGGACGCCGCTGGAGTTCGCCCTCCTATCCGCGGGCACGCTGCGGATCCCGCTGCCGGTGGCCATCTTCCCCGTCGAGCTCTTCGCCGGGCTGCGCCTTTCGCTTCCACTGCTCCTCATCCTGCTCGGCCACGAGATGGGCCACTACCTCGTGGCGCGCCGGCACGGCATGGACGTCTCGCCGCCCTTCTTCATCCCCTCCCCGCACTGGATCAACCTGATCGGCACCTTCGGCGCCTTCATCCGACTGCGCTCGCCGATGATCAACCGCGCGATGCTCCTCGACGTGGGGATCGCCGGACCCATTGCAAGCTTTGTGCTCTCGATCCCTGCGGTGGTGGTGGGGCTGGCGCTGAGCCGCGCCGTCAACCTTCCCGCGGTGCAGACGCCGACCTCCATAGCCGTGCTCTACGATGGGCAGCCGATCTGGCTGGGAAGCTCTCTCCTCTTTCAGGGGCTGAGGGCACTGGTGGTGGGCGGCGAGGGGATCGTTCTCCTCCACCCGCTCGCCTTTGCCGGATGGCTCGGGCTGTTCGTCACCGCGCTGAACCTCTTCCCGCTCTCGCAGCTCGATGGCGGCCACATCATCTACGCGCTGATCGGCCGCTGGCAGCGCCAGGTGGGTCTGGCCTTTCTCGCGCTGCTGCTGGCGCTGGGAACGGTGTGGTGGATCTGGTGGCTCTGGGCGGGTCTCATCCTGCTGCTCGGGCGCGGCAGCATCCGCCATCCCTCGGTGTTCGATCCCCACTTTCCGGTCACCGGCGTGCGCCGCCTGCTGGGTTGGCTGGCGGTGGTGATCTTCGTCCTCACCTTCATCCCGATCCCTTTCCGGATCTGAGTACCGGCAGATCAGAGAGGCTGCTGCTCTGGCTTGACAAAAGCAAGAGTTAGGAGAAGATTGCACGCTGCAGGAAGATGGAATTCCAGCTCCCATGCTGCGGAGGCCTTCATGGCACGCCACAACCGCGCAGGTCAGGGGGAAGATCAATACGGTCACGAGTTCACGGTCTCCTATCAACCCGACTGGCTGCACCAGGTCAAGGTGACGCGCGACCTCGAAACGGGTCGGCAGTCGACCAAGACTCTTTTCCGCAATCCCGATCCCGCCGGAAGCGAACCCGGCACACGTGTCCGTACTGGCATCTCCGCGCCGGAGCTGGGGCTGGCATTCCAGCTCGCCCTGGACGATCCGCGGCTCGTCGTGCGGCGGATCACGGTCGAGGCGGTGATCCCGGACGGGCCGGAGAAGGGGGAGACCGTTCTCTTCTCGATCACCCGCCAGCGCTCCCGCACCCGCGCCACCTCCGCCAGCGGCTGACCTCCCCTGGCACCGTGCCGCGCTGCGCGGTGCCCGATCTCCAACCTCTCTGAGATCCGCATGCCCCTCGCGCAGCTCGGTTTCCTGTTCAATCCGGATTCCCGGGCGCTTCTGCTCATCAACCTGGCCGCGGTGCTGACCGTGGGGACGATGGGGCTGGTCGCGGTCGTCATTCTGTACCGCCGCCGCGAACGCCAGCGAGAGGAACGCCGCATGGTGGCAGTCGGCTCCGCCATGTCGCGCATCCTCCACCAGATGAAGAATCCGCTGCAGACGGTCATGCTCCAGGCCGATCTGCTGCAGGATCCGGCGATCGGCCAGGACGCGGAGGCGCGTCAGGGAGCCTGCCAGGCGATCCTGAGCGAGTCGGAGCGGCTGGCGGCGATGCTGAGCGAGCTCTCCATCTGGGCCGCGGGCTCCCGCCGCGGCCTGGCGCTCGAGCCCGTGTCGCTGCACACGCTCGTGCAGCAGCTGGCGGAGGAGCACCGGCGGGAGGCGAAGAGCAGGGGAATCGATCTGCAGGTGGGACCCATCGAGGAAGCGAGCGTGCTCGCCGACTCCGTCTATCTGCGGCAGGCGGTGGAGAACCTCTTGCGTAACGCCCGCGAAGCGGTCGCCGAGCAGCCGAACGCGCGCATCGCGCTCGCGCTCGAGCGCACCCCCACCGCTGCGCTCATACGGGTGAGCGACAACGGACCAGGAATCCCCGCCAAGCAGCTGAAGGAGATCTTTCTGCCCTTCGTGACCACGAAGATGAAAGGGATGGGTCTTGGGCTCTCGATTTGCAAGGAGATCGTCGAGAGTCACAGGGGCCGGGTCGAGGTTAGCTCGCGTGCGGGTGCCGGGGCGGAGTTTCGCGTGCAGGTGCCGCTCCTGCGCGAGGCGAAGCAGGAGAGCGGCGTCGGCGCGGCGGAACCGGCACCGTCGGCCGGGCGGATGCTGAATCACGGCTGACCGGAGGCGGCGCATCGCTGCGCGTGGAACGAGAACGAGACACGGAACCAGGAGGACGCGCTGATCGAGCTGAGTGGAATCTACGCGCCTGCCGTCACCCCCTTCGATCCGGTGACCGGGGAGGTGGACGTAGTGGCGATGCGCAAGAATGTACGGGCCTGGCTGAGCGCGCCGCTCGCCGGCCTGGTTCTTTTTGGATCCACGGGCGAGGGTCTGTTGCTCGATGAGGAGGAGCGGGTCCGCCTCCTCTCGAGCGCCCGCGAGCTGATGGGCGGCGGGCAGCACCTGCTCGCGGGAACGGGTGCCGAGTCCACCCGAGCGACGCTGCGGCTGACGCGCGCCGCCGCTGACGCGGGAGCGGACGCGGCGCTGGTGCATCCCCCGGCCTACTACAAGCCGCAGATGACGCCGGAGGCGCTGCGCGACCACTACCTCGCCGTCGCCGACGCCTCGCCCATCCCCATCATCCTCTACCAGATCCCGCCGCGCTACAGTGGTGTCGAGCTGCCCCCGGGGCTGGTGGGCGAGCTCTCCCGCCACCCCAACATCGTGGGCATCAAGGATTCGTCCGGCGACCTCAAGACGCTGGGCGCCTTCGTGGATGCCTGCGACCGCAGCTGCCGCGTGCTGGTGGGCAACGGTGCGGTGCTCTTCGGGGCGCTCGAGGTGGGGGCGCGCGGGGGCATCCTCGCCGTGTCGCTGCTGATGCCCCGGGAGTGCGCCGATATCTTCCGCCTGCGGGAGTCGGGAGAGCACGCCGCCGCCGGGCGGCTCCAGGAGCGGGTGGCGCCGGTGCACCGCGCGGTGGTCGGAGCGCTCGGGGTGTCGGGGATCAAGGCGGCGCTCGACATGCTGGGGCTGGTAGGCGGCCCGCCCCGCTCGCCGCTCAAGCCCCTGCGCGCTAAGGAGCAGGAGAGCGTCCGGGCCGCCCTCGAGCAGGGAGGGCTCTCGAGGGAGGAGCACCGGCGAGGGTCTTAGTGATCGGCCCACTGCTCCTCTATACCCTCGCCGGGATGGCGGTCCTGACACTCGCCCTGTACGACGTTTTCACCACCATCCTCCATCACTGGGGCGGCGCCGGCCCGGTCAGCGGACGCATCGCGCACGAGCTCTGGCGGCTGATCGTCCGGCTCACCGGTGGGGTCGAACCAGAATGGCGGCGCAGGATCCTCGGCAGGGTAGGGCCGCTTCTCATCCCCGCCACCGTCACCCTCTGGGCTGGCCTGGTCATCCTCGGCTTCGCTCTCCTCTACCTGCCCCGGATGCCGCAGGACTTCCATGCGGATCGGTTCGTCGCCGACTTCGGCAACCTGGCGGATGCGTTCTACTACAGTGGCATCACCTTTTTCACCGTCGGCTACGGCGACATCGTCCCGCTCTCGACGGGACTGCGGCTGCTCGCCATGCTGCAGGGCGGCGCCGGCTTCGCTCTCATCACCCTGGTGATCGGCTACTTCACCTCGGTGTACGGCGCGTACTCGCAGCAGAAGTCCACGGCGGCCTCGGTGTACTATCAGACGGAGCGGAGCGCGGATGCGAGCCGTCTGATCGCCCAGCACCTCGCGGGAGGATCCGCCAGCACGTTGACCGGCGAAGTGGGCCGCCTGCGCGACGCCCTGGCGGCGATCCGCACCGATTACACTAACTACCCGATCCTGCACTACTTCATCGCTGCGCAAGCCGAGGCCTCGCTGGCGCGCCTTCTCTTCGTCACGCAGGACCTCGGCATCCTGCTCGACAGCGTCATCGATCCGCAGCGCTGTCCCGCGGCGGCGGGGCTCGGCCGGCGCTCCGGGTTGCTGTTCGCCGCGACCGCTGTACAGGACGGGATCGCGGAAACCCTCCTGCGCGAGCGATCCCGTAAAGGGGAGGAGCCCACTGCGGAGGATCGCGACTCCTGGGTCGCGCGTTTCGAGCGCGCGCAGGAGGTCCTCCGCGGAGCGGGAGTCCCGGTCCGGGAGGAGGCGGAGGCTCTGCAGGAGTACTGTGACAAGCGAGAGGAGTGGGAGCCGTTGCTGCGTGCCTGTACTCGGGTGCTGGGAGAGGAGTGGGAGGATGTGACCGGCCAGGAGTGAAGCTCCGGCGAGGGGTGGTCGCGCCGACCGCCACCGGTTGCTCCCCCCTTCCGGCTCCGCTAGCTTTCCCGCCGTTCACCGACAGCGACGACCCGCAACGCTCACCCGGTCCATGCCAGAATTTTCGAATCTCCAGCTCGAGGTGCAGGAGGGGATCGCCACCCTCTCCGTCAACCGCCCCGACAAGCTCAATGCGCTCAACGAGCAGACCATCCGCGAGCTGGCCGATGCCGTCGACGAGATCGCCGGCAACGACGAGGTGCGCGGCGTCATCCTCACCGGTGTCGGGCAGAAGGCCTTCGTCGCCGGGGCGGACATCGGCGAGCTGGCGAAGATGGGTCCGATAGATGGCATCCAGGTGAGCCGGCTGGGACAGCGGGTCTTCCGCCAGATCGAGCTCTCCCGCAAGCCGGTGATCGCGGCGGTCAACGGCTTCGCGCTGGGCGGCGGGTGCGAGCTGGCGCTCGCCTGCCATCTGCGCATCGCTTCGGAGAACGGGAAGTTCGGCCTCCCCGAGGTCAAGCTGGGGATCATTCCCGGCTACGGCGGGACGCTGCGCCTGCCGCGTATCGTGGGGAAGGGAAGGGCGCTCGAGCTGATCCTCACCGGCGAGATGATCGACGCGCAGGAGGCGCACCGCATCGGGCTCGTCAACCGCGTCGCCTCTCAGGAGGAGCTGCCGGGCGAGGCGCGCAAGCTGATGGAGACCATCCTCCGCAACGGCCCGATCGCGCTCGCGCTGGCGATCGAGTGCACCACGCGCGGCCTCGAGATGTCGGTCGATGACGGGCTCGCCCTCGAATCCAATCTCTTCGGCCTGCTCGCCGCCACTGAGGACATGCGCGAGGGGATGACGGCGTTTCTCGAGAAGCGGCGGGCGGAGTTCCGGGGGCGGTGAGGGATATTGAGACGTGAGTCACGAGTTTTGAGTTGACCGGTATCGGCCTTTTTCGCATTGATGCAGTAGCGCTCGACACGCTCTCCACGATGTGGATCAATCCTTCGTCCAAGATGCCGAGGACTGCCGGTTGCCTGCTCCTTCTGCTCCTGGGTTTCGCGGGCGGCTGCGCCCGTGCGGCCGCGGTGAATCGGGGGGTGCCGGAGGGGGAAGCGCCCACAACCAGCACTGCAGGATCGAGGGACGAGTCGCCCGACACCGCGGCCGCCCTCCAGACGGATCGGCGGGTGTACCGGCTCGAGAGGGTAATTCCACCCCAACAGGAGCGCCCACGTCCTGGTGTGATCGCTCTCGAACTCGTGCACGACACCGTGGCGATCGTTGTCGCCTATCAGAACCGCTCCCCCCATCCCGTTTATCTGGAGTACTGCGGCTACGATCCGGGGAGCTACCGATTGCAGAAGAGGGTGAATGGAAACTGGGTGGAGGCGTACCGGCCTATCTGCCAGGCCGTGGGCATAGAAGACCCCTTTCCCGTTGATCCAGGGGAGGTGTTTGCCGACACCATGACGGCGCACCACTTCACGGGGTTCCCGCCCGTGCGACCCCGGTTCGAGGTGGATTCGATTCCGGGTACGTACCGGCTCATCATGGTCCTCTACACAAGATGGCACCCGAACGCCCGAGACCGACTTCTCGATCCGCAGGCGCGGCAGGAGGTTGCCTCCAACACCTTCCTGATTCTCGACTGATCGCCCCCCACGAGGGTCCGAGAGCCGGGCTATAGGCTGTAGTTCTCGATGATCTCCGCGGGGGTGAGATTGCAGACGAACCGACACTATTCATAACTGCAGTTCATGTTCCTCGCTCGTCTCCACCTCCGCAACTACCGCAACTTCGCCGAGCAGCTCGTCGAACTCCCCCCGCAGGGCGCTGCCATCGTGGGCGACAACGGGCAGGGGAAGACCAACCTGCTCGAGGCGATCTACTACCTAGAGATCTTCCGCTCCTTTCGCGGGGCCGCGGACGAGCAGCTGGTGCGCTTCGGGGAGGAGGTGTTTCGCATCGAGGGGCGCGTGGTCGAGGTGGATGGCGCGACGCGCGAGATCGCCGCCGCCTTCGACCGGCGCGGCCGGCGCAAGAAGGTGACGGTGGGCGGCGCCGAGCCGCCGCGGCTGGGGGAGGCGATCGGCGGGGTGGGCGCGATCATCTTCTCGCCTTCGGACGTGGGGATCGTTTCGGGCGCGCCGGGCGCGCGGCGGCGCTTCCTAGACATCGTGCTCTCCCTCGCCGTTCCTGGCTACCTCGGGGCGCTGCAGCGCTACCGGCAGGTGCTGGGGCATCGCAACGCGCTGCTGCGCCAGAACGCGCCGTACGCGCAGGTCGCCGCCTGGAACGACGGGCTGGTGAGCTGGGGGAGCCGCGTCGTTGCCGCGCGCGCGGAATGGGTGGCGGCGCGGCGCGCGAGCTTCTCGGCACACTCGGCGGGCATCGCGGGGGGCGCCGCGGGGCTGCTGGAGTACGAGCCCTCCGTCGGTGCGGGCGAGGAGATGGAGGGAGCCGGGTTTCCCACCGCGCCGATCGAGGCTGCCTTCGCCGAGGGTCTCGTGCGCCTTGCGGAGCGCGAGCAGCGCCGCGGGATGACGGTGCTGGGGCCGCACCGCGACGATCTGCGCATCGCCGTCGAGGGGGAGACGCCGGGGAGCTGGCTCGATCTGCGCGCCTACGGCTCGGGCGGTCAGCAGCGCACCGCGGCGATCGCGCTGCGCATGGTCGAGGCCGAGACGATCCGCGAGACCCGCCACCGCGCTCCCATCGTCCTCCTCGACGACGTCTTCGCGGAGCTGGATCCCGGCCGCTCCCGGCGCCTCCTCGAATGGGTCGAGCGCGAGGAGGTGGGGCAGGTGATCCTGACCGCCCCGAAACCGGGCGACTTCGAGCTGCGCGGCGGTTCGCTGCTGCACCTGCGCATCCAGGGCGGCAGGCTCTCCCCCGTTTGACGCCGACCCCCCGTGCCCGTAGATTCCGGCGTCCACACCTTACCCTCGCCACCGAGCCAGACGTGAACCGTTCCTCCCGTTCCACGCGGTCCAACGGTACTGGCGACTCCCAGCCCGATCCTTCCGCAGCGAAAGCGGCCCGACGACCTTCGCCAGCGCGTCGCGGCGAAGCCGCTCCGCAGGCGGTAGGCGAAGTGGTAGCCAAATTTCTGGCCCGCAGCGGGCTCGCCGCTAAGGTCGAGGCCGCTTCTGTCGTCCCCGAATGGGAGAACCTGGTCGGTCCGCAGATCGCCGCGGTGACCGAGCCGCTGCGCGTCTCCGAGGGGGCGCTCTTCGTGGCCGTCTCCACCTCCGCCTGGATGATGGAGCTGACGCTGATGAAGGGCGAGCTGATGGCGCGCCTCAACGCGGGCAAGCGGCAGGGCAGGATCCAGCAGATCGTCTTCGTGATGGGCTCCTGAGCGGCCTCCGGCGAGGTGCAGCAGCGCCTCGGCCGCTCCACCCGAAAAGCGTGCCGCGAGACGAACCTCCCCGCGTTGGCGGGGTACCAGGAACGTAGCATTCTTCCTGTAAAACCGAGTAGAAAACGAGACTATGGCGACGACTGCCGCAGCCAAGGATTACAACGCCGGTCAGATCCAGGTGCTCAAGGGCCTGGAGGCCGTCCGCAAGCGCCCGGGGATGTACATCGGTACCACCGGACCGCGCGGCCTGCACCACCTGGTCTACGAGGTGGTGGACAACTCGATCGACGAGGCGCTCGCCGGCTATGCCGACCGCGTGGATGTGACCATCCACGCGGACGACTCGATCACCGTGGTCGACAACGGCCGTGGCTTCCCGGTCGACATCCACCCCACCGAGGGAATTCCGGGTGTCGAGCTGGCGCTGACGGTGCTGCACGCCGGCGGCAAGTTCGACAAGAACAGCTACAAGGTCTCCGGCGGCCTGCACGGCGTGGGCGTTAGCGTGGTGAACGCGCTCTCCGAGTGGCTGCGCGTCGAGGTGAAGCGCGACAGCAAGGTGTACGAGATCGGATTCGCGCGCGGCGCCAAGACGCACGACCTGCGCGTGATCGGCAAGAGCGCGCCCGGCGACACCGGCACCACCGTCTCCTTCAAGCCCGACCTCGACATCTTCCCGGAGCGCGAGTACTCCTTCGACACGCTCTCGAACCGCCTGCGCGAGATGGCGTTCCTGAACCGTGGCGTGCGCGTCACCCTCACCGACGAGCGCCAGCCGGGCGAGGAGCTCGTCGAGGTGCGCCGCGAGGAGTACCACTACGAGGGCGGTCTCAAGCAGTTCATCGACTACCTGCGTGGCACCCGCAAGCCGCTCCACCCTGAGCCTATCTACATCGAGGCGGAGCGGCCGGAGGCGGACATCGAGCTGGCGCTGCAGTACGACGACGGCTACAACGAGAATACCTTCACCTTCGTCAACAACATCAACACCCATGAGGGCGGCACGCACCTCACGGGCTTCAAGTCGGCGCTGACGCGCACCATCAACGACTACGCCCGCAAGACCGGTCTCTTCAAGAAGGGCGGGCTCGAGGCGCTCTCCGGCGACGACGTGCGCGAGGGGCTCACCGCGGTGCTCTCCGTCAAGGTGCGCGAGCCGCAGTTCGAGGGGCAGACCAAGACCAAGCTGGGCAACAGCGAGATCAAGGGCGCCGTCGAGACCGTCGTCAACGAGAAGCTCTCCGAGTTCCTCGAGGAGACCCCCGCCGTGGCGCGGGCGATCATCGAGAAGGCGATCTCCGCCGCGCGTGCGCGCGAGGCCGCCCGCAAGGCGCGCGACCTGACCCGTAAGAAGAGCGCGCTCGAGACCGGCGTGCTCCCCGGCAAGCTCGCCGACTGCTCCGGCACCAACCCCGAGCTCTCCGAGCTGTACGTCGTCGAGGGCGACAGCGCCGGCGGCTCGGCAAAGCAGGGGCGCGACCGCTCCTTCCAGGCGATCCTCCCCCTGAAGGGGAAGATCCTGAACGTCGAGCGGGCTCGCTTCGACAAGGTCCTCTCGAACGAGGAGATCCGCGCGATCATCACCGCCATCGGCACGGGGATCGGCGAGGACGAGTTCGACCTGGGGAACGCGCGCTACCACAAGATCATCATCATGAGCGTGGACGCCGAGGAGCACGCCTTCGTACGGGACGCCCACGGCGTGCGGATGACGAAGATCGGCGATTTCATCGATGCGGCGCTCGCGGGGCAGGCGAGCGGCGACACAGGCTACGAGAAGCGCTCCGGCGACGACCTGGGCGAGGTACTCTGCTTCGGCCTAGAGGACCACCAGGTCCGCTTCCGGCCCATCCGCAGCATGATCCGCCATCCGCTCGAGGAGACCCTCTTCGAGGTCGAGACGGCCTACGGGCGCTCGGTGCGCGTCACCGCGAGCCACAGCGTCTTCGTCTACGAGGAGGGCGAGGTGCGCCTGAAGCGCGGCGACGAGCTGCGTGTGGGCGACCGGCTGGTAGCGCCGCGGACCCTGCGGCTGCCGGAGGCGGCGCCCCCGCGGCTCGACCTGCTGCGGCTGCTGTACGCCGACCCGGAGGCCGCCCGCCAGGTCTGGCTGCGCGGTCCGGCCGTCGAGGAGTGGTACCGCCAGCAGGTGCGGGAGGAGTACGCGGAGCGTCCGGAGTGGACGGCGCCGCGCGTCGAGGTCGGTTCCAGCGTGGGCGCCGAGATGGCGACGCTGCGCCGCGCCAGCGGGGTCTCGAATCAGCAGCTCTGCGAGGCGGTCGGCATCTGCCAGCCGGTCACCTTCTACGCCTGGGAGAAGGGCGAGGCGCGGCCGACGCTGCCGAATTGGGAGAGCTACCTTGAGACGATCGGCGCGGACACCGAGGCGGTGATGCAACGGGTCGACGTCGTTCCTAGCCGGCTCGAACGTACGTGGAGCGAGCAGTACCGCGGCGCGCCTCGCAACCGCGTGCGGCCCTACGTGCGCCTCTCCGAGCTGCAGGCGGAGGACGTTGCCTGGCTCGGCGAGCGTGAGGACCTGGTGCTCACGCCGGAGCATCGCGCCGGGCACGAGGTGCCGCGCTTCCTCGAGGTGACGGCCGAGCTGATGACGCTGCTCGGCTTCTACCTCGCCGAGGGCTCCTGCTCCGCCCGCGGCGGCATCCGCTTCGCCACCGGCAAGGGGAACGGCGGCTTCGTGCCCGAGGTCTCGGCGGCGCTGGCGCGCGTCTTCGGCAGCGCGGGCCGCGCATACACCACAGACGCGGACGCCGGTGAGCTGAAGCTGGTGAACCGCGTCGCCGCGCTCGCCTGGGAGCGGGCGTTCGGCTTCGGCCGGGCCGACTCGCTGACCAAGCGCATCCCCGACCTGGTGTTCAACGTGGCCGCGCCGCTGCGCGCCGCCTTCCTGCGCGGCTACCTGCGCGGCGACGGCACGGTGGCCGAGGGGCGGCTGGTCTTCGGCACCTCCTCGCGCGAGGTGGCGAGCGGCCTCATGTACTGTCTCTCCTCCTTCGGCGTCGTCGCCTCGCTCTCCCGGCGCGAGCCGGACGGCGTGGCGCGCCAGATCCGCGGCCAGCCATGCGAGACTCGCCACCCGCACTGGACCGTCACCGTCACCGCGCGCGAGGACCTCGAGCGACTGCGCCCCCTCTGGGGCGATCACCCGCACACGGACCGGATCGAATCCGCGCTCGCGAGCCAGTGGCCGTCGGTCAACCGCCGCTTCCAGGAGATCGGCGGCGATCTGGTCGCGCTGCCGATCGACTCGATCCGGAGCGTCGAGCCGAGCAACGGCCAGGTCTACGACTTCTCCGTCGAGGGGGACGAGAACTTCGTCGCCGGCGTGGGTGGCATCTGCTGCCACAACACGGACGCGGACGTGGACGGCTCGCACATCCGCACCCTGCTGCTGACCTTCTTCTTCCGCCAGATGCGCGACCTGGTCGAGGCGGGGATGATCTACATCGCGCAGCCGCCGCTCTACCGCATCGGCAAGGGGCGCGAGGAGCACTACGCCTACTCGGACGCCGAGCGCGACCAGATCCTGAACCGCATGCGCAACGGCGGCGACGGCAAGGGCATCCACGTGCAGCGCTACAAGGGGCTGGGCGAGATGAACCCCGAGCAGCTCTGGAAGACCACCATGGACCCGGCCACGCGCACCATCCTGCGGGTGACGCTCGAGGACGCCGTCGAGGCGGACAAGATCTTCCAGACGCTGATGGGCGAGGACGTCGATCCGCGCCGCAAGTTCATCGAGGAGAACGCCTCCTACGCGACGCTGGACGTGTAGGTCGCGTCGGTTATTGTTGCACACGAACTGTTGACAGTATCCGCGAAAGGTTCTGGATTTGACGTAAGTCTCTGGACAGCGCGGAGGCGAGCGAGGCGGGCGGGGGTGATCCCTCGCCGGCCTCCTTCTCGGCAATCCTCTCGGTCTACGGGCGCCTCCTTCCTGGCGAAGTAGAGCAACAATTCCTTGGAGACATTCCGTCAGCCCGACGAACTCACGATTGGCATGGCTCCATCCAACCCGACTGCAGACGACTCGCATCGCCAAAGAAGAAGCGACAACAAGAAAACAAGAACTACGAGGAAGAACCCCGCCAGTCGCGTCCGCAGTCTTGCTCGCTTGCTACCTAAATCCTCAAGAAGGGTGGTGACATTCTGAGCAACACCCCAGCGCACGTCCATTTCCGGATCGGCGGCCAAGCGGCCCAGCACTTCCGGCGGCGTGCTCGCATTCCTAGCGACACCCCGGCGCGACTCCGCATCCGGATCAGCGGCCAGGCGGCTCAGGACCTCCGGCGGCGTGCTTGCATTCTCAGCGACAGCCCATTTGCGAAGCTTTGACGCTGTAATGCGCGCGTGCAGGAAAGCCGCGAGAGCCGCGAGGGGGCCGTCCACCTCCAAATTCGCTCCCGCGCGGCCGAGCACGTGCAAGGCCACCCGGAACGGACCTCGGTGCTTCCCCCACAGGAGGTGCGGGTCGCGCCGATGCACCTTCGCGCCCCACTCCACCAGCCAGCGAATCCCATGCTCTACCTGCTCCCACTCTCCTCTCTCGAGTAGCAGGGAGACGAGCAACCCGAGCGTCTCCTCGTACCGCGCATCCTCCCAGTACCGTTGCAGCGCCAGCTGGAGCCCACCGTCCGCCAGGGCCCGTGCCAGGAAGTACTCCTGAAAGGTGAGGTGCAGGAACGAGATCCGCTCGCGACCGCGGTCTACCCGGAGCAGACCTGCCCGACGTACATACTCCGCCAGCCGCTTCCACTCGGCCGCGTCGGTCTCCCGGGCCGCCTTGTTGAGCGTCGCCAGCGACTCCTCGACCCGCTCCATCCCCATCTCACCAGCGATGGTCGTCAGCAGGAGATCGCGTTGCTCCACGAAGCTGTCCGCCTCCGGTTCCTCGCCGAGTTTCCTCGCCCACATCGCCCGCACCGCACCGGCATAGAAGGCCGCGCGAGTCACCGGTAACCGGTCCGCATCTTCGATTTCCGCGATCAGGCTCAGCATCAGCGGATTGGCCGCAAGCGGCCGGATGGCGGGATGTGCCTGCACCGCCCGGTGGAGCGCCTCTGCACGTTCGGAGTCGCCTTCCCTTGCGTGGGTGAGGAAGGCGAGTTGCTCGTGCAGCTTCAGCCCCAGCACGTCGTACTCACGCTCCCGGTAGGGGTCCGCCTCCCGGCGCAGGGACTCGTAGACCGCCGTGCGGCAGGTGAGCACCTTCTGGCCCGGCAGGCTGGCGAGTCGCTGAAGGAAGGCCTCCCCGAACCCCGGTTGCGGCACCTCGTCCAAGCCGTCGAGCAGCCACACCGGCTCGAACATCCGGGTCCATTCGCCGCGGTAGACCCTCTCGCCCAAACCGTCCAGCCGTGCCCGCGACGTGACCCCCAGCGCCCACAGCCGGTCGGCCAGGCGCTCACCCTCGAGCTTCAGGTCGGCCGGCTCCAATTCGCGCAATCGTACCAACACCGGCACCCGCACGCCCAAGCGCGCAGTGCCGAGAGATCTCGCCCAGCGGCCGAACCAGCCATCCAGAAGCGTTGTCTTGCCTGCGCCGGGCTCCCCCAGAACGACCCAGTAGCGGGTGCTCGCCCCGGGATGGCTCCGTTGCAAGGCATCGAGCACCGATTCCTCAGGATGCTCCTCGTACTGCTCCTGCGGGCGCTGGGCACCCTCACGCCATGAGTCGTAGGTGTAACGCGGGGGTGCGTCCGCTCGCTCCGGCGCCGCTACCCGGCGTCGGCGGATCCCGAGCTTGAGCGGGAAGTAGAAGTGCGCCACGGGATGCGCCACGCTCTACAGCGGCAGTCCCGCCATCCGTAAGCCCGTGCGGACCAGCGCGACGACCGGGGCGAGCTTGCCTCCAGTCTCAGCAATCGAGCCGAGGCGTTCGAGCAGTCCCTTCGCGCGATCCAGATGCGCCTCCAGCTTTTGCGGCTCCGGGGTAGGCTGACGCGCCTCCTCCAGGACCTCCTCCACCAGCACCTCGAGTTCCTTGGCCGGCGCCCGCTCCTCCTCCTTCAGATCTGCGGAGGTGGAGCGCAGGAGGGCGAGGGCCGCGGCAAGCTCGCCGAGCTGGATGCCGTGGCTCTCGATCCGCACGGAGTCCTTCATCGCTCCTTGCCCTACGGCGGCGTTGGTGACGGGCCCGCCGACGTAGACCGCGCCCTCTCCAAGCTGTATGTTCGGCTGGTCTGCTCGGCCGCTCGCCCGCGCCCTGCCTTTGTCGGTGAGCGCCACGCGTCCACCCCAGCGTAGCTGGTATCAGCCCGTCGGCCTGGAGTCGCTCGGCCACGTTCAGGATGTCTTCCGGATGGAGGCCAAGGCCGTCACCGATCCCGGTGACCAGGTCCGGATCGAGGGCGTCGGCATGGCTCGCCTCCAGCGCGGCGTGCAGGCCGCGAAGCAGGGCATCGTCGCGGTTATTCATCGGGATCTCCTCGGGTCAGGGGAAAAGTCGATCCGTGCAGTCGTCGGGGATGGCCTCATCCATGGACGCCGGATCCAAGAGAGGGAGGATGAACGACAGGAGGCAGCGGCGCCAGGGCGGTTGCACTCGCCATCGACGATGGGGACGAGCGTGTGCGATTGGCAGCCGCGACCGATCGGCGTGCCGGCGGGGCGTCAATCGAGGTTTGCCGGTGGGCAGTTTCACGGCCGGAGGACGGTACTCGGCTCAGCGTGGTCGACGAGCACACCCCTGCCACCTCCCAGGAACGTTTGCATAATCAGCATGAACACCCTCAATCCCCCCGAGATGTCCAGTTACCAGGCGACAGCGGTCGTGCTCGATGAACTCGCCAATCGAATGGCGGCTGGCGAGCAGACCATCGAACTTGCGCTGCTCATGTGCAGCGCTGAGGCGGATTTCGATGATCTCGGGTGTCATCAATTGCATGGATCTGGCCTCCTTGATCGGTAGTCGCCCCATCGTTGGCCATTGGACT
Source organism: Longimicrobiaceae bacterium (assembly GCA_051006015.1). GTDB lineage: Bacteria > Gemmatimonadota > Gemmatimonadetes > Longimicrobiales > Longimicrobiaceae > JBPCIT01. Next base: position 16,503 of record JBPCIT010000212.1, read on the forward strand.
GCACACCTGCCGGATAAGGATGGATCGCGCGCGGCAGCAAACCGTCAGCGCTGCGCGGAACTGCGCTACCTCACCGAGGATCTGCGGCAGAGGGGAACAGGACGAGTACGATCGGCAACGTACTCTGCGTCCAGCGGCAGGATACCGGGGAGGCGTGCCGGCCGCGAACGCGCGCTCCCGGCCCGGCTCTCTGCTCCGCTTCGCGGCTCGGTGGCGCTGTCGACCCTCTATCACTTGGGGCTCAAGCGACGTCTGCGATCACACGCTCTGCGAGGCGAAGTCCAGGTCCGCCGTGAGCCTCCGGGTACCTGGGCGACTCTCCCTGCTCGGCTCGAGCACGATCTTCACCCCATAGCCCATGGCTGCTGCAACGCGAACCAGAGTCGCGATCTCCACGTTCGAGCTATGCTCCAGCTCTCGTACCCGTCCATGGCTCACGCCGACTGCCGCGCCCACATCGCGAAGCGAGCGACCTGTCTCCTTCCGAGCCTTCGCGATCAACTCCCCTACCGAGTCGGCCACTACGGCCTCGGCAAACTCTTCGGCCAGTTCTTGGGCCGTGTAGCCCACACCTGGAACGCGCTTCACACCCGAGATCACCTCGCCCTCGCCGAGCTGGCTCACGAGGGCCATGAACTCATCGTCCGGTGGCTCAGCCAGACCAAAGGCTCTCTGGACTTCTTCCTTTGTCTTGCCCATCTCTACCTCCGTTTCTGTAACACCGGAATCCCCTGCTTGTGCGCAACCGCAACCTGAACTGTCGTCTTCAACTTCACGGGATCCGGAGAGTCGCCATCCTTGACCTCACAGGTGACGAGCCCCGCCTCATCGTGCTCCGTCAGGAAGAGGTAGACGCGCGTTCCGCCCTTTTCGCCGCCGCGACTCCTTGGCTTGAGCTCGTAGATCGGAAACCCCTGCATGGCCACGAGATAGCGGCTCTTTCTCCCATGCTCCTGCAGATCCCTCACCATCTCGATGATGGTCGACACCGCGCGGCGTTTTCCTGCTTTCTTCAGGTTAAGCATCTCTTCGATCAGGATCGGGTGCCTCGCATTCAACGCATTCGGGTGCCGAGCCGGATAGATTCGCATGTATAGAATAGCCTATACATCCTTCGGGTGTCAAGGGTAGCCCATACATGAAGAGCGCCCCCGTTGTGTCGCGGAACAGTGTCGCATTGGACGTGCGGGGAAGCACGATTATGGACGAAGGGGTACTCCCCGCGCGGCACGATCGTCGCCAGGATAGGTTCTCCCCGCCGCATCGCGCAACGCCCTCGACATAGGAGCCCTTCCGCGTTCGTTGTGCGAGACCCCCGGAGGTGCGAGCCGCCGGGGACTTCGCGTATCTGCGGGCGAGACGCAATCGTTACGCTCGGCGTTGTCTGCCGCATCTTGCGCAACCGACCCGCAGTGCAGAGATTCGACGAGTCCTGCTGAGTCTTGCCCCGTTCGGAAGGTAGTCTCCTGAGCTCGATGGTACCTGTCGTGACGGAACGCGCGGTTTCGGATGCGGTGCACGACCCCGTGCGCCTGGCTGCGCTGAGGCACACCACCCTGCTGGATACCCCGCCCGAGGAGTCCTTCGACCGTCTCACCCGTCTGGCCGCGCGCGCACTGGGAGCCCCCGTCGCACTGCTCTCGCTGGTGGACGAGGAGCGGCAGTTCTTCAAGAGCTCCGTCGGCCTGCCCGAACCCTGGGCGAGCCAGCGGGAGACCCCGCTCTCTCATTCCTTCTGCCAGCACGTGGTGGCCTCGGGGGAACCACTTTTCGTGGAGGACGCCCGCGAGCAGCCGCAGCTCCACCCTGATCTCGCCATTACTGAGCTGGGGATCGTCGCATACGCCGGCGTTCCGCTGCGCACGCGGGAAGGGCAACCGCTGGGCACCCTGTGCGCCATCGATTTCCAGCCGCGGGAGTGGAAGGAAGCGGAAGTCGGGATGCTGCGGGACCTCGCCGCCGCCGTCATGGCCGAGATCGAACGGTGGATGGCGGATATCGAGACCAGCGCGGTGCAGCAGTGGACCGGCTCCATCCTCCACGGTTTCCCGGATGGTTTCGCCACGCTGGATCGCCAGTGGCGCTACACCTTCGTCAATCCCCGCGCGGAGCAGATCCTGGGCAGGCGCCGACGGGAGTTGATCGGCCGCAGCATCTGGGATGTCTTTGCCGAAGCGCGCGACACTGCCTTCTACCGCGAGTTCCAGCGCGCGGCGGCCGAGCACGTGAGCGTCCACTTCACCGAATTCTATGCGCCTCTGAACCTGTGGGTGGACATCCACGCCTATCCCTCGGCGGAGGGATCTGCCATCTACTTCCGCGACATCACCGAGCGCGTACATGCGGAGGAGG
>JBPCIT010000213.1:0-3919 GCA_051006015.1 Longimicrobiaceae bacterium
GGCGAGATCTTCGAGAGCCCATCGATCGAGGCTCTGGCGGAGTACCTGCTGGCGGAAGTCAAGAGGGCGACGGGCGGAGTGATGATCCCTCGCGGGGGCAATGGTTCGGCGGCCCCCGCCGAGATAGAGGAGGGAGCGGCGGTGCGGCCGCGCCTGCCGTCGCGGCCGCTGGTGCTGCCGGAGCTGCGCAATCCGCGCGCCGTCTTCCTCCTTTCGAGTCCACGCTCTGGATCTACCCTCCTGCGCGTGATGCTGGCCGGGCATCCAGAACTCTTCTGCCCGCCGGAGCTGCACCTGCTCCCCTTCGACCGCCTCGGTGCATGGAATGCCCGGCTCGACCGCAGCTACCTCGGCGAGGGTCTGCAGCGCGCGGTGATGGAGCTGATGAAGCTCGATGCCGAGCAGAGCAAGGCGCTGCTGGACGAATGGGTCGCGCACGACCTGCCCATCCACCAGGTCTACCGCCGGCTCCAGACGCTCGCCGGCCAGCGCATCCTCGTGGACAAGTCGCCCTCATACGCGGCGGAGCTCGCCACGCTCGAGCGGGCCGAGCTCATCTTCGAGGAGCCGCGCTACATCCACCTGGTCCGCCACCCCCTCGCGGTGATCGACTCCTTCGTCCGGAACCGGATGGAGAAGCTCTTCGCCGCGCCGGACGTGGACCCGGCGGGAGTAGCGGAGCAGGTCTGGACGGAGGCGAACAGCAACACCATCGACTTCCTGCGAGAGCTCGACCCGGCGCGGCACCACCGGGTCCGGTACGAGGAGCTGGTCACCGATCCCGAGAGGGTGATGCGCGAGCTGTGCGCCTTCCTCGGGGTTTCCTTCGTGCCGGAGCTGCTTGCCCCCTACCAGGGCAACCGCATGGCGGACGGCATCCATGCCGGCTCGCTGCCGATCGGGGATCCGAACTTCCACGACCACGACAGCATCGATCCCGCGCTCGCGGAGGCGTGGCGCAGGGTGAAGCTGCCGCGGCGGCTCGGCGGAGCCGCACGGCGCCTCGCCCAGGAGATCGGATACGAGGTGGAGGTGCCGAACGCTGCTGCCGCCTCGGCAACGGTGCGTGATAGCCGCGCGCCGCTCTCCTTCTCCCAGCAACGGCTCTACTTCCTCGAACAGCTCGAACCCGGCGCGGCAACGTACATTCTTCCCGCCGTCCTGCGGGTGAAGGGCACGCTGGAGCTGGAGGCGCTGGAGCGGAGCGTGCGCGTGATCCTGGAGCGGCACGAGGTGCTGCGCACGATGCTCGTCACGCATGACGGGCACCCCTTCCAGGAGGTCTTGGCTCTCGACGAGTTCGCGCTTCCGATCGAGAATCTGGAAGACGTGCCGGAGGAGACGAGGGAGGAGGCAGTCCGGCAGCGGGTGAGCGAGCTGCTGCACCGCCCCTTCGAGCTGGAGCGCGACCTCAAGCTGCGCGCGCACCTGCTGAGGCTCGAGGAGCGGGAGCATCTGCTGGTGGTGGCCATGCACCACATCGCCTCGGACGGCTCGTCCGTAGAGACCTTCCTCCGCGAACTCACGGCGCTGTATGAGGCGTTCGTGGCAGGAACCCCTTCGCCGCTACCGGCCCTGCCCTTTCAGTATGCCGACTTCGCAGAGCGGCAGCGGCAGCAGCTCCAGGGCACCCTGCTGGAGAAGCAGCTCGCCTACTGGAGAGAGCAGCTCGCCGATCTCCCGGTGCTCGACCTTCCCACCGACCGCCCCCGTCCGCCGGTGCAGACGCACCGCGGCGACGCGAGTAGCTGGGTGGCTGCCGCCCCGCTGATCGACCGCCTCAAGCGGCTGAGCCAGCAGGAGAACGTCACCCTGTACATGACGCTGCTGGCGACGTTCAAGCTGCTCCTCTCGCGCCTCTCCGGCCAGGAGGAGGTGGTCGTCGGCTCCCCCATCGCCGGCCGCAACCAGGAAGGAACCGAGAGGCTGATCGGCTTCTTCCTCAACAACCTCGTGCTGCGCACTGATCTCTCCGGCGATCCGAGCTTTTCTGAGCTGCTCGCACGGGTGCGCGAGACGACGCTCGCCGCGTACGCCAATCAGGAGATCCCGTTCGAGAAGCTGCTCGCGGAGCTGAAGCCCCCGCGCGACCTGAGCCGCACCCCGCTCTTCCAGGTGATGTTCAACATGGTACCGGGCCGGGGTAGCGAGCGGCGGCGGCTGGGCGACGCCGAGGTCGAGCTGGTCGTAGGTGCCGAGGCGTCCAAGTTCGACCTCACCCTCTACGTGGCCGACGGGGAGGACACGCGCTTTCGGCTGGTCTACAACCCGGATCTGTTCGACGCCACGAGCGCTGAGCGCCTGCTGGAGCACTACCGTACGCTGCTCGAGGCGATCGCCGCCGCTCCGGAGCGCCGGCTCTCGACTCTGCCGATGGTTCGCGAGCAGCGGCCACCGCGGCTCCTACCGGAAGGGATCTCTCCGCACAGTAGCTTCATCGAGTTCCCCGTGCAGGCACTCGATCGCTCCATCGCCGCGCGATTCGCCGAGCAGGTACGAGCGCGTCCCGATGCGGTAGCCGTCGAGACCGACCAGCACGTCTGGAGCTACGCCGAGCTCGAGCGTCGCGCCAATCAGGTGGCGCACGCGCTGCTTCGCGCCTGTGGGAGCGGGGATGATCGCATTGCGCTGCTGGTCGAGCACGATGCGCCGATGCTCGCAGCCGTGCTGGGCGTGCTGAAAGCCGGCAAGAGCTATGTGCCGCTCGATCCGTCCTTTCCCGCCGAACGCCTGCAGCGCATCCTCGAGGATGCCGGGCCGAGCGCGCTCCTGGCGCAGGCATCCCTCGCCGCCGCCGCTCGCCGGTGTGCGGGCGAGCTGCGGGTGATCGCGATCGAGGAGGCGTGGCGCACGGAGCCGCACCAGGAGCCGGAGCTGGAGATCTCACCCGAGACGGCGGCGTACATCCTCTATACCTCCGGCTCGACCGGGGAGCCCAAGGGGGTGGTGCAGAGCCAGCGTAACGTGTTGCACCACATCCGTACCTACACCAACCGGCTGCGCATCGCATCAGGTGATCGGCTGACGCTGCTCTCCTCCTACGGCTTCGATGCGGCGGTGATGGACATCTTCGCCGCCCTGCTCAATGGCGCCACCCTCTGCCCGATCGACCTGAAGAGCGGCGTGGACGGCGATCTGCTCGGCGAGGTCGTGCGCCGCGGGATCACCATCTACCATTCGACGCCGACGGTGTACCGGCACATGGCGGCCCAGTTCGCCGGCGGAGCGGATCTCTCGCGAGTGCGGCTGGTGGTGCTGGGCGGCGAAGAGGCGCTCCCGCGCGACATCGCGATCTTCCGCAGCCACTTTGCGCCTCACGCGCGGTTCGTCAACGGCCTCGGACCCACGGAGTGTACGGTGGCGCTGCAGTACGTGGTGGATCACCAGGGGAAGCTTCCCCGCCGCACGATCCCGGTCGGCTATGCCGTCGAGGGCACCGAGGTGGTTCTGCTCAACGAGGCCGGAGAGCCGGTCGAGGTTTACGCCACCGGCGAGATCACGATTCGGAGCGCGCACCTGGCGCTCGGTTACTGGCGCCGGCCCGAGCTCACCCGTACGGCCTTCCTGCCCGATCCCCAGGGAGGCGAGCGGCGCCTCTATCGAACGGGAGATCTGGGGCGGCTGCTGCCGGATGGCAGCATCGAGTTCGTCGGGCGCCGGGATGCGCAGGTCAAGATCCGTGGCTACCGCATCGAGACCGCCGAGATCGAGAGCGCGATGCTCGTGCACCGCGCCGTCGATCAGGCGGTGGTGCTGCCACGCCGCCACGAGAATGGTGCCGAAGGAGAGCGGCAGCTCGCCGCCTACCTGGTGGTGCCCGAGGGCATCGCAAAGCCCTCGCAGGCCGAGCTGCGCGAGCTGCTTCGAGCGAAGCTGCCCCTGTACATGGTACCATCCGAGTACTTCTTCCTCGGCAGCC
>JBPCIT010000214.1:0-21054 GCA_051006015.1 Longimicrobiaceae bacterium
GGCCGAAGATGTACGGCGTGCCGGGCGGCCTCTTCGACGGCAACCACGTGCTGGACGCCTACGCCGCCACGCGCGTCGCCGCCGAGCGCGCCCGGGCGGGGGAGGGGGTGACGCTGCTCGTCGCCGAAACCTTCCGCATGGGCGGCCACGCCACGCACGACGAGCGCGAGGCGCGCGCGACCTTCGACGACGCCCTCTTCGCGGAGTGGGGCAAGCGCGATCCCATCGGGCTGTACGAGGCCTGGCTGGAGGAGGAGGGGATCTCCCGCGCGCGGCTCGAGGAGATCGAGGCGCGCGTCGCCGCCGAGGTGGACGCCGCCGCCGAGGAGGCGCTGCGCAGCCGCGACGGCCGCATGCCCGACCCGCAGAGCGTCACCGAGAACGTCTACGCAGAGGCAACCTAACGCAGGGTTAACCGGCTTCCTCTGCGACGCCGGCATCCGCAGGGCCTATAAAAGACCCGGCAAGAAACGGCGGGCGTCCTCCGGACGCAGAGCCGAACCGGTCTTCCGCCCGTGAGGGCGGCCGTAGTGGCGCTGCACGCTGCGCGTGCACCGGACTACTCCCTGCCGGGTCGTTCATCGATCCTGTTGGGAAATTGCTGGAGGCGCCGCCGGTGCGCCCCCCTCCGGCTCGCTGGGGCTCGCCACCTCCCCCCAATTCTGGGGGGAGGTTGATGGGACCTCGCCGTCCTCTCGAGAACTGCTGGCCCGCAGATGCTGTTCTCCCCGCCCCCAGCATTGGGGGAGGGGCCGGGGGAGGGGGCGCGCTGCCCGCTGCACCGAATTTCTCAACAGGATCGTTCATCGGCCCGGTAGAGCTGAGCGTGCATCAGGAGTTTCAGATCCCCGCCAGCTCCTCCAGCCGCCGCACAAGGGTCTGCAGCTGCTCCGGTCTGCGCAGGATCAGCAGCACGGTGTCGTCCCCTGCGACGGTGCCCACCACCTCCGGCCACTCCTCCCAGTCGATCGCCACCGCCACCGGCTGCGCGCCGCCGGTGAGCGTCTTCACCACCAGCAGGTTGCCCACCCCGTCGGCGCCGAGGTAGAGCGCGGGGAGCAGACGCTGCAGGGTTGGGGTGGGATCGGTGACGTGCGCGGGGACGGCATAGGCGGAGCCCCCATGCTCATCGGGGAGCTTGACCAGCCCCAGCTCCCGCAGGTCGCGCGAGAGGGTGGCCTGCGCCACCTCGAAGCCGCGCTCGGAGAGCAGCTCGCGCAGCACCTCCTGCGAGGGCACCCGCTGGCCCCGCACCACCTCGAGGATGGCAGCGTGACGCTGTGGTTTCTTCACGACCTCGATCCGGCCACGGATGGCGCTGCACCGCGTGCACCGGATCGAGCGGGAATCACCGCGCCTCGGAGGGGTCGTGCTCGAGGTCGGACGCGTGCGTGGGTTCGGCCACGCGCTTCCTTCGCCGCTGCACCACCGGCGCGTACTCGTCCAGCTCCGTTTCGTCCGAGCGGGGTACGTCGTTGCGATAGGCCGCGCGCGCCAGGATGTGAGCGCCCACCGGCGCGGTTGCCGCGATGAAGGCTACCACGAGCAGCGCCTTGGTCACCATCACCGCCTCGGGCACCGCCAGCGCCACCGCGATGAGCAGGAAGAAGAGCCCCAGCGTCGCCGCCTTGGTCGGGGCGTGCAGCCGCGAGTAGAAGTCCGGCAGCCGGATCAGCCCCAGCGAGGAGACGAACATGAAGAAGACCCCCGCCGCGATGCAGAAGATCTCGAGGCTAAGAATCAACAAGGGAGCCCTCCAGGTAGGCGGCCAGCGACACGGTGCCCAGGAAGCCGAGCAGCGCTACCACCAGCACCACGTCCATGAAGACGTCTGAGCGCAGCAGGATCGAGATGAGCAGGATGCCGCCCACGAAGTTCAGCGCAATCGCGTCGAAGGCCATCACCCGGTCGAAGAGCGAGGGTCCCTTTACCGCGCGGATCACGCAGAGCAGAATGCTGATCCCCAAGACGGCGAGCGCCGCCCAGATCACGATGGTTTCCATGTCCTGTCGTTCCTGTCTCCAGCGGGTGGGGGTTCGTGTCCCGTGACCCCGTCGATCAGATCGGCGAAGAGGGTGATTCCCCGCCGCAGCTTCTCGGGGTCCTGTGCGTAGACGGTGTGGATGTAGAGGACGCGGCCTTCCTCGCCGGTATCCACCGTCACCGTACCGGGGGTGAGGGAGATCATGTTGCCGAGCACCACCGTCTCGGTCGCGCTGAGCTGGCTCGAGTCGTAGCGGATGAAGCCCGGCTTGAAGGGCATCGTCGGGCGGAGCAGGTCACGCGCGAGCTGGACGTTGGCGACCACCAGCTCGTAGGCGTAGACGCTGAGGAAGCGCAGCAGCCCCCAGGTACCCTTCACGTAGGAGCGGCTCGGCAGGAAGGGCTGTGCGGCGGCGAGCACCAGAAAGCCCACCAGGAAGCCGAAGATCAGGCTGCCGACGGTGAAGCTCCCCGCCAGAAAGGTCCAGACGATCGCCAGCATCAGGTTGATCGCGAGATAGGTCACCGTATCCCTCCGTGCTCGAGAGCCAGCCCAGCCGGCGCGACGGCGGGCAGCGCGGTCTCCAGCGCCTCCATCCCCACCGCGTCGACCGTGAGCACCGCCTCGACGTACGGCGTTACGGCGAGGAGCTGCACCGCGGTGCGCTCGGAGAGCCGCCAGAGCGGACCCGCCGCCAGGCCGATCACCACCGAGAGGCTGGCGAGGGTGAGCGTGGCACCCACCATCGCCCGGTCGTGCCCCAGCCGCGGCTGCTTCTGCCCCTCGGGCGCGCCCCAGAAGGCCGAGGTCCAGATCTTCAGCATCGCGCCCAGGGTGAGCAGTCCCACGAAGAGCGCGATGGTCGTCGCCGCATAGGCGCCCGCACCGAAGCCGCCGATCAACAGGAAGAGCTTCCCCCAGAAGCCGCTGAAGGGCGGCAGCCCCGCCAGCGCCACCGCGGGGATGAAGAAGCCCACCGCCACCCAGGGATGGGTGCGCGCCATCCCGCGCACGCTCCCCAGGCTGTCGGTGCCCCCCACCCGCTCGGCGAGCCCGCCGGCGAAGAAGAGCGCCGTCGTCACCACGATGCTGTGCACCGTGTAGAAGATCGCGGCTCCCAGCGCCACCGGCGTATAGATCGCCAGCCCGAAGATGATGTAGCCCACGCTGCTGACGATCTGGAAGGAGAGGATCCCGCGGATCGTCGGCCGTCCCAGCGCGCCCAGCATCCCGATCAGCATCGTTCCCGCCGCCAGGAAGATCAGCAGGGTGTGGAAGCCCGTCGGCACCGAGCCGGTGACCAGCGGCACCGAGCGGAAGAGGGTGTAGATCCCCACCTTGGTGAGCAGCCCCGCGAAGAGCGCGTTGACCGGGATGGGAGACTGCGGGTAGGAGTCCGGCAGCCAGAAGAAGAGCGGCAGCAGCGCAGCCTTCACCGCGAAGACGAAGAGCACCAGCGCGAGCGAGGCCCAGAAGGCGGCGGGCAGCCCTCCCGCGGCGACGCGCTGCCCCAGCTCCGCCATGTTCACCGTCCCCGCCGTGCCGTACACCGCGCCGATGCCCCCCAGGAAGAGTGCGCTGGCGACCAGGTTCACCAGCACGTAGGGAAAGGTTTGGTTGAGCTGCCGCGCCCGTGCGCCCAGCGAGATGAGCACGAAGGAGGAGAGCAGCATGATCTCGAACATGACGAAGAGATTGAAGAAATCCCCCGTCACGAAGGAGCCGTTGATCCCCACCAGCAGGAGCTGGTGCAGCAGGTAGAAGAGCCGCGTCTCGCGCTCGTCGCGCATCCCGCCCGGCGCGTAGAAGAGAGTCGCCAGCGAGGTGAGCGCGGCAAGCGCGAGCAGGATGGCGCTGAGCAGATCCACCACCCAGACGATCCCCACCAGCGGCGACCAGCGCCCCAGCGGCAGCACCAGGATGTCGCCGTTCGCCGTGAGCGCCAGCAGCCAGAGCCCGAGCCCCAGCAGCAGCACCCCGCCGACGATCGCGATCCGGCGCTGCAGCTCACGCCGATTCTCGAAGGGTGTGACCGCCACCGCGGTGAGCACCGGGATCAGGACGGTGAAGGCGATGAGATTGCTCATGTATTCTGGCTGTTCGTTATCCGCGGGGGGCCCTCACCCCCTAACTCCCTCTCCCAATTCTGGGAGAGGGGGAGTTGTCCGGTGCGCGTAGCGCAGCGCCACTCTATCCTGCCAAGCCTCAGTTCCTGTGCTGCGGCAGACTCTGTAGTGCTCCCCCTCTCCCCTTGTGGGAGAGGGGGCCGGGGGGTGAGGGTGCTGTTCACCCCCCCGGCTCCGTGTCCTGCAGCTCGTCCGTGCCCATCTCCGTGTGCGCCTTGGCGGCCATCGCCAGCAGGAAGGCGGCGGTGCCCAGGCCGATCACGATCGCGGTGAGGATGAAGGCCTGCGGCAGCGGGTCCGCGTGGGGCTCGCTTCCCAGATAGCCGTGCACCAGTGGCGGCACCGCCCCCTCGGGAATCCCCGCCGCGGAGAGCACCAGCAGGTTCACCCCGTTGCTCAGGATGATGAAGCCGATCGCCACCCGCTGCGTGTTACGGCTGAGGAGCAGGTAGGTCCCGGCCGCGAAGAGGGTGCCCACCACCAGCGCCGCCAGACCGATCATTCGGCCTCCTCCGCGAAGACGGCGATCGCGGTGGTCGTGGTGCCGATCACCACCAGGAACACCCCCAGGTCGAAGAGCAGCGCCGTCGTCAGATGGATGTAACCGCCGCCGGGGAGCGGGGGCTTCCAGTGGTAGTGCGTCAGGAAGGGATCGCCGGCCAGCATCGCAACCATTCCAGAGGCGGCCGCCATCAGCAGTCCTATGGCGAAGAGGGGACGGATGAGTGGAGTGAGGCGCTCGCGCGCCCACGCCGCGCCGAAGGCGAGCGCCTCGAGCACGATCGCCACCGTGATCACCAGCCCCGCGATGAAGCCGCCTCCTGGCTCGTTGTGCCCGCGCAGTAAGAGGTACGCGGAGAAGAGCACGGCCACCGGCAGGATCGCCTGAGCCACCTTGCGCAGGATGAGCGACCTCATTGCCTCACCTCCCCAGAGCCGACCCGCTCCCCGGCCACCAGTGGCGGGTCACTGGCCGCTGCGACCTCCTCTTCTCTCTTCCCTCTTCCCTCTTCCCTCTTCCCTCTCGGCGTGCGTCCCGCGCGCAGTAGCGCCAGCGCGCCGAGCGCGGCGATCGCCAGCACCATGATCTCCCCGAAGGTGTCCACCCCCCGGAAGTCGACCAGGATCACGTTGACCACGTTCTCCCCCTGCGCCACCGGGTAGGAGAGCGCGAGCTGGTCGTGGCCGGCGCGGTTCGGCGCCATGTGGGTGCCCGCCGACCAGGTGAGCGCCGCCATCGCCACGCCGGTCACCACCGCCACCGCGGCGTGCAGCACCCGCTGCCCGACGGGCCTGGCATCCTTCAGCAGCTCGGGCATGCGGCGGAAGATCAGCAGCAGCAGAATGAGCGAGACCGTCTCGACGAGCAGCTGCGTCAGCGCCAGGTCGGGGGCGCGGAAGAGCACGTAGAAGACCGCCATCCCGTAGCCCACGATCGCCATCATCACCACCTTGGCGATGCGGCGCGGGATGAGCAGCGTCAGGATCGCCGCGCCGATGATGGCGACCGCCGGCAGCCAGGCGATCCCGATGTCCGGCCCCCACTCCCACCGCGCGCGGGGGAGCGCCGCACCTCCCCAGACGATCCCGCCGGCCATCGCGGCCACGGCGGCGACCAGGGTGAAGGCGATGAAGCGCGGGTGCCCACCCCGCTGCACTACGCGGCTGAGCCACGCCGCGTGCGCGAGCGCCCCGACGTTCAGCCGGTCGAAGAAGCGCTGTGCCCCCGGGAAATCCGGGATGGCGGCGATGCGGCGCCACACCCAGTAGGCGCCGATCCCCAGCGTGAAGGTGGTGAGCGAGATCGCTAGCAGGATGTCGATGTGGTGCCAGAGCGCCAGACCCGACGGCCATTCGGTGCCCGGCTCGACGACGCCGCCCAGATACCAGGCGGGCACCACGCCGGCGATCACCTGCGGAGTCAGCAGGACGGCCGGGACGATCAGCAGCCAGGGCGAGACCTTGTAGCGCGGGTAGCCGCGTCCCTCCGGGGGCGTCTCGCGGCCGAAGAAGGTGCCGACGAAGAGCTTGAGCGCGTAGCCCATCGCCAGGATGCTCGCCGCCACGGCGATGAGCAGCGCCAGCCCGAGCCCCTCGTGGTTCTCGCCGAGGATCGCCTCGTAGAAGACCTCCTTGCTCATGAAGCCGAGCAGGAAGGGCACGCCCGCCATGGCGAAGGCGCCGATCCCGATCAGCACGGCGCCGACCTTCTCCGTCCGGAACCAGTTCTCCCGCTCCAGGATGCGCAGATCGCGCGTCCCCATCACCTTCTCGACCCAGCCGATCAGGAGGAAGAGCGAGCTCTTGTAGAGGGCGTGGTTGAGGATGTTGACGACCTCGCCCTGCAGCCCCACCCGCGCGTAGAAGCCGTAGAGTGCGGTGAGCACCCCCAGGTAGGCCACGGTGCTGTGGGCCAGGAGCTGCTTGACGTCGTAGGCGCGGATGGCGTTCCACCCCGCCACGAAGAAGGTCACCAGCCCCACGCTGGTGAGCAGCGGGAGCCAGAGCGGCGCCTCCGAGAAGATCGGGAACATGCGCCCCAGCAGGAAGATGCCCGCCTTGACCATCGTCGCAGAGTGCAGATACGACGAGATCGGCGCGGGCGCCGCCATCGCGCCCGGGAGCCAGAAGTGGAAGGGGAACTGCGCGGACTTGGTGAAGGCGCCGAGCAGCATCAGCAGCATCGGCGCCAGGTAGCGCGGATCCGCCAGGATCGCGTCCGAGCGCTCGGCGAGCGTCGAGAGGTCGTAGCTCCCGGCGATCTGCCCGAGCAGCACGATCCCGCCGAGCAGCGCCAGCCCCCCCGCGCCGGTGACGAGGAATGCCTGGATCGCCCCGTGCCGCGCCTCCTCCTCCTCGAAGTCCATGCCGATGAGCAGCGCGGAGGTGATCGTCGTCATCTCCCAGAAGACGAAGAGGAGGATGAGCGAGTCGGAGAGCACGATGCCGAGCATCGAGCCCATGAAGGAGAGCAGCAGTCCCCAGAAGCCGCCGGTCGCCTTCTCCCCCAGGTAGTAGCGGGAGTACTGGACGATGCCGAGGCCGATGATACCGATGAGGAGGACGAAGAAGGCGCCCAGCCGGTCCACCCGCAGGTTGGCGCTGATGCCGAGGGAGGGAAACCACTCGAGCGGCACCACGATCAGCCCGCCCGCCCCGACCTGCCGCCAGAGGCCGATGCCGAGCAGTGTCACCACCGCGGGCGCGATCAGCGCCACCCAGCCGCCCGCCGGCCTCCCCTCCCGTCCGAGCAGGAGCGCCAGGACGGCAATCACGAAGGGAGTGCCGATGATGAGGGCCAGTGCCAGGGTCAGGTCGAGCTGCATCAATCCGCTACCGTGAAGTTGTCGGATACCACTGCTTCTCTTCCTCCTGCCCGCAGCCACCGGCACCGGGCGCGTAACCGGATGAGCCCCCTCCCAGCAACCATGTCGAGGGAGCGAATGGTGTTCTCACCCTGCCGTGGAAGGCCCGATACTAGGCATGGCTTGTACACGGCGCAAGAAGAATTCCACGGATTCCATAGCAGCTCTGCTGCTTCAGCCGCGGCGTCCTGCCTGGTTTCTCATGCATCGGGAGAGCTCGAGGTGTTCGCGGATGCGCCTTCCGACGGTAGCCGCAGGGTGAAGGTGGCGCCCTCGCCGGGCTGGCTGCTGACGGTCACCTCGCCACCCATCAGCTGGCTGAAGCGGCGGGTGAGATAGAGGCCGAGACCGATCCCGCCATACCTGCGGGTGCTGGAGGAGTCCGCCTGGGTGAAGGGGTCGAACGCCCTCTCGATCTGCTCCTCCGTCATCCCGATCCCCTGATCACTGACCCGGAAGGCCACCCACTCCCTCCCCTCCCGCGTTTCCCACTCGGCGGAGAGGGTATTCTCGCCACCCTCGCAGAACTTGCCGGCGTTGGAGAGGAGGTTGACCAGGCAGCGGCGCAGCTTCTCCCGATCCACCCGCATCGTGCCCGCCGGCGCCGCCCCGGCGAGGCGAAGCGTGTTGCCCTTCTGCTCGATGCGGTCACGAACGGCATCCACCGCCTCGGAGAGCACCTCGGCGATGGAGACCTCCTCCAGGTGCAGCTCCGCCGTGCCTCGCTCGGTGCGGGTGATCTCGAGCACCGCCTCGACCAGCTCGAGCAGGTGCTTGCCCGAGGCACGGATCTTCTCCAGATCGAGACGGAGCTCCTCCTGCCCCAGCTCCTCGGCCTCCTCGAGAAGCATCTCGCTGTAGCCGATGATGTGGTTGAGCGGGGTGCGCAGTTCGTGGCCCATGGTAGCCAGGAACTCGCTCTTCGCGCGGCTCGCCGCCTCGGCGGCGCGGGTTGCCCGTGCGAGCTGCTCGGTGCGCTCGAGCACCCGCTGCTCCAGCTCGTCGTGAGCGCGGCGCAGCGCCGCCTCCGACTCCCTGAGCCGCTTCTCCGCCAGCGCATGCTCCGCCAGCTCCCGTTCGAGGCGCATGGCGGTGAGACGCGCCTCGAGCTGGCGCGCCACCTGCCGCCCCAGCGCCACCAGCGCCTCGCGCCGCTCCTCGCTCAGGTTGCGCGGGCGTGTATCGACCACGCAGAGGCTGCCGAGCGCGTAGGCATCCGGTGTGATGAGGGGCACGCCGGCATAGAAGCGGATGTGGGGACTGGAGGTGACCTGGGGGTTTCCGGCGAAGCGCTCGTCCTTGCGCGCATCCGGGACGATCAACGGGTCGGAGCCGAGGATGGTGTAGGCACAGAACGCGATCTCGCGCGGCGTCTCCGAACCGCCCCATCCCACGGCGGACTTGAACCACTGGCGCTCCGCATCGATCAGCGTGATGAGGGAGATGGGGGTCTGGCAGATGTGCGCCGCCAGCCGGGCGAGATCGTCGAACTCGGCTTCCCGCAGGGTGTCGAGGATCTCGTAGCGGCGGAGCGCCTCGAGACGCTCTGTCTCGTTCGCGGGCAGCGGCGCAGGCATGGCGCATCACCTCCCAATCCGAAGGGTCCGTCTCCTCGTCCTTCTCTATCCGCTCTGCCCGACCGCCTGCGCGCGGCAGCCGTGGCTCCGGCTGGCTCGCGGGCGTCGCGGCGCTCAGGAGGGCGGAGCCTCCGTCTGGAAGTCGTCCCCGATGGCGGAGAGGGTGAGCAGGAGCGCGCTCTCCTCCGTGGCGCGGATGTCGTGCGCGTCGCCGGGGCCGAAGAAGAGCAGCTCGCCCTGGCTCAGCTCGTGCTGCTCGGCTCCGGCACGATAGCGGATGTGCCCCTTCAGGATGTGGAGCGTCATCGGGCTGTCCACCTGGTGCGTGCCGATGACCGTATCGGTCGCCAGCGCGACCAGCACGACCCGCAGGCGACCGGACTTGGCCAGCGTCCGGCCCGCACGCCCGCTGCGCTGGTAGGCATCCTCGCGCTGCAGCTCGCCAAGCTGCCGCTCGAGGTCGAAGGTCAGCATCGGGCCGGCGAGGGAGCGATTGATCGAGGACATGGCTTGTCTCCGCGGATGTGATGGTGGTGTCGTTGACGGTCCCGGGATGCAAGGACAGGACCGACGGGTACCCCTCGAGGAAAGAGGAAACAGGAAAGAGGAACGAGCAACCACGGCGGCTCCGATGTTCTCTCTTTCCTCTTTCCTCGCACCTCCTTCCTCCTCAGAACCACCGTACCAGCCCGAAGTACCAGCGGCCGCGGCGGTCCTCCTCCAGCGGGCGGTACCACTCGAGCGTCAGCGCATCCTCGAAGATGCTCACGCCGACGCCGAGGGAGCCGCGGACACGCTCCGTCGGCACGGAGGCCAGCCGCGCGAGCTGCGGGCGCGAGCGCTCGGAGACCTCCGCCCACCCGGCCTCCCCGAGCAGCACCAGCGAGGGACGTAGCGGCGGAACGATGAAGAAGCCCGAGCGCGCCAGCGGCTGCGTGCTGCGCGGCGGAAGGCCGATCAGCAGCCGACCTCGCCCAATGGCGGCGGTCGAGCCGCCGAACTCGTTCGGCTCGTATCCCAGCAGCCCCTCCTCGACACCGAAGCGGAAGAGCTGCTGCGGCGGCAGCTCGCCCCAGCCGTGCCCCGCGTCGAGCCGGCTGGCAAAGGTGATCGGGCCGAGCGCCTGGCGGAAGGAGAGCAGGCCAATCAGCCGCTGAGTGCGGAAATCCGCCATCCCCACCTCCGCGCGCAGCGAGGCGACGGCGCTGTTGCCGATCCCGAAGGCGCCCGGGCCGCGCGAGTAGCCCACCGCCCCCTCCAGCGCCGCGTGCGTTCCCGGATCCATCGGCGCCAGCGGCGGGAAGTCCTGCGCCGTGCCGAAGAGGAAGCTCCCCGTGTTGCGCCGCACCGAGTCCTGCCGCTCCCACCTCCCTCCGACGCGGCCGATCCAGCTGCCGGTCCCGGCGCGCAGCGAGAGCTCGGCGCCGGTGGCGTCGTAGTAGTCGCGCAGGTCGGAGCCGCCGACGAGCGCGGGAAGCGAGTAGAGGAAGTCCCAGCGGAAGGTCGGCTGGAAGGCGCGCACCTCGCGCAGCCGCCGGTACACTCCCGCGGTGACGCCCCGCTCGATGCCGCGCGGCGGCACCCGCGGCGCGTCCGCGTGCCAGCGGCCGATCAGCTCCCCGCGCGCCGTGCTCTCGACGAAGGCCCAGCCGGCGGTGGCGTACAGCTCCCAGCGGCGCTCGACGGGATCGTTCGGCTCGATGCGCACCCCCGCTCCGAGGTAGGTACCCTCGACACGGTTGTAGCGGAAGAGGTGGTCCCCTCGCTCGTAGCGGGGGGTGACGCGCAGCGGCCCGGCGTCCGGGCGCCCCGCCCCCGCGGCGAGTCGGCGCAGGTCGGCGAAGTCGGCGATCTCCCACTCGGCGGCCTCCGCGCCCACCGCCCCGTCCCACTCCGTGAAGTCGGCACCCGCGGTGGGGGCGAGGAAGAGGCGCGAGCGGGTGCGGATCTCCGGGCTCCAGCCGGTGTTCAGGTCGTAGCTGCCGAAGAGGTTGACCATGCGCGCCGCCACCGCGCCCCCGAAGAGGCCCGAGGCGACCTGGATCTCCTGCCGCTGCCGGAAGGGGAGCCAGTAGCGGTTCTCCCAGAGGGCGTTCTCCAGCTCCAGGTAGACCCCGGTCTGGCCGACGCGCAGTCCGCGGCGGGGCTCGACGAAGCCGAAGCGCGCGCGCGCCACCGCGGCCCGGTCGGTGTCGATGAAGAAGCTGCCCACCACGAGCTGCATCTCCCGCTCGGTGGGCGCGGCGCGCGGGCGCACCTCGATGGGCACCAGCGTAACCAGCTCGTTCTGCAGCCGGATGCGTAGGGTGTCGCCCGCCGTGTAGCGGTAGTGGGCGGGTCCCTGCGACCCGAAGGGATGGATCGCCCGCCGGGCGCCCCGCTGCGCCCTGCCATCCCCGGCGGAGAGCAGGTTGATGGTCGAGCCGTAGAGGTGCGGGATCACCCAGGGCTCCTCGATCATCGTGCCGAGCGTGTAGGGCGCCGGCGCGAGCAAACGCATGCGGTGGCCGCGCACCCACTGGTGCAGGAAGCCCGTGCGCTCCCAGCGCACCTCGCCCACGAACTCGTCGGTGGTGACGGGCAGCTCCCCCCCGAGCGCCGAGTCGGGCGCCAGGGTGAGATACATCATGCTGCGCAGCTCGGCGCGGTAGTCCTGCAGCCCCTCGGGGATCTCTCCACTCTCCAGGATCACCCGCTCGACGAGCTCGCGGGTGGCGGGGGAATCGAAGATGCCGCCGGTGGTATCCGCTACCGTCGGCGGCGCAGGGGACGGGACGACCGGCGGAACCTGAAGGAGCAGTGCAAGGGAGAAGAGCAGCAACATCCGGCGATACTTTCCTGCTGGTGAGCAAAGGCGCGAGCCGCCGGCAGCCCCCGAAAGGGCCGCCGGCGGCAGGATTCGCTCACTGCGGAGGCAAGCCCTGCGCCAGCGCCCGCCTCGCGGCAACCCCGCGCGCCGGGAAGTTGGTGATCAGCGCCGCCACCCCGGCGTGCAACAGCGCCTCGATGCGTGCCGGCTCGTCCACCGTCCAGACGACCACCGGCAGGCGCGCGGCGGCCAGCTCGTGCAGCGCCTGCGGCGTCACCGCGCGATTCTCCAGGCAGATTCCGCCCGCCTCCACCTCGGCGGCGATCTCGCGCAGATTGGCGTCCCAGCGCTCGGTGAGCAGGTAGCGGCGCGCCTCCGGCGCCAGCCGGCCGACCTCCGCGACCACCTCCGGGAGAAAGGAGGAGAAGAGGGTACGCTCCAGCACACCCGCCTGCGCGAGCGCCGCGAGCGAGGCGGCCTCGGCGCCCACAGCCTTCAGCTCCACGTTCAGCCAGGCACCGCTCGCCGCCGCCCAGTCAGCCACCTCCTCGAGGCACGGGATGGGCTCGCCACCCGCGCGCAGCTCCCGCAGCGCCGACCAGGGGAGCGCCGCCACCGCGCCACGGCTGCCCGTGGTGCGCTCCAGCGTCGCGTCGTGGATCACCACCGGCACGCCGTCAGCGGACGGCTGCACGTCCAGCTCGACCCCGTCGGCCCCGTGCTCGAGCGCCAGGCGAAAGGCACGCAGCGTGTTTTCCGGCGCCTCCGCCGGGGCGCCGCGGTGGCCGAGGATCAACGGAGCCGGTAAGTCATTGTAGATGCTGGACATCGCTGCATCGGCACGCGTGGCATGGGCTTTGCCGCCGCTACGGGGTGCGGCGGCAGCGGCCGCCTTGAACAGGACCCGATTCAAGGAGAAAACCATGCGTATACAGCAGCTTTTCTGGCTTCCGGCGCTTGCCCTCACCTTTGCCCTCGGCGCCTGTCGGGTCGAGCAGACGCAGGAGGGGCAGCTTCCCGAGTACGAGCAGACGCAGGAGGGGCAGCTTCCCCGTTACGACGTTGATCCGTTGGACGTCGACGTGACCACCGACACGCAGGTGGTCGAGGTGCCGCGCATCGAGATTCGGGACCCGGCCCGCGACACGCTGCCGCGCCGTCCGTAGCTCGGCCGCATGCCTCCGGAAACGAGCCCCCGCCCCTGCGGCGCGGGGCTCGTTTTCTTTCGCTCAGACGAAGATCCAGATCAGGAATCCCGCGTAACCCGCCAGCAGCACCCCTCCCTCCCAGCGCTCGAGACAGAGCTTGTAGACGAAGGGTAGCAGCAGCAGGCTCAGCGCGATCATGAGCGGCGTCTCGAAGTAGAGCAGCGACTCGTCCACCGGCAACGGGCGCAACACCGCTGCCGCCCCGAGCACCAGGGCAATGTTGAAGATGTTCGAGCCGACGATGTTCCCCATCACGATCTGCGCCTCCGCACGGATGGAGGCGACGACCGACGCGGCAAGCTCCGGCACCGAGGTGCCAAAGGCGACCAGCGTCAGCCCGATGATCACCTCGGACACGCCGAGGGAGCGGGCGACCGAGGTCGCCGCATGCACCAGCAGCTGCGCTCCGATCACCAGCCCGACCATTCCCAGCACGACCAGGACGACCTCGCGTGGGCGGGAGATCTCTTTCTGAGGGAGCAGCTCGAGCACCTCCTCCTCGGCCACGCTTGGCGTCCGTCCGTTCGCCTCCTGCCGCGCATCCCGCACCAGGTGCACCATGTAGAGGGCGAAGAGCCCCAGCAGGGCCGTGCCCTCGAAGCGCCCGATCGTGCCGCTGAGCGCGACCAGCAGAAAGAGCAGCGCGAAGCCGATCATGATCGGCACGTCGCGCACGAGAATCCCCGGGTGCACCCGGATCGGCCGGATCAGCGCCGAGATCCCGAGGATCAGCGCGATGTTCGCGATGTTCGAGCCCACGACGTTCCCCACCGCCAGGTCGCCGCTCCCGCGCAGCGAAGCCAGGCCGCTGACGACCAGCTCCGGCGCCGAGGTGCCGAAGGCCACCAGCGTGAGCCCCACCACCACCGGCCGGATGCCGAAGGAGGTGGCCAGGCGGGATGAGCCGCCCACCAGCCACTCCGCCCCGAAGTAGAGCGCCACCAGTCCGCCCAGGAAAAACAGCAGGTCAACGAGCAAATCCACACCCCTTCCACAGGTAGAGCAGCATAGAAGTTTCCCGGTGTGGGAAGCAATCCCCGTACCCGGCCCCACTCGCTCATCTCAGGCGAAGGACGCCTTGTGCTTCCTGCTTACCGATTCGCCGCGCGCAGCACCTCGACGAGGATCGGGCGCGACCCGTCCACGATGAACTGGACCGCGATCACCGTCACCAGCAGCCCCATGATGCGGGTCATCACGTTCAGCCCCGTCTGCCCGAAGAATCGCACCACCCCCGGCGCCGCGCCGAGCACCAGGTGGGTGATGCCGAGTACGATGGCGATGGCGGCGAAGATGACCGCCACGTGGAATACCGTCACCGCCTGCGTCATCAGCACCATCACCGTGGTGATCGCACCTGGGCCGCTGATCATCGGAATGCCGAGTGGGGTGACGCCGATCTCTCCCTTGGCCAGACCCTCGCGCTCCTCCTCCTCGGTGGCCTTGGCGCGCGAGCGCTTCGCCTGGAGCATGTCCATCCCGATGCCGAAAAAGATGATCCCGCCCGCGATGCGAAAGGCGTGGATGGTGATGCCGAAGATCTGGAAGATGGTGCCGCCGAGCAGCGCAAAGACGACCAGCACGCTCCCCGCGGTGATCACCGCGCTGCGCAGGGTGCGGCGGCGGCGCTCGGGAGTGTAACCGTCCGTGAGTGCCAGGTACATCGGCGTCGCACTCAGCGGATTGATGAGCGCCAGCAGTGAGGTCAGGCACAGGAGCGCGAAGGCGCCCAGTCCCTCCGCCAGAGGGGGCATATCGCCGGTGTCGAGGTGCGAATGCGTGCGGGAAGCCGTGAATGGCGGGAAATGGTAGCGGCGCGAGAGGCGGGAGTCAAACGCGAAGGGGGCGCGCCACACGGCGCACCCCCTCTGCTGCAACCGACTCTGCGTTATCCTGACACTAGCGGCACTGCCAGGGCTGGGCCCCGCGTGGTGTGTTCGGATTGCGCTCGCACTCGGTGGTCGGGTAGGGGATGAACTCGTACTTCAGCGGCTCTCCGAAGCGCCGCAGGTCCTCATAGCGCACCCCCTGGAGGAAGAGCTCGTACCGCCGCTGCTTCAGGATCTCGGCCAGCACGGCCTGCTGGGTCGGAAGCTCGCCGGCGCCGAGCGGCGGCAGGCAGGGCATCGGATCGAGGGGCTCGACGCCCGCCGGCGGGCACTGCGTTCGTAGCTCGTTGATCAGCGCACGGGCCGGTTCCAGGTTGCCCAGCCGCGCGTGCGCCTCCGCCTGGATCAGCCGCATCTCGTCCGGCAGGTAAACGGGAAAAGGCGAGTCGAGCAGCCGGTACTGCCGCAGCTCGTCGAGCGGCGCGTTGGCGCCCGCCACTGTCGCCGGCGTCACCCAGAAGGCGACGCGCCGGTCGCCGGCCTCCGCCTGCTGGCGGAAGCTCTGCCGGGGCCGCAGCTGGTAGGCGTTCCCCGAGCGGTACAGCAGCTGGAGGACCGAGTTGGGATCGTTCGCCGAAAAGCGGAACTCCGAGCGTACGGTGAGGTTCACCCGCTGCGCCGCCTCGATCGCTCGCGCGTAGTCGCCGGCCATCAGGTAGTAGCGGGCGAGCCGGGCATTGATGGTGTTCGGCAGATCGAATCCGGGCGCGAGCACGTCGTTGGTGAACTCCGCGGAGACCGGGGTCGTGGCGAGCTGCGCGCGCGCCTCCTCCAGCAGCCGCAGCACCTCCGCCAGCACCGCCGGGCGGTCCTGGAAGGTGGGGGCCGGGTTGTCGATCCCCACCTCCAGCGGGATGCGCTCGTAGAGCTGGATCAGATCCGCGTACGCCATTCCCTTGAAGAGCCGTGCCAGCGCCAGAATCCCGCTTCGGGTCCCCTCGGCCATGGTCGCGGTCGGCACCGCCGTCAGCAGGTCGTTGGCGAGCTTGACGACGCGGTAGTGGCCGCGGAAGGGCCCCTCCGACACGTCGGTGGCCGCGTCCAGCTCACGGCCCGACTCGGCGGCCTGGAAGTTCGCGAAGGTGCTGGCGCCCGCACCCAGCTCGTCAGTCGCCAGCCCTACCACGTAGACGGGGTTCACGATCTGGTTCGCGTACTCCGCCTGCAGTCCCACCGCCACCGCCTTCAGACCCTCCGGATCGCTGAAGACGACCTCCTCGGGCGGGAAGTTCGGATCGTTCAGATCGAGGTTGCATCCGCCCGCAGCCACGGCGAGGCCCGCGAGCAGCGCCACCCACCAGCTATATCGCTTCATCATCTTGTATGCTCCTGGTTCGGCAGCGTGGTTCAGTACGAGAGGCGCAGACCAAGGCTGATCTGCCGCGGATTCGGATAGACGGCGAAGTCCGTCCCGCGCGCCACCGTGGCGGTGCCGAACATGTTGACTTCCGGATCGTAGCCGCTGTAGTCGGTCCAGGTGAAGAGGTTACGCCCGGCCAGCTCGACCTGGGCGGAGGCCAGCCCCAACCGCTGCACCGGCCCATCGGTCAGCGTGTAGCGGAGCGCCGCCTCGCGCAGCTTGATGAAGCTGCCGTCCTCGAGGTAAGCCGCGGTGGCGGTGAAATATCGGAGCCGGTACGCATTGGTGATCTCGCCGCGAAGCTGCCGCTCGTAGAGCGGACCGGCAGCGAAGCGATCCATGATGCGCATCGTCTGGTTCCACACGTCGTGGCCGAAGACGCCATCGAGCAGGAAGCTCGCCGAAAGGTTGCGGCCGAGGCGGAACTCGTTCATCAGCGACGCCTGCCAGTCCGGGTTCGGATCGCCGACGATGGCCGCAGGTCCCACGACCGGCAGCCCGGCGGCGTCGAGCCGGATGGCGCCCTGCTCGTCGCGCTCGAAATCGCGCAGGAACCAGACGCCGAGCGGCTGCCCCTCCTCCACGCGGTTGAAGTACCCCTCGGTGAAGGGGGCGCCCGCCAGCCGCTCGACCCGGTTGCGGTTAGCGGAGAAGTTGAGGGTGCTGCTCCAGCCGAAGCGCGGCTGGTCGACGTTGCGCGAGGTGAGCTGCAGCTCGACCCCGCGGTTGCTCAGCTCGCCGACGTTGTCCAGCACGGAGCCGTAGCCGGTGCTCGGCGCGAAGGGCCGGGTGAGCAGAAGATCGCTGATGTACTGGTTGTAGTAGGTGAAGGCGAGGCCGAACCGGTCCCCGAGCGCCGAAGCGTCGAACCCGACCTCGTACTCCCGCTGCCGCTCCGGCTTCAGGTTGGGATTGCCGGGGTTGGCCAGGTGCACCAGCCCGGAGCGGGTGACGTTGATCTCCTGGCGGTAGCGCGGGAAGCGGGCGTAGGCGGAGGCCACCGGCGGCTGGTTGCCCGCGTAGCCCAGCGCGCCACGAATGCGGAATTCCCCGAGCCAACCGCCCATCGGCGAGTTCTGCCAGACGGGCTCCTGCGAGATCACGTACGAGGCGCTGAGCTTGGGGTAGAGCTGCCAGCGCTCATCCGCCCCGAAGGTGGAGGAGGCGTCGTAGCGCAGCGCGCCCGTCAGGAAGAGGCGATCCGCCAGGCCGACCTGCTGCTGCCCGAAGACCCCGAGGGTGGCGGTCTCGAAGCGATTCTGCGAGGCGCTCTGCACCGCGCCGCGCACCAGCCGGGTCACCGGCACCAAGTCGCTCGCCGCGGCGGTGACGTTCTCCTCCTGCGAGAAGGTGTGGTTCATTCCCAATGTGCTGGTGAGCTGCAGTGCGGGCGACGCCTGCAGCTGATAGCTACCCACCAGGTCGTTGTTGATCAGGTACTGCGTGCGGGTCACCGCGGTCGAGCTGCCGGTGACCGCCACCGGGGTGCCGCGGGGGATGAAGAGCCCGGTGGACATGTTGTAGGTGTCGTAGCCCAGCCGATACTCGAGCGTGGCGGGGCCGGGCGTGGCGCGGGCCTGGAAGGAGCCGACGAAGCGGCTGATCTCCTGAGGCGCGCTCCAGCGCTCGATCACCTCCAGCGGGTTGGGAAAGGTCGTCTGGCGAACGAGGAACTGTCCGCTCTGTGGGTCGCGCGCGGAGAAATCGATGTTCGTCGGGGTGAAGACGATCGCCGTCAGAATGCCGCCGGTGCCCTGCTCCCCGTTGATGAGCAGGTTGGTGTGGCTGTTGATGTAGTTGGCGCCCCCGGAGAGCCGCAGAACGCCCCAGAGCGTCTGATCCACGTTGAGCCGCGCGTTGATCTTCTCGTGGTCCGAGCCCCGCATAATGCCGTTCTGCTGGGTGTAGCCGGCGGAGAGGTAGAACTGCGTCTGGTCCGCGCCACCCGAAACGGAGATGTACGAGTCGTTGCTGAGTGCGTCCTGGAAGATCAGGTCCTGGTGATCGAAGCGCTGGACCGGCTGCCCGCCCACCGTATCGAAGGGGAACATGTTGAAGGGCAGCCGCTTGGGGAGCTGGCCCAGGCTGAGCCGGCTCTCCGCGGTGATGCGTGGCTGGCCCGCCGCTCCGCGCTTGGTGAAGATCTGGATCACGCCGTTGTTGGCACGTGAGCCATAGAGCGCGGCGGCCGCCGCTCCCTTGAGCACCTCGATGCGCTCGATGTCGTTGGGGTTGAGGTCCGCCAGGCGGTTCGAGGGATTCGAGCGATAGCCGAAGTTGATCGGCTGATCGGCGCTGTTGTCCACGATCACCCCGTCCACGATGTAGAGCGGCTCCGCTCCCCCGATGATCGAGCTGGTGCCGCGCAGGCGCACCGAAACGCCGCCCCCGGGCGTGCCGGAGTTGGACATGATCTGCGCGCCCGGCACCTTGCCCGCCAGCGCCGCATCTACCGTAACCGCGGACGAGGCGGTGACGTTCTCACCGCTCACCGTGCTGACCGCGTTGCCGAGCGCCCGCCGCTGCGTCGGCGCCCCGGTGCCGGTGACCACGATCTCCTCGAGCTGCACCGCCGTCTCCTGCAGCGTCACCGGCTCGATCCGCACGGTGCGCTCCGCGCCGAGTGTGACCGCGCGCGTCTGCTGGCCCCGCCCGATCATCGAGTACTGTAGGGTGTGGGCGCCGGGCTGCACCCGCGCGATGATCGTGTAGCGGCCCCCGTTGTCCGTGAGCGTGCCCTGCTGGGTGCCGCGGATCTGCACCGCAACGTTGGGCAACGGCCGCTGCGTCGCCGCATCCACGACCGTGCCCTGGATCGTGTAGGGCGCGTCCTGCGTCCATGCCGCCGGAGCCGTCAGCAGGCTCAGGCAGAGGACGAGCAGCGGGCCGGTTCCTCTCGCCAACCAATGTCGATACATCAAGACTCCTCCTGAAAGGGATACGAGAATTCCTCCGGAATAACAGCCGGGGAAGGAGCGGGAAGGGTGCACACGTCGAGGGGTGGCTCCCCTCCCACTGGACCCGATGAATACGAGAGGCAAGAGCATCGAACCCGCTGCGCGTGATGGAGAAACGCGCAAAAGGCAGCCAGGTACTCCGCGCCTGTCGTATACCTGTGAATACGTCCGATGCAGGGGGAAGTCAAGCAGGCGCGCGCTCCGGAGTCGGCCCTCGCTACCGGCATTCCACCGGGTAAGCGGGCGCCTGCGTACGTATTAGGCGTCCTCGGCTACGTAATCAGTCGTATGTTAGGCAGCGATCCCCGGTCGTACGCTGTAGCTGCACCGCTGCTCGGCCAGGCAGCGGCCGCCGCGGAACCCCGGCAGGCTCTCACTCTGCCACCACGAGGTCCCACCACCAGGAGGAACCAATGCCTATCCTTCCAGACCTTCGCCGCCCTGCTGTCTGCATGCTGATCGCCACTCTCCTGCTCGGCGTCCCACCGGGAGCAGGAGCGCAGCGGGTGCCCGAGAAGAATCCGGCACGTGGCTTCCCGGGCACCCCGCACACCCTCGGCCAGACGCGTGCTACGTCGGCGCGTCTGCTGAATGCGCCCCCGCCGACGCTGGCGGAGACGGAGCCGAATGACGACGCGGCGACCGCTAACCCCGCCTCCCTCGGCGACGCAGTGGCCGGCGTAATCGATCCAACGGGCGACGTGGACAACTTCGCCGTGGAGCTGACTCAGGGAGTGACGATCGACTTCGAGGTGTTCGCCTTCCGCACCGGTTCACCGCTCGATGCGACGCTCACGCTGCTGGCGCCGGACGGAACCACCGTGCTCGCGTTCAACGACGACGCGTACGCCCTGGACAGCAACCTCCGCTTCTCGATTCCGGCTACTGGTCGCTACTTCGTCGCGATCAGGGACTATGCAGGCCGGGGTGGCCCGGAGTTCACCTACGTGCTGCAGCTGGGCATCGTCCAGCCCGCGCCAGGGGATCCGACCCGCATAGCCGTCTCCGGCCTGGGGCTACCCTGGGGGATGGCGGCCGGAGCGACGGGGGAGATCTACATCGTGGATCGCGATGGCGTGCGGGTGCTCCGGGTAGGCCCCGACGGAGCGGTGACAGTAGTGGCCGCCGATCTGCGCAATCCGGTGGATCTCGTGCTCGATGGCAATGGCGATCTCCTGGTCACCACGCCGGGCAGCGGTGTGATCCGGATCAACCTGGCCAGTGGAGCGACCTCGAGCTTCACCTCCACACCGGTCAGCGCGGAGGCGATCACCGTGGGACCAGACGGTGATGTGTGGGTGTCGGATGGCAGCTCGGATCAGCTCCACCGCTTCGACCCGTTCGGCAGCCCCAAGCAGGTCATCCGCCTGCGCAGCGGACCTGTCTTTGCGCTCGCATTCTCACCCGCGGGGGTGCTGCACCTCTCGATGTCGGGCGCCATCTACCGGCTCGAGGGAGAGACCCTGCAGCCGGTGGTGCAGGCGGGCACCTTCCTCGCCGGGATGGCCTTCGATCAGGACGGCTACCTCTACGTCGGCACCAGCCAGCAGGAGATCCTCCTTTTCAATCCCCAGTACCAGCGTGTCAACCGCGCCTTCGCGACCCACCAGGTGGATGGGGTGCCGCGCCTGGCCTTCTATCGGGGGCCGGACGGCCGAATGACCTCCCGGCTCTTCGCGGTCAACTTCGGAAACGCCAACTTCGCTCTACGGGGAACGCTCATCGAGGTGAACCCGGCCGGGGTACGCGCTCCGGGGTTCCGGGTAGGCATCGACCTGC
>JBPCIT010000215.1:0-5367 GCA_051006015.1 Longimicrobiaceae bacterium
GCCCCCTTCCCCGGCCCCTCCCCCAATGCTGGGGGAGGGGAGAACAGCTTGTAGTTCCAACCTCTCCCCCGAACTCGGGGGAGAGGTGGCGAGCCCTAGCGAGCCGGAGAGGGGGCGCGGAGGCCGAACTGTTCACCCGTACTTGGTATCAGGGAGCGTACGCTGGCTGGAAGAACTCCACGTTCACGCCCTTGGCGTGCGCTGCGGGCACCCGGAAGCTCCGTCCTTCCAGCCCGTCGTACGGCTCGAAGCTCATGCCCAGCCCGTGCCCGACAACCTCGCGTGCGCGCTCCAGGTCCGCCACCTCGAGGCTGATCCCCATCAGGTTCTCACCGCGTAGCGCCAGGAACTCGCGCACCGGGCTGGCGATGAGGCGTGGCTGCAGCAGAACGATGTCGCCCATCGGCAGCACGATCCGGCGACCCCACGCGGCGAGGTGCTCGACATCGAATGTATCACTCGCCTGCATGCCGAGCCGGCGGAAGCGCTCCCCGGCCTCCTCCAGGTCCCACACCGCCACCCAGGCCGAGCGGATGCCGCGCGCGGTGTTCGGATGGGTGGAGACGCGCGTGGGGTCGAGGTCCGGCACCCGGAGCTTCATGGCGTCCCACCCTGGCGTGAAGTGCCAGAAGAAGAGGTAGTTGCCGGGCTGCTGGCGGGAGCGCATCCCCTGCCACATCTCTTCGGGCAACCCATCGCCTCCGTTCATCCGCTGGAACGTTCCGGCACTCGGACCGAAGACCACGTACCCGCGGGCTCGCATCCATTCCGCGTACCTGTCCAGCGGCTCGGCGTTGAACCCGATCTGCCACGCACCCTCGTGGGTCTGCCCGAAGTGGCGGATCAGCAGCGCTTGGGGATCATCGGCCCAGGTGGTGGCGAGCGGCTCCAGGTAGGTCTCGTCCTCGAACCAGATCAGGAAGTTCTCGATCCCGCTCATGTCGTTACGCGTGGCGTTGAACGCGAAGCCCAGCGAATCGCGGAAGAAGGTCGGCGCGGCGTCGAGGTTCCGCACCACCCACATGAAGTGATCCACGCCGCGAAAGGTGATGGGGGGCGGGGCGGTGTCCGCCACGGCGACGGCGGAGGAGCCGGGCGCGGGGGCCGCAACAGAGGCGGGCGGCGCGCAGGCAGCGGACCGCCCCGGCGCGGTCGCCCTGGAGCAGGGCCAGGGCGGCGTACTGATAGTAGGCGTTCCACGGCTCCTGCCCGATCTTCAGCAGCTGGTCCGCGTGCGCGTAGCTGTGCGCGATCAGCGGAGCAGCTTCCACTGTGCGACCGCTATTCACATAGAGGTAGGCCAGCGGCAGGGCGGTGGATTTCCAGGTGTAGAGGTTCGTGCTCGCGGAGTCCCGCTCCAGCGCGCCGGCCAGGAAGCGCTCCGCCTCCGCGGCGTTGCCGGCCATGATAATGGGCCTCGCCAGCCCGCGCCCAGGTGTAGGCGGGCTCCGGATCGGCGCGCGAGACGCTATCCGTGTAGGCGATCGCGTCGGCGAAGTCGCCTCGCATCATGCGAATGGCGAGCTGACCGCCGACGTTGTACTGGTCACGCTGCAGGGCGGTGGCCTCGTCGAACGGCTGGACGGCGAGTTCCGGAAGCCTGAGGTGGAAGTACGAGAAGCCGTACAGGTTGCGGGCGTGGCGGCTCTGCGGGTCGGCCTGGGCGGCTCGGCGCTGCAGGGGAATCCCCAGGTGGTGCCGCCCGAGGTCGAAGTACAGGTTGCCCAGGTGGAGGTAAGCGGGCAGGTAATCCTGATCCAGCGTGAGCGAGCACTGCAGGGCCTCCTCCGCCAGCGCGTGCTCGCCCCGCGCCCAGTAGACGCGGCCGAGCGCGTACCAGCCGCGCACCGGGTTCAGCGCGACCAGCCGCTCCGCGTGCGCCACGGCGGAATCGTACGCCGCCGGGATGTCGCCGAAGCGGACGGCGCGGAAGCGGTGCAGCCACGCCAGGTTGTCCACCGCGCGCTCGTAGCGCGGATCGACCTCCACAGCGCGGCGCAGCAGCACCAGCGCGCTGTCCACGCCCGCGGCGCTGAGACCGCGCGCGACCGCCTCCGCGGCATCCACCAGCGGGCGCGCCGGGGACAGGTCTTCGACCGGCGTGGCCGGTGGAGCAGGAGCGGAGGGTGCGCTGTCCGCCGCCTGCAGGGCCGGGCCGCAGCCCGCCAGCAGCGCCGCGAGCAGCAGCGTGAGCGCCGCGCGATTCGGAGATGATCTCCTACTCATGGTCGTAGACGAACACGTCGCGCTTCGAGGTCGGGATGAAGCGCACCGAGAGCAGCTTCTCGGTTCCGTCGAAGACATCCCGCCATCCCGGCAGATCGATCCTGAACTCGAAGTCCACAAGGTGGCTCTCGCCTCCCGCACGCGTGATGATGTTGTGCATCTCCTCGTTGCGCAGGTGCACCCGCCGCAACGGGTTCCCGGCGTAGACCACGTCCATGGCGCTGGTGGCCGTGGACCACGAGACGCGGTGGGTGAACGACGCCCTCAATTCCAGCACCCGCCGCCCTCCGGCTCGATGCGCCAGTATTCGTGGTAGACATCACCCAGCGAGTCCGAGTGCTCGATGCGGCTCTGCCGGATGATCCGTGACGGCACCACGTCGCCGTTGGCGACGTCCTCGGGCGCGGCGGCGACCAGGCGCTGCGGGTGGTCGGCGTACTCGGTGTAGCGGACGTTGATGGATTCGCCGGTGGCGGTGTTCCAGGCACCGCCGTTGAAGGGGATGTACTTGACCTGCGAATTGGCGGCGAGCCGGCCGTCGGCGCCGTGGCTCGCCCAGACGTCGCAAAGGCCGATGACGATGTTGGTGCCCTCGCTGCTTACCACCCAGCCCGGCGGCAACCGCCGGTTGAGCGCCTCCGTGTTCGCGTTGAAGAGCAGCATCATGCGCGTGTAGTGGAAGGAGCCGACGTGCCTGCGGCTCGCCTCCGCGCGCTCGGCGTGGATCCGCACGGCGGCAACCACGGGTGTCCAACGCGGATCGTCGTGCAGCGGGCGCAGGTCCTCGTCGGTGGTGATCCAGTCGATGCGGGTGAAGAGATCGTTGGCGGCGAGCGGCTCCAGATGGCGGAAGGCCTCGTCGGCGGCGCCGGCCAGCGACCACGAGCACGCCGCGTTGAAGCGGTCCACCATCCGCCCCACTCCGTTCGCCGCCGCGAAGGCTCCCTCGTACTTGCGGGCGGCTTCCCGGTATTGCTTCTGCTCGGCCAGTCCCCAGACCTCGTTGGCGAGCGCGGAGTAGCGAGCCAGATCCTGCGCGTGGAGCGGGAACGCGGCGGCGAGCAGGAGAAGGCACAGGGTGAGGTAGCGCATGGATGATGTCGGCAAGGGATTGAACGAGCGGCAGCCAGGAAGCGACTGCAACACGACGTCATTGCGGTGCACAATTCAGTGTGGAGTTAGCAGCGCCCGGCAGAATCCCCCTCTCCCCCGCCACCGGGGGGAGAGGGGGGCGCGCGGCGCAGGTTGAGGGGGGGTGCTCCGCCGATATGAACTCCGATCCAGCCTGAACATCGCCATCGGTTTGCTCGTCCGGGCTCATGCTACCGCACCCGGGTGCTGCCTTCGCGGTCGTCGAGCACGAACCGGCCGCGGGCGGGCATCCGCACCTGCGGCAAGGTCTGCGCGTTCATCACCGCGTCGGCGGGGATGATCTCGTTGAGGTGCAGCAGGTAAGCGGTGAGCGCGTAGACCTCCTCGTCCGTCAGCGAGCCGGGGCGGTCGAAGGGCATCGCGCGGCGGATGTAGTCGAAGACGGAGGTCGCGTAGGGCCAGTAGTTGCCAATGGTACGGTTCCAGCCCGTGGAATCGATCGGCTCCCGCCCTACCAGTTGGTCTCCCACCCCCTGTACGCCCTCGCCCTCGGCGCCGTGACAGGCAGCTCACTTCGCCGCGTAGACCGCTGCGCCCCCGGCGCCGGTGCCCTGCCCGAGCGGCAGCCCCGTTCCGTCCGGTGAGACGTCGATGTCCAGCGCGGCGATCTCGGCCGCCGTCGCGGCCCGGCCGTGGCCGAAGCGCTGCGGCAGCGCTTCGGCGTCCAGCCCTGTCCACCGGGTCTCGCCGCCGATGAACGCCTGGCCCGGCACCTCCACTCCCCTCTCGGCCGGCGCAGGGCTGCAAGCCGCGAAGAGGAGAGGCATGCTCGCGAGGCAGAGTGGGAGCACGCGCGACCGGATCTTCCATGTTCGCATCATCATCCCCACGGCTCCATGTCCGTGCATACCCGCCCCTCTGCGTCCACATGTCGGGCACGATCGCGTTCGTGTGGTACGGCCCAGCGGCGGGCCAGCGTGCGGCGATCCACTCGGCCTGCGTCGGTTGCACATACCCGGTTTCGTCGACCACGCGGCTCATGAACTGCGTTGGCCGGCCGTCCCACTCCCACAGGTGGCAGAAGCGGGTGTGCGCCTTGGGCAGCACCGGCGCCTGCAGCCGGGCAACCTCCCAGCTCCGCCCGCCATTGGTGCTGATCTCGACCTGATCGACAGCGCCGCGGCCACTCCAGGCGATGCCCCGGATCTCGACCCAGCCGGGCCGGATCACTTTGGGATGCCCGGGATAGGTAATCAGTGAGCGCGCATCCATCACGAAGCTGAACTGCCGCGACGTGCCGTCCCCCAGCGGTTCCGTGTAGCGCGCCGTCTCCTGCCGGGTCATGAACGGCGCGGTGCCGAGCTCGATCCGGCGCAGCCACTTCACGCTCGTATTTCCCTCCCAGCCCGGCAGCAGCAGCCGCGCCGGATAGCCGTTCTCGGGCAGGATCGCCTCGCCGTTCCGCGCGTAGGCGATCATGGCGTCGTCCAGCGCCTTCTCCATGAGGATGCTGCGCGCCATCAGCGCGGCATCCTGCCCCTCGGCCAGCAGCCAGGTCGCCCCGGGTTTGACTCCGACCTCGCGGAAGAGGACATGGAGCGGCACGCCGGTCCAATCGCTCTGGCTGGTCAGAGGCGCCAGCCCGCGAGGGGCCGCCTCCGGCGGGGCGTTCTTCCAGTAGTTGCCGGAGCACTCCAGGAAGCAGATGCGGGACTCGGCCGGGAAGCGCTTGAGGTCGTCCAGCGTGAAGATCATCGGCCGCTCGACCACCCCGTGGATCAGCAGCGTGTATTGCGCCGGGTCGATCTCCGGTACGCCGCCGTGGTGCCGCTCGTAGTGCAGGTCCGATGGAGTGATCATGCCGTGCAGTTCGTCGTGCGGCGTGCCGGAGGAGATGCTGTACACCCTTCGGCGGGGCTGCTCGTGCGCCGAGCGTCCGCCGATTTAACTGGGGCCGGGGCCTTGACGCTTCGTGGTCCGCACCGCCTGCTCGACAGCGGCTGCGGGATCCGGCGCCGCTACCAGACCGGTGGTATGGAGGACCGCCGC